>JAPORT010000066.1 GCA_026710085.1 Flavobacteriaceae bacterium | reverse complement strand
CATCAGAACCCGCTTGGGGTAAACGCGACCTCGGAACCACATTTTTCCCGATGGTGAATTCCCGGATTATAATCGAACCTGCGTCTACATACGCTTCTCCAGCATCTGTTGCAGGTTGTGGAAGGGTTATCTCATTAAATCCAGTACCTGTCGGTGGCTGTCCTATCGTCGATTTATCTCCAGCACCTGCCACATCGGAAGTCAAGATAATCAAAAGATAGGCTTCATCCGTGGTGACGTCTTTTTTGGATTCATCGATTATTGTAAACAGTCCGTCTTGATCGAGCTTGTTTTCCCACGTGACTTTCACCGGCTCGTCAATCGGTTGCCGATCGAACATTCCGTAAACCACCGTCCGATTAGTAATATTATTCATCCCTATCGGAACCAGAGGCTTCCCATTGCTATCCAATGCTTTGAGATCGCCGAAAAGACTCGAGTATTGGGTAAAAGGGTCATCTAGTTTGGTTAATAATTCTAAAGGATTCGTGAACTCCGAAGAATCATCAGCATCCACATAGGTCACGGCCTTTTTATTGGTCGCCGAAAACGGCTTGTCGGTTTCCGAACCATCGGATAAAATCACCTCATGCGAATAATCCCCAATGGTGATTTTAAAGGATCCTCCTAAATCATTGGAAAGATCATCATCCCCTTGTGTATGATTGATAGTACCACCTGTTGCCAACTTTAATTCTCCACTAGGACGTGCCCCATATCGAGACTCGATGGTAATCTCATTGACTTTGAAAAAGTCTTTGACCTCGTCATCATTGAGATCATTGACCCAGTTTTTGACCGAACCACCAGGCGTGAAATTAATGGCCTTGGAAATGCCCCCACGAATCCCAATGGTGAGCGTCTCAGGAGCCGAAGAATTGAAAGCACCTGCGGTCACCAAAAACACTCGTTTGGCTTGGCCAGCATCTGTCTTCGTTCCCGCCAATCCTTTGCCAATCAACAACAGATTATTGCCATCATTGACCACATCCTCTTGCGGCTCAAAATCATCGGCCTTCCGATTGACACCAGGACCACTGTATTCCTCCGCACCATCATAAGCCACCACCACTCGCTTCGCACTCTTGAAAAACGCTTCTAAATCCGAAATGCCCGAGGTATCCACAATCTCACCATCTTGTTTGTCGACATTGCCAGCCTTGGGGACTTCATGAAAAAATTGCTCGGCCACTAAATTATTCCCATTGGCCGCATTAAAACCAAAGCCACCCGCCAGGGTACCATAGGTGGTGCTTCCAATGACGACCGTATCCCCAGTATGCCAGGCTTTACCTTTTTCTGGGAAGACTTGCGTGCCCGCTTCTTTTAAAGCCTTAAAACTGATGGTTTCTAAATCTTCATTGCCTTGAATGCTCAAGGTTCTGAGCTTATTGACCTTATCGGCCGTTAAGGTCTTCACATCGTCATTGTTTTCGATTTTTAAAATGCCATTGGCCCCACTAACATGATCCAAGACCAGATCGCCTTCCACGCCCGTGCCGATCAAAGAGACTTCTTTTGTAATCGTTCGGCCTGTGATGATCTCTTCAACATCATCCAAGCCATTGACCACCACCGAAAAGCCTCCATGGATATGAGCTCGTTCCAAATCGGGGGTCGTGTCCGCATTCAAAGCCACCACCGTGCCCCCTTGATTGGCTGCAGCTGGATTGCCCCCAATTTGAAGGGTTTCTAAATCATCCGCACCCGTCACATCCAAGGCATTGATATGATTGTCTCCCTCGGTGCCCACATTGACGCTGATCACATCCTCGCCAATCTGCAAATCCGCTCCTTTGACTTTGGGAGCTGAAACGGAGCGCACATCTTGCACATGCAACTTGGCCAAGGTGATGAGTTCCGGTAAGGATACTTCATCGGGACCAATGATCGTCAAGTCTTCTTCCCCATCTTTCTTGTCCCCATTGTTATCCAAGATCTTCAAAGCACTCAAATCCAGCGTCGCCTCCGCTCCGCCTAAATCAATCGTGAGATCCGCCTTATAAGATGCCAAAGCCGTTAAGATCAGTTCGGTAGCTTTTTTTAACTGAAGATGATGTTCATCGGCAATATTCTCCTCATCATCATCCCGATCGCCATCAAAATGCTTCACCGTTTTCAATTGGGGCAATTTCACGGTTTCAATCTCCCCATCCAAGGTGATGACCCCCGCACTGGTCAATTCCGGATAATGAGCATGCAACTGACTGTCGTCTAAATCGGTCACGCTGCTCAACTTGGCAAATTTGATCACCTTCTCTTTGCCTGTGTGGGTGATCGTCAAATCCCCATAAATCAACGTGATGTTGGCCACCCAAGCAATCAACTCATCCACTTCACTATCGGATAAAGTTTCCGTATCAATCGTGAAATCTCCTGAGAATTCCGTTTTGCTGGCCAGCTGACGCTTCGTGGCTTCCCAAGCCCCAGAGGAGGTGATGATCACAGGCCCACTATGGAATCCGCCCTCGCCTAAGCTTTCTTCTAAGTCCTCTTTGACTTGAGCTATTTCCTTTTCAATCTCCTCTTTCAGCTGGTCTAAATCCGCCTGAGATAAAGCACCACGAAACGCCGTGGCCAAGGCCGTCTCTAATTCGGTGAGCTTCGCCTGAAGACTCGCTAAGGCCGTATCCAAAGCCGTTTTCTGAGCTGCTGCTAATGTGGTTTGTAAATCCGACTTCAACTGGTCGATATCGGCTTGCGTCAAGTTATTGGCGGCTGCCTGGGTTAAGGCCGTTTGTAATTTGGCAATCTCCCCATTGAGGGCTGTCTGGGCGGATTCTAAATTCGTGCCCAATGTCGTGCTCACACCAGCGACTGCTGTTTGGATATCCCCTTGGATGCTACTGCGAATATTGCCAATCTCTGTGTTGAGCGCACTCACCTGAGTGGCCACCCCTTGCAGTGCCTGCACTTGGGTGGTTAAGGTCGCGATCTGACCGTTCAAGTCATCAAAGCGATCATCATAGTTCTTGCAGCCTGAAGCAATCACGGCAACCACTGTCAAGAAAATAAAAAAAGGTTTCATATAAAAAAATGATTTGGTTCGGATTCTGGACCATGAATGCCTTCCGATCCGAACGTGCCTGGCGATACAAGCCACACACGATGGCCCGATGAAGAACACCAGAAAACAAAAGAAAAAAGGAACTGAAGAGACCCGTGGCTCGAAAAAACGAGCTACTTAGGGAATTTTTGGGGGGGGGTAAGGAACATCAAACCCACGGAAAGCATTCATTGGTTAATCAACTTCAAAACCACAAAAATCGAGCCAAAGAGAAAAGAAGCTCTTGATCAACGAGGAAAACAAGACGGTGGAGATTCATGCATCATTATCGAGAAGATGGACTTGACCAATAGCCGTGCATCGATTAGAGCAACACCGAAAAAAAAGATATCGGGCTTTGTTTCTCCATCAAAAAATAGAAAATAGTAAACTTCTATGGCCATCGATACAGAAAATTTGTATGAAAGACAAGAGGCTTATATTCATCATAAACCTACTATTTGATGCTCCTTGTGGTAATCATAAAAAAACCTTTTTTATCTAAACTGAAGACAAACTAAATCGCTATAAACAAGGAGAGTCACAGAAATCAACTAGTGCCCATTTCATCGTGAAATTGAATTTCATGACTCAACCAAATGAGATCATAATCTAAGAAATGAACCTATGACTCTCAGAAATTCTTTTCCTTGGAACACAATTATGACCAGTATATAAGCAATCGTGCTTAAAGCCTTATCAGTTAAAAGTACCTAAATTAGCGGATTAAATGAAAAGTCCTAAATATCGGTTTTTGGATGATCTGTTTGATTCAAATAATGTTTGTGTCTCAACAAAAACTACTTGTCCATTAAAATCTTAAAGATTTTGAAAATCGCAATTTTTGGGTATGGCAAGATGGGACAATTAATCGAAAAAATGGCCCTACAACATTCTTATCAAGTCGTTTATATCCAAGATTTTAAGTTTTCTCGGGGTTCTATAAATCAAGCGTCAGTGGCTATTGTATTTAGTACCCCTGATGCAGTTATTGAAAATATCGAATATGCATTCAAACACAATCTCAATGTGGTTTGTGGATCAACAGGCTGGTTGAAGGATTATAAAAAAGTGACTCAGATGACCAAACAATCCAAATGTGGATTTCTGTATGCATCAAATTTCAGTATTGGGGTTAATGTCCTATTTGAAATGAATCGCAAACTAGCCCACACCATGAAATCATTAAATGATTATGAGGTTTCCATAACCGAAACCCATCATACAGAAAAACTTGATAAGCCAAGTGGAACCGCTATAACACTTGCAGAAGATTTGGTTCATATTCACCAATTACAAAATTGGACGATCCAAAAAGCTTCAAAAGATGAACTTCAAATCAATTCACATCGAAAAGCCAAAGTGATGGGGGATCACCAAATCACTTATAATTCAGAAATTGATGAATTAAGTATAGTTCATAAGGCACACAATAGAAATGGTTTTGCACATGGTGCTTTAATTGCTGCGAAATGGATAGAACATAAAATAGGAATTTTTAATATGAGTGATGTTTTATCTGATACTTTATCTAATTAAAACTCCCTAATCGATGACTCAATGGATTCTCTTTTTTTTACTCTTGAATTTGATACACTTTGGTGGCACTTTTCGACTTTATCAAGCAGCGGGTAAAAAGCCCTATTTGGCCATCATTCCGTTTTATAATTTATTGGTCTTATTAAGAATCGTTCATCGTCCCAAATGGTGGTTCATCTTGTTTTTTCTCCCAACCATCAATTTGATTATGATAGGCGTTTTATGGGTTGAAACACTTAAAGTTTTTGGAAAGTCTAAAACAACCGATATTCTGTTGGGACTATTCACTTTTGGATTTTATATCTATTTTTTAAACTATTCGAGAGATATTGAATATGCTGAATCGATAGATCGTTCCAAACGTTCTTCGATTGCTGAAACCTTTAGTTCCATTGTATTTGCTGTTATTGTAGCAACCATAGTTCATAATTATTTTATTCAACCTTACATCATCCCTACTGGCTCTCTTGAAAAATCTCTACTGGTTGGAGATTTTCTATTGGTAAGTAAATTTCACTATGGATCTCGAATACCAACAACTGCTGTTTCGCTTCCATTGGTTCATGATACATTACCACTCGTCAAAAAGAGATCTTATTTAAAAAACCCTCAGTATCCATATCTCCGATTACCTAGATTACAAAAAATACAACGAAATGATATTGTGGTTTTTAATTGGCCTGCAGATACAGTAAGAAGATTTTTTGTCGCAGAAACAAGAGTTAATAAACCATTAGATAAAAAATCTAACTATGTCAAACGTTGTGTTGGAATACCTGGCGACACCCTCGAAATTATTAATGGATTTGTACACATTGATGATGAAAAAAATAAATTGCCTGATCGGGCCAAAATTCAACTTCCCTATCAACTATACAATAGTAATGGAGTCTCCTCAAAAAATTTAGTTGAAAAAAAAATCACAGGCTTTAATCGAAAATATCGAATTGACAACATCACTCCGAATTCTTTCAAGGCCATACAATCTGAAATTCTATACACCACGGGGAGTAGCTATTCAGATCTAACCGTTGTGACCTCAGAAAAAGGCCTCTCGGCTCAATTAGTCAGTTCTCTTGGATTGCAAGGAAAAGAAATCCTTGAACGAGTCAAGACCGTTTTTCTTACGCCAGAAGAAGCTCAAACATTAACCAAGGTGCAATGGCTGGATAGCATTAAACAAAAAATCAATACCGAAAAGAGACCTAACACTAGTTTTTTTCCCAATAAAATTCCTTTTGCATGGAATGAAGACAACTTTGGTCCCATCATCATCCCTAAAAAAGGGGAAACCATTACCTTGACTTCTGAAAACAGACCTCTTTACAAAAAGTTAATCATTGATTATGAACATAATACTTTAGAATCTGGTGATTTCGGATTTCGAATCAATGGTCTAATCACAGATCAATATACTTTTAAACAAAATTATTATTGGATGATGGGGGATAACCGTCACAAAAGCGAGGATAGTCGATTTTGGGGATTTGTCCCAGAAGACCACATTGTTGGAAAACCCATATTTATATGGTTTAGTATCGAAAATTTTACTGAAGGGATCCGAAACTGGAAAATTCGATGGGACCGAGTATTTACCACTATATCAGGAAAAGGAGAAGCAAAAAGTTATTTTCCTCATTTTGCTGGGCTCATTGTTTTATGGCAAATCACCGCTTTTGTCTTGAAAAGAAGAAAAAAACGCTTGATTCAAAAAATCAAAAAGTAGATTCATTTTCATTAGTTATCTCGAGATTATTTAATCCATGTTTTGCTTTAATTTTCATATCTTCTTATAAATATTTGGCGTCCTGAAAAACATCCTCATACCAGCTTATTTACCCCCTATTTCTTATTTCAGCTGGTTAACCCATCAAAAAAAAACCCTTTTTGCTGGCAATTTGCGATTTCAAAAACAAACCTACCGAAATCGTTCCTACATCTACGGACCTAATGGAAAATTACGGTTGGTAGTCCCCATTGTTCATAATCAAAAAAAATACCGAACCGATTGTGAAACTCAAATTTTCAATCAAATTCCTTGGAAAAAAACACATTGGAAAACGCTCTGTGCTTCCTATAGAAGTTCTCCCTATTTTGAATTTTACGAAGATCGACTCTATCCTTTGTACCAATGTCATAACAATCAATTATTTGAATTCAATCTCCAACTGATTCAAACGATTTGTGGTTTTCTAAATTTTGATTTAGATTATAATGTAATCAAAGCTGTCAAAGGTCAACATCATGTAGTCGAATGCTTATTAAATGCAAAAAACCAAATCAAATATTCTTTAAATCAATACCATCAAGTTTTTGGTAATAAATATGGCTTTATCTCTAACTTAAGTATCGTCGACCTCCTTTTCAATGTGGGCCCTGACTCTTTGATATTTCTTAAAAAGTTGAACCTAAAAACCAATAGAACATCAATACAAAACTCCATCAGTATAAAAAAACATAGTTACGTTCAGCCATTCAATGATATTCAATAGTCCCGTTTCTCTTATATTTTCAAGTACATGTTTCAACGGAAGAAAGCTCAATATTTTCGTGAGTGACTCATAAAAAATAGGGAATTGAATGAATTACGAGTTCAATCATCTAGTGTAATGTGAAAATACATAGTTCATTCTTTGAATAGGAGAGTGATTAGGGGTAAATCAAGTGCTTCATATTGATCATGAAACAAAAAATACTAGCATCTGTTTTTTTGTATCAATTGAATTTATAGCAAAAGAAATAATCAAAGATTGGCTTGAAAAAGATTATCCATAGAGACCTTTGCACTAAAATTTTGACTTTCCGCTAAAATAAAGGGGTTGGACGAAAATCCCTCTCTATTTTATTTGACCATCGGTTTTGATCATTTTGTTTTGGTCTATGGTACGCAATCGGCAACATTTCAAATCTTTTCAATCCAAACCAATGAGCTTTTTGAATCCCCATCACGGGCGGAGTCGAAAATGATCAATCTGGCAAAAAACAACGAGGCCAAAAAGCTTACCATCCCATGATTTGATTGAAAATGCAGTTGATTTCGATCTGGTTCCACCTCTCGGATGTTCGGACCGAAGTATTCATGAAAGACCGCATTAGTTTCACCACTTTTTGTGGTTGAAACATAGAAGATGCGGTTCCCGATCATAGCACACTATCTCGTTTTCGTTCGGAATGGACGGCCAAAAAGCTCGATCAAAGCATCATGGAGGAAGTCCATCGACAACTCACCGAAAGGGAAGGGATCCTTCAAGGTACGGCTGTGGTGGATGCCAGCATCACCACGAGTCCTTTGACGCCGAAAAGCCAACCCAAGAAGATGGCTCAAGACCGAAAAGAAGACGAGCGTGAAGAGCCAGAGCTTCAAGCTGAAGACAGTGATCATAAGGAACAAGAAGAAGATCGTCCCAATGCCGATCATGAAGCTCGTTGGTTCCAAAAAAGGAAAAAATCGATGACGGGTACCAACGGCACATCGCCACCACCGAAAAAGGCTTGATTCCGGGGGTACACACGGTGGTCGCCAATGAGCATGACCGTCAAGGTCTCCAGCCTTTGATGGAAAGCCTTTCGGTCGAAGAACGAAAACGAGTCTTGGCCGATCAAGGCGACCAATCAAAAGAGAATGACTAGCTCCCTAGAGGGCATGCAGTGAATGCCTGGTAATGGAAAAAGGTGATCGTAACAAGCCCTGAACCAAGCCACCAAAAGAACGAAACAAAGCCATCAGCAAAGAACGCTGGGTGGTAGAACAGACCTTCGGGGGTTTGACTCGCTGGTTCCATGGTCAAATCACTCGATTCAAAGGGCTAGAGAAAGCCCATCATCAACATGTTTTAGAGTCGATCGCATACCATTGAAAGAGATTCCCAGGCATGATGGCTCTCATGCCAACCTAAAAAGAAGAATCATGGAAAAAAGAAGCCCTCAAAGCCTGATTCGGCTCAAAAATGAGCCAAAGAGGCCAAAATCATAGAAATACCGTGGTTTTTTGGAAGAAAGCCACATCGAATGAGTGGCTCATTGACTGAAAAGAAAAACAATTTCCCATCACACCCTATTTTTTTTTGATTTTGCATGATTCAAAGGGCTCCCATATTAAAATTCTTACATCAAAAACTCAGCATTCCACATTTGAAGCAACTATACCTATCAAATAAGATAAAATGACGATTCTTTAAGTCTTGAATAACTATTTTAGAATATGTCTAAAATAAAAAAGTAAAGTTTATCCAAATAGCAGCTATCAAAACGCTTCTAACAAAAAATAATGTCTATCGAAATGCTTTGAGATATATTTTTGTTCTTGATTTAAATGACAAAGTTTTGTTACGACAGTTTGATGAAAAATGTAAACACAGCAGGGGAAGGATATGGATTTTTTCCCTCCCTCCGGTCTTTGGTGCTGTTTCTTTCGATGGGTCTTGTTCTCGACACCTGTACGTCGGATGCGATCTCTGTGGCCACCGATGCGGTGTTTCATATTGCCCTCGATGAAGACCATCTGTATG
>JAPORT010000040.1 GCA_026710085.1 Flavobacteriaceae bacterium | reverse complement strand
AATCCCACATATCAAGGGGATGATGGACTCTATTTGAGTTTTTAAGGAGCGACTATTTAGATTTAAAGACAAACATGATCTATAGTTCCCTATTTAAAAGAGGATGGAAGCCTCAAAGTGATATCCATGGGCTATGCCACTTTGATATATAATTCCCTTTCAATAAGATGTAACTTAACCAAAAAATATTTCAAAATTTAGATCATATGATTCATGCGTTGAAACCTTTGTACTTAAATCTCAAATTTGAGCCAAAGGTGATAACGACAAAATAAACTTCAAAAAAGTCCTAATCGAATCAAAGTGAATCAAATGAGAGTTCAAAATATCAATAATCTATTGTGTTAATTGGATTGAGTCTTTGCTTAACATAAAAAAGACACATCTTAAAAATTCCGTTTTTTCAATTTCTATGACTCAAAGGTTTCGCTTTTTTTCACTCTTATTTATCAATAGATCTTTCTTCTATGACTTTTGATGCTGATTTCAATTTATATCCCTTTGTAAATATTATGTTTGATGCTGTATTGGATTTCTTAACTTAGAATCAAAGTGAAGTGACGTTCCTAAGAACGTATGCTTAGGAAAGTAAAAGAGAAATTTAAAAGATACATGAGAATTAATTAGATTTTGAAAAGTCAGCATATTAAATTTGAAGTGAATTTTAAAAAGCCTTATTTATGACAATTGGCAAATAATACGCTATTTCTTGACTTTGAAAAGCCATTGAAATGAAATTAGAAATGACTATCCATTAATATTTCATATCATTTTTTCTTCCCTAAGTGTTTTCAACCTTTTCCAAATGAATGGTTTGTTTCAAAACCCATGAATTCATTTTTCATTAATACAATTTGAAGATAATTAAAATAAACGCAATCTTAAGCCCATTTGTAAGATAGATATGGCATCCCCATCTACAACATTATAGGAGATTATTAAATCATTCTAAATAAATTGGGGGGGGGTAGCAGATGATTTAACGGCTAATCTTTGATAATCCATCGATAAATAAATTGCTAAAAAGAGTGTGAAAGCCAATAAGTTTGATCCACCATAACTCAAATATGGTAACGGAATACCTATTGTTGGAACGATACCCGTATTCATGCCAATATTGATAAAAAAATGAGCCAAAAGAAAACAAGCAAAACCATAAGAAAACTTTTTTTCAAACTGACTT
This sequence comes from Flavobacteriaceae bacterium, assembly GCA_026710085.1. Taxonomy (GTDB): domain Bacteria; phylum Bacteroidota; class Bacteroidia; order Flavobacteriales; family Flavobacteriaceae; genus Bin25. The sequence goes on along the minus strand of JAPORT010000040.1, from coordinate 7,945 downwards.
CGATGCAAACTGCCTCTATTAATGACGCGACAAATTAACAACGTGTAAAGACCTATGAACAATGTACTTCCTAAAAAGCCCCATTGTTCCGCTATAGCTGTAAAAATATAATCGTTGTGTTGTTCAGGAATGAAATCACCCATGGTTCTAGGACCGTTCAAATATCCAGTACCTAATAAACGTCCATCCTCAATAGCCATTTTTGATTGATACAAATGATATCCAATACTTTGACTGTCTTTTTGAAGTCCTAAAAAAACCTCGATTCGATTTCGATGGTGGGGTTCTAATAAGTTTTGATAGACATAACCCGAAATTAAAATGATGCCCAATGAACAACTAGTAATTAAAATCAATAAAGTTCTTGACCAGTTTATCTTGTAATATCGAAACACAAAATAGGTGATATACATCAACATTAGAATGACTAAAATAGATCTTAGATAACCAACAACGAGAGTCATCATAAAAAGGCCTGCCACGTACAAAACAGAAATGAATGAAAATAAGTTCAACCCTTGTCCATACAACAGAAAGCTTAAAAACAAAAAAGTGATTGCAGTTCCAAAATCGGGTTGTAATAAAATCAAGATTATAGGTAATGCAATAATGACGATGACCCACATCAGGTTTTTACGCTTAAATGAACGTGTATTATCCAAAAAAACTTTAGCCACGAATAGAGTTGTTGCAAGTTTTGCGAGTTCTGAAGGTTGGATTCCAATATCTCCTAATCGATACCAAGATTGTGAGCCTGCTACTCGCTGACCTACTACAAAAAGACCCATTAACAATCCGAACGAAATAAGATAACTGATAACTGAATAATTGATTAGAAAATTGATTCTTAGTAGATAAGCACCAATCCCAACAACAAGACACAACAAAATAGTAACCAGATGCTTGTAAAACAGGGGATGAAATCTAATAGTATCTTGTGAAAAACTTTTTTCATAAGTGACTGAATAAATCATTGCCAAACTCACAAGCAACAACAATAAATAAATCAAAAGACTGATGAAGTCAAATCGATAGATTCGATAATTGAGACTCATTGATTGATCAAAAAGTCTGTGCCAAGCAAAGGTTTTTGGTATTCTGCAACTAAAGATCCTTCCAACATTCTATTTTCTAAGTATTCTCTTTGGATTTGACCTGTTAAATATTTTTCGATCATCAAACTAGCAATTGGTGCAGCCCATCTTGTTGACCAATAACCATTTTCAATGTATACTGCAATCGCTATTTTAGGATTTTCTTTAGGGGCAAAAGCGATAAAAACTGAATGATCCGTCAGTTGGGTCTTTTTTCCATTGAGTAACATAAAATTTTCAACAGTACCCGATTTTCCACAAATATTAATTGAGTTTATTCGCGCAATTCTAGCTGTTCCATGCGTTATCGTCTGGTGCATGCCATCAATAACCGGTTCAAAGTGGACTGAGTCGATTGTTGTGGTATGCTTTGTGTAATCCATAGAGGTCGTTCTTTGGCCAATTTTTTTAACAAAATGAGGTCTATAAAAATATCCTCTATTAGCTACAACTGAGGTAAAATGAGCCAATTGTATTGGTGTTGTTAAAATTTCACCTTGTCCGATACCATTCGATATAGTTGAAGAACTTCCCCAATAAAAGTCGTTATAAATCTTTGAATAATATTTTCCATCTGGAATAAATCCAGAGCTACCTTGAGGTAAATCATAATTTAAATAATCTCCCAAGTTAAAACTCATGATGTGTTTATTCCATTTATTGACCCCCTCTTCAGGAGAGGTTTCAGAATCAATTAGTTGGGAGTATAACTTAGCATGGTATGAGTTACATGATTTCAAGATACTTTGAGTTAGATTATTTATGGTCCCAGTAGGACAGCGACAACTCATACGTGCATTTGGAGCATATTGATATCCATAATTGCATGTAAATTTGGTTTGGGGGGTGACAATATTTTCTTGCAATCCAATTAAAGCATTCAAAACTTTAAAGGTCGATCCGGGAGCATATTCAGCTTGTAATGCTCGATTATAAAAAGGACGATTGATCGTATCATTATAAAGTGAATTGAAATACTTTCGGTCGTTTGACCTTTGTAAAGAATCTGAATCAAAACTAGGTCGACTGATCAATGCCAATACTTCTCCACTTTGTGGTTCTATGGCAACGATAGCTCCTCTTTTATTTTTCATTAAGTCAAAGCCATATTGCTGTAGATCTTTATCGATGGTCAATGTTAAATCTTCGGCATTTTGAATAGGAATATCAAACTCTCCATTACCATAACCGCTAATTTCTCGATTGAATTTGTCTACGAGAAAATATCTGATCCCCTTGTTGCCTTTCAATTCAGATTCGTATTGTTTCTCAACACCAATTCTACCGATATGATCTCTTAAACTGTAGGGACTCTTTTGTTGATTTAATTCTTGTTGAGTTACCTCATTAGTATAACCTAATAAGCTATATGCTGCAGTTGTTTTATAGTCACGAACTAGTTTTTTTTCTAAATAAAATCCTGGATACTTCCACATTTTTTCATTGAGTGCGATGCTTGACGAATCAGAAAGGTTTGTCCTAATCTCAGAGCTTAAAAAAGGAGAATATTTAAGAGCTTGATCAAGTTGATTTTTCAAATCATTTTTACTAATTCCAAGATAGTCAACTAATGTTAAAGTATCAAATTTTTCTAGTTGATTAGGAATAACCATCAAATGATAAACCACTTTGTTAGATACTAAAAGGTGGCCATTTCGATCATAAATCTCGCCACGTTCGGGCTTTACTTCTTCTGATTTTATAGTCACTCGATCCATATAATTAATACCCCATGTACTGACGATTTGAATATTAAATAATGTCACCAATAAGACAACCGAGACAACGATTGTAAGGACAATAAGCAACTTTTTAACTCTCATCGGCAAACAATTTGAAACCCAATAGAGTTGATATCACTAAAATTGTTAATAGACTCGTTAAAATAAAATTTTTTAAAAAGCCGATTAAGTTTTTAAACATCGAAACATCAACCAAGAAATAAATCAATTGATGCAATAAAATGATTGAAACGACGAGCACAATATTTCGATGAAGTTTGACAATTCTATTTTCAGCAATGAGTTTACTTTGATTTTTTTTGTATACTGCATTTATAATGACTGGCCTGATTAATAATGTAGTGATGGAAGCAATCGTGTTGATTGCTGGCATATCCAATAGAAGATCAATCGAAGCTCCCATAACAAAACCAATCAACAACAAAATCATTTGGTTGATAGTAATTGGAAGAATTAAAAAGTAGAGAATATAAATTTGTGGGTCTATTGACTTTAGTAAATTGAAATTATTGAAAATAAATGTCTGTGCAAAGACAATCAATGGAAAAAGATAAACTAGTTGAAATGTTGAGGGCTTCACTTGACTGAACTCAAAAGCGAGTCAATTTCATTTTTTTGTAAATCTTCGATTACATAGATTAATCGCTGAGAAAATGGATCTTCAAAAAGCTCGACTTCCAATTGAAAATAGATAGGATTACTAACAGAATCAATTTTGGATATTCTACCCAAAGGAATCGATTTTGGAAAATAAGTTGAAATTCCACTTGTTTCGATGGTATCATTGATTGAAACTGTTTTTGACTTCTGAAAGTCTGAGATCTCCATCTTTGTAGGAGTTGTTCGAGTCCATTTCATAATACCGACATCATCTGTTTGTTGGTTTCGAATACTAATTCCTACTTGTTGATGCAATATAGATATGGCTCTAGAAAAATTTGAACTCACATCTCTAATTATCCCCACAACCCCATCATGATGAATGACCCCCATCTCAGGTTTGATTCCATCATTTTCTCCTTTATCAATGATAAAAAAATTAACTTCCGCATTTCTTGTAGCATAGATGATGTTTGCACTATGCAGTAGATATCGATTCTTTTCCGTATCAGACAAGTCTGTTTTCGCTACAGATCGTGTTGCAAGTTCATTGAACTGACGTTGTTTTAATACTCTAATTTCTGATTGTAAGGAATCATTGATCCTTTTCAATCCAAAGTATCCATAAATAGCATTTAATGAATGATGTATTGGAGCAATTTCAGCAAGAGAAAGTTGAGTTAGACGATTGCTTAGAGATTTAGAACTATGAAAAGCATAAACCAACGACAAAGTCAGTAGAAACAAATAAAGTAATAAATTTCGGAATCGTAAGAAGAAAATGAGAAGTTGCTCCATTTTTAATGGTCTTCCAAAATAGGTCTGTAATAATCAAACTTTTTTAAGGCAATTCCAGTTCCTTTAACCACTGATCCAAGAGGATCTTCACTTAAATTTACTTTGATTTTAGTCGTTTTCATCAGTCGTTCTTTTAAGCCTCTTATCAAGCTCCCTCCACCTGCTAAATAAATCCCATTTTCTAAAATATCTCCAGTTAATTCAGGAGGCGTCTTCGCTAGAACCCTTACGATTGCTTTTTCCATGCGCGAAACAGAATTTTCGATAGCCTTAGCAATATCAACGTGCGAGATTTCAATTTCTATGGGGCCTCCATTTGCAATTAATTTACCAAATACCTTTATAGGTTTTGGAGGATCTTTTAAATCTTCTATCACGCTACCAACCTGAATTTTGATTCTTTCAGCGGTGTATTCACCAATATTTGTTCCATATACATCGGCAACATATTGAATAATATCTCTTGTAAACGTATTTCCAGCAACTCTAAATGAATTTCCACATACAATACCAAATAGAGAAATCACTGCGATTTCTGTTGTTCCACCACCAATATCCACGATGAAAATACCTTTAGGCATTGAAATATCTATCCCCAAACCAATCGCAGCAGCTATCGGTTCATCAATGAGAAAAACTTCTTTCCCATTGACTCGTTCAGCAGATTCTATGACCGCTTTTCGCTCCACTGGAGTAATGCCTGATGGAACACAAATCACAATACGCAACGACGGAGGAAATAATCTTTTTTGTAGTGCCGGGATTTGTTTGACGAGTGTTTTAATCAATTGTTCTGAAGCTAAAAAGTCAGCGATGACACCATCTTGTAAGGGACGAACCACTTTAATTTCATCATGAGTTCTTCCTTCCCATTGGACAGCTTGAGCTCCGATAGCTACTAATTTATTGGATTTGATATTGATGGCAACCACGGAGGGACTATTGATGACCACTTGATTGTCATGAATAATTAATGTATTCGCAGTACCTAAATCAATTGCTATTTCTTCTTTAAAAAATCCCATGTTTTTTTGCTCTATACGGTTTGCTTAATGTTTAAAATGTCTAGTCCCTGAAAAAACCATTGCTAATTGATGTTGATTGCAATAATCAATTGATAATTGATCTTTTTTAGATCCCCCAGGCTGGATTATCGCTTGAATGCCTTGTTGATGAGCGATTTCGACACAATCAGGAAACGGGAAAAAAGCCTCGCTAGCCATTACGGAATCATTTAAGTCTAATTGGTGTGTTTTGGCTTTTGCAATGGCATGATTGAGGGCATCCACTCGAGAAGTTTGGCCCATTCCTGAAGCTAATAGTTGTTGATTTTTGACAAGCACAATAGCATTTGATTTGGTATGTTTGGAAATTTTGGAAGCAAAGAGTAAATCTTCTATTTGATTTGAATTTGGAGCCATGGAAGTCACCACTTTTAAATCTTTTTCACCATCTGTTTTTTGATTAAATTCTTGCTTTAACACACCATTGAGACAACTTCTCCATTGATTTTTCGGTAATTGAGTGGCCTTGTTTTTTAAAATGATGATATTCTTTTTTTCTTTCAGGAGAGCAAGTGCTTCAGGTTGGTAATTCTTAGCTATGACGACTTCCACGAAAATGGGGCGAATGCGTTTGGCTGTCTCTAAATCAAGTGTTTGATTGCTTATCAATACTCCTCCAAATGCAGATAATGGATCTGCTTGGAGTGCTTTTTGAAAACTTTGGGATATAGATTCAGATTGACTGATACCACAAGCATTATTATGTTTAAAAATGGCAAATACATTTTTTGTTTCATCAAATTCTAATATGAGCCATAATGCAGCTTCAATATCAAGTAAATTGTTATAGGAAATATCTTTTCCATGTAATTGTTCAATAACTTGGCTTAAATCCCCTTGAAATTCCGCTTTTTGGTGTGGATTTTCCCCATATCTCAGGGGTTTGATTCGTTTTTGAAAAGGATCTTGATCTAAAGAATAATACTTGGCAATCAATCCATCATATTGATGCGTATGCAAAAATGCTTGATAGGCAAATGATTTTCTTTCATCTAAAGTCGATTTTCCCTTCTGGGATTTCAATAATTGAACGATATCACTATATTGGTTTCGATTCGAAACACACAAGACATCACTATAGTTTTTTGCAGCCGCTCGAATCAATGAAACCCCTCCAATATCAATTTTTTCAATCAAATCATCATGAGTCGCATTTTGATTTCCAAACGTTTGATCAAATGGGTATAAATCCACAACCACCAAATCAAATAAATTAATTTGATATTTTTTTACATCCTGAAGATCTTCACTCGAATCAGATCGAGATAAAATTCCACCAAAAACTTTTGGATGTAATGTTTTGACTCGCCCCCCTAAAATCGATGGGTAAGTTGTCAATTCTTCAATCGATCTTACTTGAATTCCTATATCTTTAATGTAACGATAGGTTCCTCCTGTTGAATATAGTTCAACATCCAAATCAACTAATGTTTTTACTAATTGATCCAATCCTTTTTTTTCATAAACTGAAATCAAGGCTCTTTTTATTTTCCGATTGTATTGATTCATTCTTTAGATTACAAAATTAGAAGGAAAGTATTTTGTAACCGTGTGGCAAATGTTCTTTAAGAGTCGTTCATCATTTGAATCAAAGGCATTTTTTTTATGCGAATCTATATCAATTTGACCCACATTTTTGTCATTGATTAGAATAGGATAGACGATCTCGCTCTTCACTTTTGGACTACACGATAAATAGTTATTTTCCGCAGCAACATCGGGAACGATAAACACTTGATTTGATTCAGCAACCTGACCACAAATACCCTTTCCAAAAGGGATTCGTTCATGTTGTGTTGGCTCACCACTATATGCGACTAGCCTAAGATTTTTTTTGGATTGATCCACCAAATAAAACCCAACCCAGTCAAAATGCTCCTTTTGAGTTTTTAGTAGAGCACACACATTTTGAAGTTGTCTTTTAAAATCCAACTCATTTTGCTGGAATATCTTACGGACTTTTTGGATTATATCCATCTATGATTATTATCAAGCAAAAACATGTGTAAAAGTAATGTAAAAATCAAGTTTCATCCATCGAATAGCAATTAAAATCTTTATTGTATTCACTGTTTCTTTTTATGTACTTGCCGATTGAATTATTGGTTAAAATAAAAAATCATCAACTGAATAGCATGTATTCATCAATAAAAAAGACACTATTGTAAACCAAATTACTGTACTTACAAATTGGTTTATCAAAGATCAACTTATCGCTCATCACAGAGATATAGAAACACAACAAATGAATCATAAAATCGAGATCAGAATCTATTACACCTGGCGGTTGCACTTTTCAATGATCTGATTTCTCTTTTCTCCATATCCATCATCGGACCCACCTGATATCAGAAGAGGCCACTAGTTGAAAGCATGCCCTAAACAAAAAACCTCCCAATTGGGAGGTTTTGCTCGTTTCAAGGAACGCCCTTTTTTTGAAAATATGATGATTATCCAATATCCATCTTCATTGATTTTTAACCAATCGAATCGCAAAAGAGACTTGCCTCAACTATTTGTTTTCTAGTTGTCAACATCACAACCAATCCAAACGCTTTGTGAGATCTTTAGGACCACCCGCACTCGTCTTTTCATCAGAACCCGCTTGGGGTAAACGCGACCTCGGAACCACATTTTTCCCGATGGT
>JAPORT010000100.1 GCA_026710085.1 Flavobacteriaceae bacterium | reverse complement strand
AAACCTTTCGTCGTATTAGTTGTTGGTGTCAATGGCAGTGGAAAAACAACCACGATTGGCAAAATAGCGCATCATTATAAAAATCAAAATAAAAAAGTATTGCTAGGAGCTGCTGATACTTTTCGAAGTGGAGCCATCCAGCAATTAGGAATCTGGGCGGAACGAGTAGGTTGTCGATTGATCAAACACCAAATGGGTGGAGATTCTGCAGCAGTGGCTTATGATTCAGTTCAATCAGCCGTTTCAAAATTTGAGGATGTTGTGATTATTGATACAGCAGGAAGAATGTCTCATCAAAATCATTTAATGGAAGAACTTAAAAAAATCAAAAGAAGCATACAAAAAGTGATCTCAAATGCGCCCCATGAAGTTCTATTAGTACTAGATGGATCCATAGGCCAAAATGCATTAATTCAAGCAGGGGACTTTTTTAAAAATATTGGTATTACATCATTGGCTGTTACTAAATTGGATGGGACTTCAAAAGGGGGGATGTTATTCAGTGTGAACCAGAAATACAATATTCCAATCAAGTATATCGGAGTTGGCGAGAAAATGGATGATCTATTGTTATTTGATCGTCATAAGTATGTCGAATCACTCTTTGAAAATTAAAATGAACAAATCACGATGAAAAAGCTTTATTATCTTTTGATAATGGTGATGATTTTCTCTTATTCATGCAAAAGAGATGGCCAAAAAGAAAAAATAATTTCTTGGATGGAATATGATGAATCGGAGGAAATTAAAAATTTGATGGATCATCCGATACCTCGGATGCGATTCAAAAGAATCCAACCTTTTAGTGATTTGAAACAAAACCTATTGATTCCATTTCAACGAGAATTGTCAAGTTTTGGCTATGAAAAATACCAACATGTCAAGCCGTTTGTTTTAGAAAAAAGCATACTAGAACTTCAAGATTTGGTCAGTCAAAGGAAACTCAGTTATTATGAATTAACCTTATTCTACTTATACAGAATCTATCATTATGAAACCAATCCAGAAAAATACCTCAATGCGGTTATCAGTTTAAATCCTAATGTTTTACAACAGGCACGCGATAGAGATAAAAAAAGAAGAAAAGAAAAAATGCATCCGCTATATGGAATGCCTATTCTGTTAAAAGATAATATCAATACGAGCAATATGCCCACAACAGCTGGAGCTGCTGTTTTAGAAACGAATATCCCACCCAAAGACGCTTTCATAACTCAAAAATTAAATGATGTTGGGGCATTGATTTTAGGCAAAACTAATTTGAGTGAGTGGGCCTACTATTTTTGTAATGGATGTCCTCTAGGATATAGTTATATCGGAGGTCAAAGCCTGAATCCTTATGGACGAAAAATTTTTGAAACTGGAGGCTCTTCATCAGGAAGTGGTACCGCTATTGCGGCCAATTTTGCAGTTGCAGCAATTGGGACGGAAACTTCCGGTTCGATTCTTTCCCCTTCATCAAAGAATGCATTGGTGGGTTTAAAACCGACCATTGGCTCGGTAAGCCGGAGGGGAATTATCCCCATTTCTAGTACTTTGGATACGGCAGGACCAATGGCTAAAAACGTCATTGATGCTGCTATATTAATGAGTGCCATTTCAGAATATGATTCTTTAGACGAATACAGCTATATATCGGAACCTATTGATTACCAACATCTTGAAAACACATCCCTCAGGGGTGTGAGATTTGGACTCATCAATGCTTTTGCAAATGATTCATTAATACAAGATGCGGTTCAGAAAATTGAAAATGTCCAAGGTCATGTGATTCAAATTAATCCTCCTCAGGTTGAATTTCAACAGTTCCTTAAAATATTAGATGTCGACATGAAAATTGACTTGCCTGACTATTTAACCCGATTTGTGAGTGACAACATAGAAGTCAAAATGATTGATGATATTGTCGCATTTAATGAAAAAGATTCGATTCGATATGCACCCTACAACCAGTCAATTTTTAGAGAAATAATGACTGATACACTAACAAAAATTCAGTTTGAGATCGATAAAAATCGAATCATGTCTGAAGCTGTGAGATATTTTCAAGAACCAATGCAAACCCATGAATTAGATGTGATTCTTTCAATGAATAATTATAGTGCTGCATATGCTGCGGCAGCACATTATCCTGCATTAACGATTCCTATAGGGTTCAATCACCAAGGAGAACCATTTAATATTACATTGATAGCACCTTCAAAAAAAGAGCAGGAACTTTTTGATATTGGAGCTGCATTTGAACGAATTTCTAAACATAGAGAGCCCCCAAAAGATTATCCATGATCATTTAATCTCAAACGTTGAGAACCAAAAACCCTCATAAAAATAGAATCAAAGTCATCACCTTAGGGTGTGCTAAGAATATATTTGATTCGGAAGTGCTCATGGGACAACTTCATGCTAATGGACATGAAGTTGTCAATCATTCAAAAGCTAATATTATCATTATTAATACGTGTGGTTTTATTGAAAATGCAAAACAAGAATCAATCAACACCATCTTAGAATATATCGATTTAAAAGAAACGAAAAAAATTGATAAACTATTTGTAACAGGTTGTTTATCTGAAAGATACAAATCTGATTTAATCAAAGAACTGCCACAGGTTGATCAGTATTTTGGTACAAGTGACCTACCATTGCTATTAAAAGTTCTCAATGCTGATTACAAACATGAATTAGTAGGTCAAAGATTATTAACCACTCCAAAGCATTATGCGTATTTAAAAATTTCCGAAGGTTGCAATCGTCCCTGTTCGTTTTGTGCGATTCCAATCATGAGAAAACATCACCGGTCAACCCCAATGGATGAATTAGTCAACCAAACCAAACTATTGGTCAAACAAGGAGTTAAAGAGCTGATCATAATTGCACAAGATTCAACTTATTATGGTATTGATTTGTATGGCAAGCGCATGCTACATGAATTACTAAATCGATTGGCTGATGTGGAAGGTATTCAATGGATTCGATTACATTATGCATTTCCAACAGGGTTTCCATTAGAGGTATTAGATGTCATTAAAAATCGAAAGAATATTTGCAATTATCTCGATATTCCACTTCAACATATTTCGGACGATATCCTCCGTTCCATGCGTCGAGGTACCACAAAATCAAAAACCAATCAACTGATTGAAACCATACGTTCAAAAATCCCAGATATCGCTATTAGAACGACACTTATTGTTGGTTATCCTGGTGAAACGGATAATCACTTTAATGAACTAGTTTCTTGGATCAGAGAAATGGAGTTTGATCGCTTGGGTTGCTTTACATACAGTCATGAAGAAAAGACGCATGCCTATCGTTTAAAGGATGATGTACCTATGAGTCTAAAAAATGATAGATTGAATCAAATCATGAAAATACAATCAGATATTTCACTTCATAAAAACCAATTATTGATTCATGAAAAGCATGATTGTCTCATTGATCGAAAAGAAAGTGGTTATTATGTAGGGAGAACTTATAGGGACTCTCCAGATGTTGATAATGAAGTGCTCATCGATTCACGAATGAATCACTTAAATATTGGTGAGTTTTATCCAATAAAAGTCAAAGGTGCTAATGAATTTGATTTAATAGGACAACTTTCTGACGTTGAGGCCACAAACCTTGATGATTCCAAAGAAAGATCTCCATTAGAACACGTTTAGTTTGTTTGATTTTCCATATTCTTGGTAGGGGATTGGTATCGAAACTTCATTCATAAAAACGAAAAGTTCATCCAGTTGCTTCGAATCATGACCACTTTTCTACAAAGAGTGAACCCCATAAAAACATTGATGATAAAGCCCAAGACTTGTTTTCAAATATTAAAGAGTAGTGTTTATTTGGAATTAAAATCCTCTATCATTTTTGATTTTATAGTAGTTTTCTTTGACAGCATTATAGAATTCTTGAGAATGGCTAATCAATACCAAATCATCTGTATTGGTATTTGAAGGATCATGTTTTTTACAATAGTCATCAAATGCTTTTTTTATCTTCTTTTCGGAGGTGTTCTTTGAAACTTTAAGGATGACATAACTAGAATCTTCTATTTCAACGAATAAAGCTTTGATACTACGATAGTCTTTTTCTTTAATTTTTAGTTTATTAGAAATTGTTGAAATCATTTTCACTTCTTTTTTAACAATTTCAGAATCTATGGAACTGATTTTGAATAAAAAATAGAGGACAGATCGACGAAATTCATAAGTGGTATTCTCTTTAATGTATTTCGTACTACTTTCTAAATTGAAATCTTTTTGGTCTCGTTTATCTTGATATAAGTTGTAGATATTTGTTCGTTCTTCAAGACCATACAAATCATCGAAGTATTGATCAATAAATCTACTTTCTCGACTGTCGGAAATACCATCAGAATCTCTTACAAACAGAGATAGTGCCAACAAATGAACTCGGACCTCTCTTCCCTTTTTACTACTGTAGAGAACAAATAATCCTTCTTCAGAGTAAGAATCGTGAAAGACATCATATAGTCCATCGGAAACATTGATGTTTTGAGTCATAAAATCTAAAGCATGTTGCGACACTTTAATATCACTTAAATCTATTTTTCTCTCAAGTTCAATACCATTTAAGGACTTGCATCGACTCAATGCAACATAAGTTTGGCCTTCAGCAAAAGCTCCATGTCCTAAGTCGATGACTACTTTTTCTAGAGTAAGTCCCTGCGCTTTATGGATGGTTGAAGCCCAAGCAAGTTTTATGGGTAATTGCTTAAAAGTTCCTATCGACTCCATATCAACCTTGTCATCTTTGGCGTTCCAATAGTATTTTAAATCATCCCATTGATAAGATTCAACTTTAACTTCACCATTAGAATCTAGTAATACTTGAACACTTTGACCTTCCAAATCAACATGGGTAATGGTACCTAAAGAACCATTAACCCATCGTTTATTTTGATCATTAGCTATCATCATAACTCGAGCATCAACGCATAATTCTAGCTCCTTATAAGTTGGTGTTCTTGATTGAGTCTTGGGATTATTAAAGGTTCCAGTTGTTTTTGCTATAAACGTGAATTTCGGATTGTTTAAACTTTCAAGAATTGATGTATTGATTTTTTCCGAAGATTTTGTCCTGGGTGTTAAAGAAATTTTTTTATCGTTATAATGTCTGGCAGTTTTATATTGATTGCATCGTTGATTGATTATTTCTAAATCATTTTGATCGGCATTTCCAGTTCTTATTTTGTCTAAAATGGAAACAAATTCAAAATCACTTTGTCGGTAGACTTTCTTTAATTCAATGACAATTAAGTTAAAGTTTTTAAAAACGGGAGCACTAAAAAAGAAGGGATTATTGTTATAGTAATAATCAATGATTTGACAAACTTCTTGATTCTTAGAATCAACAATCGGAGGTAACTGAAATAAATCTCCAACAAATAACATTTGTTTCCCTCCAAAAGGTTGATTATTACCCATATAGCGCTTGAGGGATAAATCGATGGCTGTCATCAAGTCAGCACGCACCATGGAGACTTCATCGATAATGAAAGTTTCTATTTTTTGGCACATATCTTTGACTTCTTGATGATATCTTAGATTCCGATCACCAGGTAGAAAAGGCCTAAGAGCAAACCCAAAAAAACTATGAATCGTCTGTCCACCAATATTAATTGCTGCAATACCAGTGGGAGCCAATTTCACCATGGATTTATTGGTGTTCTTAATGATATAGTTCAGTAGAGTTGATTTACCGGTACCCGCTTTTCCAGTCAAAAAAACGGAGTGATTGGTATTTTTGATTAAGGATATAGCCCTTAAAGCTTGTCCATTATTATTGAAATGATAGCTAGTCGAGTCAATCATTTTGATGGAGCATAAATAATGAAAAGTTCCTTTTCAAAGTTGGCGTGAATTTTCATTGATTCAAAAACCAATTCCCAAAGGAATCTAAAGTGTTAAACTCGGTATCAAGATCTTTTTGCCGTTCTTTTAAAATGAATAACATCTTATCATCAGTTGGTTTCATCAATGAAATTTAAAAGCTTCTGTATCCTAATCAAAATATAAAGCATTGGCAAACAATTGTTTCCCTTGATGCCAAAATCCCCTAAATAATGGATTATCAACGAGATAGATCACTTGTCCTCTACCTATGGTTTGCGTTCCAAATAAAAGTAAATCTGTTTGAAGTTTCTTTATACTACTTCCAGCAAAGCCATTGACATGACTCTCAGGATTTTTAATGGTGATGGCATTTCCTCCAGATTGTAGCAAAGAGTATCTCTTATTGTTCGTTCTCAAAGAATAGTACCAATCGATTCCATAAGTTAGCCAATGTGAATGATCTAAAGTGGTGTCAAAAATACTCCCAGTAAGTGTATGTGACATTTCAACTGATGATTTTTGGGATTCAGAAATGGATGAATAGTCAATTTCAATATCCTCTTTTAATTCAACTTTGAACTCATCCATGACTGCCAAATCTTCTATAGTCTTTCCCATCACGATTAATTTACCCCCATTTCTAATCCAATTGATGATTTGGTCTTTTGAATTATTCTCATCGAAGATAGAATTTCCTTCAGGAATGATCAATATGTTGTAATCAAATAGTTCTTTATTAATTTGATTTGAAGGCAATTGTGATAGAGGATAGTTTAACTGTTGTTCGAAAAAGTGCCAAATTTCTCCATACCGGTATGGTGAAGCATTGTGATCATATAACAGAGCAATTTTTTTCTTTTTAATGACACCTAAATCATTTGATCCTAAATCAATTCCATTTTGAGAATATCCAGTTTGTATTCCAACAATTTGTTTTTGATACTGCTGGGATAGCTGTAAAACAATTTCTTTCCAATTGGAGGTTTTTTGGTTATCTGCATCAAGAATAAAAAGACTCCCAGGTGGCCAATCAAAACCACTATTTGTCAAAGCTTTATTAGTAAATCTTAAAACTAAAGATTCATTTAGAAGAGCAGCTATAAATCGACTGTCTTCAAAACTTTCGTAAGAAAGACCAATGCCATAATTTCCTTTCAATGAAGGTTCTGAAAAGAAATCAATTAAATCATCTGTAGCATAATCAATATTATCATTGGTTGCAATTGTTTTCAGTCCATAGGCAAAGGGTAGAGACCATGACGTAATATCATAGGTTAATGAATCGGATTGAATCGTTTTGGGTTCAAAAAGAACGTGAACTAGTTTTCCTTTGGGTTGTGTTCCGGGTATGACCAATGAACCTCGATCAAATTGGCTGTTGTGTGTTGTTTGCTTTTGGTAGTCAAATCCTCGAATATTTTGTTGTTTCTTCAAAAACCCTGATTCTATATGATGTTGCTTCAATAAATGAATGAGACTTTTTAAGTTTCCTTTGGGGCCATTAAGAACAAAATACTTGTATTTTGGATTTTGAGATTGATAATAATTTTGAAAATTATCAATCAGTTTTTGTTTGTATGAAATAGCCGTTTCAACTGTTGCCAATCCACTCGTCACATGATGTTCGATACGTTCTTTGAGTGTTAAAATTTGTCCGTTTTTAGTGATCACTTTCGAACCAGCACGTCCACCTCCAGCTTGTTCGTAAGTCATACCAATGGCTCCCGAAAAAAGGGGATAAGTATCACCATAGCCAGGATAGAGCAAATCAAAGACTTGTTTCGTAAAATACAACCAACCATTTTGATCAAAAACTTTTGCAATACTTTGTCCAATAATTTTTTGAAAATCCCTTTGAAAATCTGTGATTTGTTCATGATAGGGTTCGGCACCTGGAGCAAAGTAGTAAGGGCTATTGATACTTTGTTCGTGAAAATCAAGATGAAGGTGCGGCAACCATTTTTGATATTCTTTGATTCGTTGTTGACTTTCGGTCTGTGTCAACCAAACCCAATCTCGATTTAAGTCAAAAATATAGTGGTTGGTACGTCCACTATGCCATGGCTCATGATGCTCTCGCAGAATTGGATTGGAATTCGAAGGAGAACTTTTGGATTGTTTGTAAAAATGGACGTATCGATCATAACCATCAGGATTTAAAGAGGGATCGATAATGATGATGGCATCATTTAACCACGACGATTTGAGTGTGATGAACTCATAAGCCGTTCGAAGAGCAACCGCAGTCGAGGAAGACTCATTTCCATGAACTCCATAACTCATCCAAATAATGACTTTATTTTCAATCGTTGGCTTTTTTGTTCCCTCAATATGATTTTTTCTCAGATTTTCAAGGTTATTCAGATTTTCTGGACTTGAAATAAAAGCCAAATAAAGAGGTCGACCTTCATAGGATGTCCCATATTTCTTTAATTGTACATGAGGGCTTTCGACATCTAAATGTTTGAAATAATCAACGACTTGATGATGGAAAGTAAATTGACGATTGGTTTCAAATCTTAAAAATTCATCAGGTGATTGGATTTGTGCTTTAATTTGTAATGCACAAAAAGCCAATAATAAAAGAAACAATCTGTTCATTTGGTTTTTTAGTTTGAGTTGAAAAGTGAAGAACGAAACTAGAATATAGGAGGCATAAAGTATCAATTTGAAATAAAGCTTCATTGAATTTTAATATGGTTTGTGACCATCTGTAAAGTTCTCCAAAAATAGGAGCATTCTAAAATAGAGTTTGATGAAATTTATTTGATTAGAAATGAAGAGTTTTTCAAAATTTACGATTTTAAAAATGGAGAAAGCTTTTTGTGCTACTCCCTTAAACCGAAGCGTTCTAGAATATAGTTTTGTTCTTTATGATCTATAGTCAGCGTGGGAAATCTATATTTTCCATGCTGACTCAAAAAGCCATAGGCGTCTGATTTTTCAGACTAGCATGCGGACATAGGTGATGATACTGCCACAACCATTGTCTAACAATTTCTCGAGCCATATCTAGCGATTCGAAAATAGAGGCATCCAACTGATGAATTTCGTGGCGTCAATGGGTATTTTTGAGGCGCAAAAGAAAAGATGTCATGAAAAAACTATCGCATGGATACTTGTCCAAGAACGATATTCCCGTACACCTGCGTTTCATGGCGGCTGCGATGATCCGATTGGAGATCAAAACATCACCAAAAACAAACAAACCAAAGCCGAATAAACCTATATCAAAATAAGCGTATCATTCCCTATTTTTTTTGGCAGGCTAAAATTTTATTCACACCAATCGTGATCGAATTATTAAAAATATAATTCAGAAAGCAAATTAATA
>JAPORT010000072.1 GCA_026710085.1 Flavobacteriaceae bacterium | reverse complement strand
TAGTGACCTCGGCAGGATTCAAACCTGCAACCTCTTGAGCCGTAATCAAGTGCACTATTCAATTATGCTACGAGGCCAAAATCGTCTAACAAAATTACTAAGAATCAACAAGTGAGTTTCTTATGAAGATAGAAATGGTATCTTGTGAATCCAATGTTATATGATTTCATAGCAATCGTTTGTGGCATTATACTTCTATACAAGGGGGGTGAGTGGCTTTGTTTTGGTTCAGTTTCATTAGCAGAAAAGTTTAAAGTACCCCGGGTTGTCATCGGAGTGACTATTGTCTCATTTGTCACATCGGCCCCTGAATTAGCTGTTGTGTTGAATGCCAATGAAAGCGAATTGCCCATTTTAGCCTTAAGCAATATTATTGGTTCCAATATTTCCAATATTGGGTTTATTCTTGGATTATTGATTCTATTTATTTCTATTCCTTTAACATCAAATATTAAACTTCTTTGGCTTTTGATGTTTATAGTCAGTCTAGTTTTCTCAGCCGTTTTATTTTTTGATGGAAACTTAAACACAGTAGACGGAATTTTACTTTTAATAATTGCTATCGCAACAATTTTTTATTTAATAAGATTCCAACATTCGGTTGTTGGTATAGAAGCTTCTCAAGTTGTTTTGATTAAACAAGGATATAAGATCATTTTATATATTACTATTTCAGGATTTCTTTTATGGTTAGGTTCTGAAATTTTAGTTAAAGGAGTGAATAGGCTCTCAGTCGATTTAGGAATTTCTCAAAGAATTGTAGGATTAACAATTGTTGCCATTGGGACTTCATTGCCAGAATTAGCGGCATCGGTAGTAGCGCTTTCTAAGAAAGAAAGTGGCATATCCATTGGAAACATTATAGGTTCGAATATTTTTAATCTTGCCGTTGTCGTTGGGTTTGCAGCCATAGTTTCAGAGTTCAAGATTTCTGAAAATTATATTCAATTGTTTCAAAGAGATATTCTTATTATGTTAGGTTTCACCATTATTTTATATCCATTAGTCTATTACACGGGTAAAAAACTCAAACTAGATAGATTCGAAGGATTGGTTTTATTGAGTTTGTACATTAGTTATCTCTGGTACATTTTTCAATAAAAAAAGTCGTTCCGAAGAACGACTTAAAACTATTATGAAATGTACTCTTCTTAAATTTTTATTCCTTTAACGGTTTTGATAATCCGTGAGGCAATTTTGTAAGGATCTCCATTGGAGGCTGGTCTTCTATCTTCGAGCCATCCTTTCCAGCCACTCTCGACTGTCATCACCGGAATTCTAATCGAAGCTCCTCGATCCGAAATACCGAAACTAAATTCATGAATAGATTGAGTTTCATGATCACCAGTCAATCGTTGGTCGTTATCAGCCCCATAAACAGCAATGTGTTCTTTCACAACAGGGCGAAACCCTTCACATATTTTTTCATAAACGGCTCTGTCACCGCACTCACGAAGCGTACTGTTAGAGAAATTTGCATGCATACCCGATCCGTTCCAATCAGTAGGTCCAAGTGGTTTCGGATGCCAATTGATAGCCACACTATATTTTTCTCCAATTCGCTCTAATAGGTAACGAGCAACCCATGTTTCGTCTCCTGCTCTTGCTGCACCTTTTGCAAAGGTTTGAAATTCCCATTGACCTACAGCAACTTCACCATTGATGCCTTCAACATTAATACCAGCTTCTAAACATTGATCTAGGTGTTCTTCAATGATTTTTCTGCCGAATGAATTTTTGGCTCCAACAGAACAATAAAACTGTCCCTGAGGTGTTTGATCTCTTGGAAAACCCAATGGAAGATTCGTTTCTGTATCCCACAAAAAATATTCTTGCTCAAAACCAAACCAAAAATCTGCATCATCATCATCAATAGTTGCACGTCCATTCGAAACATGCGGCGTTTTATCGGCATTTAAGACTTCATTCATCACTAAATAACCATTGATGCGATCTGGATCTTTAAAGATAGCGACTGGTTTTAACAAACAGTCGGAATCACCACCTTCCGCTTGACGCGTAGATGATCCATCGAAAGCCCAAAGGGGACAATCTTCCAATTTTCCACTAAAATCTTCTATAATTTTGGTCTTGCCACGAAGATTTGCTGTCGGAGTGTAGCCATCTAACCAGATGTACTCTAATTTTGATTTACTCATAAATATTAATTATTAAAAATATGTCGACGATGTGTGAGCATCTAACTTGCGTAAAATTACTTTTGCAACAGTGTATATTTCTAATGTTTGGATTAACAAAACAAAACAGCTAAAAATAAATTCAAAAAAAACCGTATTATTTTAGGGATAAAATATTTTTTTATTCAAAATGAGTAAATATTTTCAAAGGGGTGTTTCTTCAAAAAAAGAAGATGTTCACAATGCAATTGCTGAACTTGACAAAGGCTTGTTTTTAAATTCTTTTTGTAAGATTTTACCCGACACCATCTCAAAAAGTAAAAATCATTACTTACTGATGCATGCTGATGGAGCGGGAACTAAATCTGCCCTTGCCTATGTATACTGGAAAGAAACCAATGACTTATCCGTTTGGGAAGGGATTGCTCAAGATGCTATTGTCATGAATACTGATGATTTATTGTGTGTTGGAGCAGTCGATGATTTCGTTATCTCATCGACTATTGGACGAAATCAAAAAAAGATACCGTCTCAAGTCATCAAAAGTCTTATTCATGGAACAGAATCTTTTTTAGAAACTTTGAGAAGTTATGGCATCAATATAGCAAATAGCGGTGGAGAAACCGCGGACTTGGGTGATTTAATCAGAACTATTGTTGTTGACTCTTCCATTGTGGGACGTATCGAAAAAGATAAAATCATTGATAATGCGAACATATCCGATGGTGATGTGATTGTTGGGTTGGCTTCTTTTGGTCAAGCGAACTATGAAACACAATACAATTCTGGAATGGGTTGTAATGGATTAACATCGGCTAGACATGATCTTTTTAATGAAAAAGTCAGGAGAAAATATCCGGAGAGTTTTGATCAAGAAATTCCATCTCAATTAGTATATAGTGGTTCACATTACCTGACCGATTCGATTAAAGAATATCAAACGGATTTTGGAAAATTTGTGCTTTCACCAACTAGGACTTATCTACCTATTGTAAAATCAATCTTTGAGAATATTGATAGAAAAAAAATTCATGGTATCATTCATTGTACAGGGGGAGGTCAAACGAAAGTATTGAATTTTATCGATGATTTATACATAGTTAAGGATAATCTATTCCCAACTCCAAAACTATTTGAACTCATTAAAAGTTCATCTAAAAGTTCAATGAAAGAAATGTATCAAGTCTTTAATATGGGGCATCGTTTAGAATTTTATACGGATTTAGACATAGCACAACAATTGATTCAAATTTCAAAAAGCTTTTCAGTCGATGCTAGAATTATTGGAAGAGTCGAAAAAAGACACTCCAAAGGATTAGAAATCATATCTGAAGATGGTTCTGTGTTCTATTCATAGATGGAATTAAATTTGCATATCAGATTCATAGCAGGTAAATCCTTTTGGTTTGTTCTTGAGATTTAAGTAATACATATGTTAGAAAATATCGATTTATTTCAACAGAGATACAACGAAATAACGGATCTGGTCATACAACCTGATGTGATTTCTGATTATAAAAAATACTCGGGATTACTCAAAGAGCACAAAGATTTGGAATTAAAAATTTCTAAATTAAAAGCATATCAAACTCTGTTGAATGATTTAAATGAAGCTAAGTCCATAATCAAAGATGAATTGGATCCAGAACTTATAGAAATGGCCCAATCAGAAATTGATCAATTGGAGAGAAAACAGCCGGAAATAGAACATGAATTAAAAATGCTTTTGATTCCAAAAGATCCTGAAGATGCCAAAAATGTCATCATTGAAATCAGAGCGGGGACAGGTGGGGATGAAGCGAGCCTTTTTGCAGGCGATCTTTATAGGATGTATACTCGCTATTGTCAGTCAAAAAACTGGACCACAACTCTTATGGATGCTCATGAAGGAACATCAGGAGGTTTTAAAGAAGTGATTTTTGAAGTATCTGGTTCCGACGTTTACGGTGATTTGAAATTTGAATCAGGTGTGCATCGAGTTCAAAGAGTTCCTAAAACAGAAACACAAGGACGTGTCCATACCTCAGCTGCAACCGTTATGGTCTTAGCAGAAGCTGAAGAATTAGATGTAGACATCAATATGAATGATCTTCGGATTGATTATTTCTGTTCATCAGGTCCCGGAGGTCAATCGGTTAATACAACCTACTCAGCAGTCAGATTGACTCACGAACCCACCGGTATTGTAGCTCAATGTCAAGATCAAAAGTCACAACACAAAAACAAGGAAAAGGCACTTAAAGTTTTACGATCAAGGCTTTATGAGCATGAACTAGAAAAACAAAAACATCAAGAATCTCAAAAAAGATCTTCTTTGGTATCAAGTGGAGATCGTTCGGAAAAAATTAGAACTTATAATTATCCTCAAAGTCGGGTCACTGATCATCGAATTGGATTGACTTTGTACGAATTATCAAATATACTTGGTGGCTATTTAGACAAACTTATCGAGCAATTAAAATTGCATCAAAACAAAGAAGACATTCTTCAAGATGAAATATTTTCATGACTTTAAATGAACTCTTCCAACAAATCAAAAAGAAAAAATCTTTTTTATGTGTTGGCTTGGATGTTGATATACATAAACTCCCCTCGGCCTTATCACCAAATCCAAGTTCAATTTTTGAATTTTCGAAACAAATTATAGATGCCGTAGCACCTTATAGTGTGGCGATCAAACCCAATTTGGCCTTTTTTGAAGTATACGGATCCCAAGGTTGGGGTCTATTAGAAAAATTAATGGATTACATAAATGTTCAGTATCCAGAACTTTTTACAATAGCGGATGCGAAAAGGGGAGATATTGGCACCTCTTCAGAAAAATATGCCCAAGCCTTTTTTAAACATTTAAAGTTTAATGCAGTGACTGTTTCTCCATATATGGGACAAGATTCGGTAGAACCATTTTTAATGTATCCAGACAAACATGTAATCCTATTGTCTTTAACTTCCAATCCTGGATCTCAAGATTTCCAAATTCAATCTGATAATGAAAAGAATTTATTTGAAAGAGTCATTCAAAAAAGCCAAAATTGGTCGTATTCAGAAAAGTTATGGTATGTTGTTGGAGCTACTCAATCGTTTCACTTAAAGCAAATCAGACAACTCGTCCCACACAGTTATTTATTAGTACCAGGTATAGGCGCACAAGGAGGACATTTATCTGAAGTTGTTGAATATGGATTCAATGAACAATGTGGCTTAATCGTCAATGCTTCGAGAAGCATTATTTATTCATCAAAGGGAGTTGATTTTGCTCATGCAGCAGCGAAAAGGGCTCGTTCATTACAATTTGAAATGGAAGGGTTTTTAAAAAAGTATGAATTAATTGAATAACGAAGGGAAGTGATTGGGACATGGACTGAAAATAATGCGAACGACCTATTCACGAGAAATATTTTCAAGTGAAATCTACGATTGGTACCATGGTTTGGATGAATGCCTGAATCCATAGTTCTCTAATCGTTCATTGCTGTTTTTTTCTCTCTTGATATTATTCTTTTCTTTTTTCACCGTTTTTTGAGTCAGAACCATCAATTGTTTTTAATCGTTGGTTTCATTTTTCAATGGTCGATACACTCATTTGCTTTTTCTGATAGTGATACTGATCTATGAACCAAGTTCGTGTGGAAAGAATGGGAACGGTATCATCGATCTTCATTTCGATGAAAAATCTCTTTTTCAACGCATGGTCGACGATTCTCTTTTCTTCCATGAAAATAATCGGCTTGACCTCGATCATCTAAAAATGACATCTTCATATGACTAAATTTTCTTTTGTAGGTTTATTAAAACTTATAAAATGAAGGATGTATTTTCTAAAATAATGGTTGAATAAATATCTTTAGTCTATTGTTTTACAAATATTTAAATAAGATTTTATGGAACTATTCATTTTTATGTTAATAGATTCTCATATAATCATAGTTTAAGATTAATTCAATAGAATAGAGTAGCTTTTTTGCATTTTCAATGGAAAAAGTTAGTGGGGGCTTTATCTTTAGCACATTATAGTCCATCCCATCAAGACTCATTAAAATCTTATATGCTTTCATTTTTTCTACTAGGTAATTGGCTTGCTTTGCTAGTGGTTGACCTTGATGATTCACTAGTTCGATTCCCAGAAACAATCCCCGGCCTCGAATATCTCCAATGATTGGATATTTCATGGCAAGTTTTTGAAATTCAAACTTTAAAAAGTTGCCAACTTTAAGGGCATTGGTTTGTAATTGTTCTTTTTCAATAATCTTTAAAACAGCAGTTCCAATGGCACAAGAAACAGGATTCCCTCCAAAAGTGTTAAAATATTCAACATCTTGACCAAATTGATCTGCAATTTCTTGGGTACAAACAGTAATGCCTATGGGATGTCCGTTACCGATCGGTTTTCCAATGGTTAATATATCTGGAATAACATCGTGGTTTTGAAACTCCCAAAAGGATTCACCAACACGACCACAACCAACTTGAACTTCATCGGCTATGTATAAGCCACCAGCATCTCGTATTAGCTTGACAACTTTTGAAAGAAAACCTTTTGGCAATACAATTTGTCCTGCACAACTCAAGATCGATTCTATGATGAAACCAGCGACTTGTTGATTCCTCCATTTTAGACTTTCAAGTATGGAACCGATTTCATTGATGTATTCTAATGTTGCATTTTTTTTCCTGTATTTGCCCCGGAAAGTATCTGGAAGAGAGAATACATGAGTTTCTTTGGGTCGTTTGAGATACTTGCTTTGATTGAGTTTATAAGGCGAGAGATCAAGACACTTATTGGTATGACCGTGGTAGGCCCCTTCGGAGACCAAAAAATGTTCCCCACCAGTGCACATTGTTGCCATTCTTAAAGCTAATTCGTTAGCTTCACTACCCGAATTGGTCATATAAACGACCGATAATGGATTTGGAAGAGTTTTTAGTAACTCTTCAATAAAAATTTGAATTTGTTGGTTGAGATATCTTGTGTTGGTGTTTAAAAGGGCCATTTGATTTTGACCAGCTTCAACCACATATCGGTTTTCATGTCCAACATGAGCAACATTATTGACCGTATCTAAATACTGATTGCCCATGGAATCGATGAGATAGACCCCATCACCTCTAACAATATGCAATGGATTATGATAACTCAAACTTAAGTTACGACCCAAATGTTTTTCTCTGAATTGCATAATTTCTTTGGGCTGAAGGTGTGTTTCAGGTTGGAGATTATCCGTTTGAAATAATGCATTTGGATTAGGACAAATGGATTTCCAAAAGATAGTTTCGTTTGCTGGAGCAACTCCGGGAAAATCATTTTGATATCCCAAAATTGATAGCATGATTTGAAAATGCAAATGAGGTATCCAATGTCCATTTTCATGTTGATTTCCCAATAAACCAATGAGTTGCCCTTTTGAAATAAGATCGCCTTTTTTATGATTCAGTATGCTATTAGGAGATAAGTGACCATAAAGAGTAAAAAATTCGATAGTTCTCACCTGATGTTTGATAACGACCAGTCCGCCATATTCTTTGTCTCCCTGGTTGTTAATAGCGAATGTGATTTCACCATTGAATAAGGCATGAACAGGTGTACTGCTTGGAAGCCAAAAATCGATTCCTAAGTGCATCGTTCGTTGTTGTGTTCCCTCATTACTCTGAAATAGATATGAATCTGTAGTATAAATGGTTCTAGGTTCCAAGTACCCTCCCGCTAATAGTTTCTTTGGATTTGCCTTTTGAATTTTATGAATAGACTGCTCAAAATATTCGTTACTAGAGGGCTGATAACGACGGGCGAGCAGAGTGCTCGATACGCTCAAATCGATATGATGAACGCCATCAAATTTGATGGTAGGAAATAGCCGATTTAATGATTGCTTGTTTTCATGAGACCATTTTAAAAAAGCAATAGAATTCGGATGTGGGCAATAGCTACAAGCTTCTCGAAATCTATAGTAAGCATACTCAGGATTTATGTTTATCCATTTTTTCAATAAATTCCAAACAGACTCTTCACTGATAAACAAGTAATCATTTTGAGATTCAAGTTTTCGATTGATTGCAGATTTAGTGAGAGAAAGGACTAATCTCATACCAATGGCATGGTATAAATGATTTAATTCAACTTCTTGCAATTTGAATTGTTGATGATATCCTTTGACAATGGGTAATGACGCTTTTATAGGATCCTTCTGGTCGGTAATGGCATAGGCACAAGTGATGGCTAAATCATTAATCACTTGAGTTTTAATGGCGTCACCAAAATCAACAATAGAAACAATTTTAGGATTCTTAAGATTTTGATTGACAATAATATTTTGTTGATGAGCATCATTATGGACAACGGATTGTCTTAGTCTTGAATAGGAAGAATAGATTTTTTGAAATCTTGATATCATTTTTTTGATAGCCTCTCTCTTTGCAGGAGGCACTTCATGAAGATGGTTTTGGGTCCATAGTGACTGTGCAATATCCCATTGAAAACATCTAGTTGCATGCTGATGAGTAAAATCCGATAGTGTTTTGGTGAGCTTTCCACAGTAATTTCCCAAATTAAATCTCAGATCGTCCGTCTGCGGGTGAACATGTTCATAGGTTCTCCCTTCGATCCAACTCAATAATCTGACATACCGAGTTTTTTGATCAACTGCTTTGGTTGTAGAAATGAACTTTCCACTTAAATTAGGATACATCTTTGGTGTAACTATCTTTTGCTTTTTCGTCGCTAAAAAGCTTAATAAATCAGATTGAAACTCAAGATGATTCCACTCTTGATGGGATCTAGATATTTTTAATACATATCGAGATTCACAGGCATCAATGATTTTATAATTCAAATCAACTTCTCCTCTTAAAGGTTGAATAACATGAGGTTCAATACCATAACTGTCTTTTACGATTTTTTGAACTATATCTTTTAATTCTCTTGTCAATGCAATGAAGTTGAAATTGATTTCACCAATTTTAGCAAAATTTTAAAAATCAAATTTGCAGATAACGAAGGACATTTTAAATATTTTATGATATCCCTATTCAAAATTCAGAAGAGAGTGTCTTCATTCTTAGAATGAAGGGGTTTGTATCTTTG
>JAPORT010000077.1 GCA_026710085.1 Flavobacteriaceae bacterium | reverse complement strand
TTTTGAAAATTTGTAATGCTTTTTCTTGTATTTCAATATCGCATGGTAATATGATAATTCGAGATTGTACTTTTTCATATTCTAATTTTTGGTGTTGGTATTTAGGTAATAAATAACCTCTATAAAGTTCTATTTGAGTACGCTCGCTAATCAATATGACACCCCCACGCTTTAGATAAAAATTGATATTTTCTTTAGAAAAACTTTTACCCTCCGTATAGTTAATAATAATATTTGTGTCAAACAACAAAACTACACTCTACCAAAATCTGAAAGTTTGGGTTTAGCATGTGGTCTATCACTGTAAACTCGATTTAAGAATTCTTGAAATTCTTCATTGGATAATTTTTTGGTGATACCTGAAAGTTTCATAAATCCTTCAGCCATTTCTTTTTGTTCAACGTTAGCTTTTTCCTTTAACTTATTTATTGCCATCAGGATATCTTTATGATTTTGAGAAGGTGTAGATTGGATGGCATTGAAAATTCTTAGCATGACAATAGAACTCTTTTTTAGGTTCTTTGTGGCTTTGATGTATTCCTTAGAATTAATCTCACTGACTGTTTGAACTGCCATATTTAATTTGCTAGGTTAAGCATCTGAAGAGGATGTTACTAGATCACAGACCTCTTCAGGTAAATCTTTCATTGGTCTTGGTAGAGTGTCAATCGTTGAAAAGAGATTTTGAAACTCTTTTCCAGAATCTACTTTAGCGTTATTATAGATTTCTCCTACAGCTGAAATTAAATTTCTATATTTAAATAAAGGTAGTTCGAAGATGGCATTAAAAAGTTTGACTTGATCGGCAGTTCCATTTTTTAAATGACTTAAGGCTTTCGCCCTTTCGTTTTCGAGATTTGGAAATGTCAACCGATCAGACATAGGAACAACAATTTGAGTTGAAGCGAAGTTAGACATTTTAAATTTATTGTATTGCCACGCAACTTAAAGAATAAAAGTCCCGAAAGGCTTTTTATGACAACACATAAATTGATACTTCTGTTATTATTTGAAAAGGGATGGAAAATATTTTCGAACCCATTTTTTGAGTCTGTGTCAAATTGCTAATTTCGAGGTAATGGTACAAGAAAAGTTAATATCCAAGAAAAAGCCGTTTTTTGAGATTTCAGAACAGTTAGAAGCCTATTTGAAGCAATACCGACGATGGATTCATCTATCATTAACATACCAAGATTTAACACGATTTGCTGGTTCAACTGTCATTTATGATAAAAACCAGCAAGACAGTTTATGGATTCAAGTGTATTATCATGAATATGAAAGAGTTGAAATTGAAAATAGCTTGAAATTAGTCTATAACGTGTTGCATTCAGATGGAAGAAAATCCAATCTCCAATATTTTAATGTTGATTCCATTGACTATTGCACTTTTGGGAATTCACACCCCTTTCGTATTAAAATTCGAAACACACTTAATGATAACTATACGTATTTCTATATCAAACAAACGGACAGCTCTCGAGTTTTTGGGTTAGAATTTGAGCATATGTTATCAGCATATAATTTAAACTATATGGTCAACCATCATATGCTCATTGAAGAACATATTACAGGCATTCCAGGTGATGTGTTTATAGAGGAATATTTATCTCTATGTAACGAAAGTGAAAAAGCACAAATTGCTAAAGAGTATGTTAAATTCAATGAGCGGTGTATGATTCGCTTATTGGGGGACATGCGGGCTTATAATTTTGTCATTATCCCTACTCACGATTTTGATCATGTCGTGTACAAAATCAGAGCTATTGATTTTGATCAACAATCTTATGAAGGTAAATTCATGGTTTATCGACCTCAATTTTTCAAGGAAAATATTCGGCTAATAGATTTGGTTCGTTTAAAACTCACCAAAGACTCCATATTTCAATATAAAGTGGAGGAAAGATCAATTGTTGCTAGAAGAATCACTAGTTCTAAAGTTCGTTTGAATAAAATCCTTGATGTCATGAAAAACTCGACCGTGTCAACCAATGAAAATGTTAATCGATTAAAAACAGGAATCTATAGTTACACTAATGAATCATCGTTTAATGAATGCAATTCAATGGGAGATGTTATGAAAGCGACATTTAATTACATCAAAGCAAATTATTCGTAGAAATATTTTGAACTCAATAAGTGTCATTCCGTACAAATAGTGGTAGTATCGGCTTTGCGACTCGATACTCAGTACTTTATATTGATGATATTCTACTTTGAGTCAAGTTGGATTTACCAAAATTGACTTTGCGACTTTTTGGGTTTCATGATCATTCGATTGGACTTGATTTTAATGCCTCCATCCTAGACCGAGATTTTTAAAAATCGGGATGAGCATTTATTTTTTTTCATTTTGTTTTATCTGGCTTTCACCAAGAAAACTATATCATCACTTAATTGCTTATTTTGAGTATTAAGCGTGCTTTCAAAATCATTTTGGAACTAAGTTTGAAATTTGAAACCAAACTTCCAAAATGACTTATCCAAAATCACTAAAAAATATAATCCCAATAGAATACTAGCAAGCAAAAGATGCAATGGTTGAGTAGCAAAGGGAAAGTTAAAATGATATAGTACCAAACCGATAATCACTTCAAGTAATATCAATAAGAATATGAATATAAACAGTCTAGGTAATTGTTTTGATTTGAGAAACTGAATGAATAAAACACTATGTAAAATCAGTAAAGCAACACCTAAGCGAGCGTGCTGGTAATAACTAGTTGGTGTGTTTTGTTTTAAACTGATATCACTCATTACAAGCCCTTGGTTGATTTGTAGATCGATAATTTGTCGCACTTGTAGTCCAAAGCCGATTTGAACAATGAGTAATCCAAAGCCAAGGAGTAATAATCGATTAATCCACGGATTCTTGATATTTGAAATCATTGAATGACGTTGCCAAGTCAATGAGTACAGCGTCATCAAAAAAAAGACGATAATCAATGCCGCCACCATATGTAGGGACACTTTAGTTGGTAGTAAATTGGAATCGACGACGACTTTTCCAAGCCACCCTTGGAATCCCATGAGCAATACGATCAAAAAAGAAAAAAAGGTTAATGATTTTTTTGACTTGTAAAATCCAAGAGATAATATAAATAATATGAGGGTGGCTAATCCAGCTAAAGCTCCAAGTAATCGGTTAATGTATTCGGTATACGTTTGATAAACATTAAACTCAGCATAATCATGCTTGGTATAAATGAGCCAATTATTTTCTGAAAACTCTGATAGAGAAGTGAAACTAGAATTGGCAACTAATAGTCGATTATTTTGAATGATGATTTGTCCTTTTTTATATTCTCGATGGGGATTCCAATCAAGTTGTGACCGTTCAGTTGGAGGGATGATATAACCAAAACATTTAGGCCAATCAGGACAACCCATCCCACTTCCAGTCATTCGCACGATGGATCCTGCGGTAATGACCAAATAGACTAAAATCAAACTGATTTGAACCCAAAGACGAAATCTATTTTTCATTGGAAATTAGGCCCAATTTTTTCCCTTCTTGAACCATCAATTGAAAAGCTTGTGAATAATCGTTTTCAATGTCCCCTTGAAGTATGGCTTCTTTAATAGCTTCCTTAATAACGCCAACTTGTTTTGATGGTTTGAGGTTAAAGTAGTCCATGATAAAATCACCACTGATTGGTGGCTGAAAGTTTCTTAACCGATCTCGATTTTCAACTTCGACTATTTTTTGCTTGACAATTTCAAAATTATTGTAGTAGTCCTGAAATCGATCTTTGTTTTTAGTTGTGATGTCTGCTTGACAAAGCGTAATGAGGTCATCAATATGATCTCCTGCATCAAAAACCAATCGACGAATTGCCGAATCAGTTACGGAATCTTCGACAATGGAAATAGGACGAGAACTCATAGAGATTATTTTTTGAACATATCTTAAGTGTTCATTTAAGGGCATATGCAGCCGTTTAAAAATTGGTTTCACCATTTTCGAACCAACTAACTCATGATTCCAAAAAGTCCATTTTGAAGGTGGTATAAATTTTTTGGTAGTCGGTTTCCCTATATCATGTAAAAGAGCTGCCCACCGTAACCAAAGCTTATTGGTTGTTCTTGATATATTATCCACTACTTGTAGGGTATGTAAAAAATTGTCTTTGTGGGTATAACCATCTATTTCTTCGATGCCTTTAAGATTGGTGACTTCGGGAATTAA
Organism: Flavobacteriaceae bacterium; assembly: GCA_026710085.1. Taxonomy (GTDB): domain Bacteria; phylum Bacteroidota; class Bacteroidia; order Flavobacteriales; family Flavobacteriaceae; genus Bin25. The sequence continues at coordinate 42,682 of JAPORT010000077.1, read as the reverse complement.
TAACTCCAAGATACCATATTCATCTAATAACTTTAATCCAATGGAAGGTTTTGGTGTTGACAAGATTTTGTGTAATTCGTCGACAATCCTTTCTCTAGAAACGATTTCTAATCGATGTCGATTATTTTGAATGCCTGCGACTGTCTTTGGTTCAATGTTAAATTCTAATCGAGTTGCAAAACGAATGGCTCTTAAAATTCTTAAAGGATCATCACTGAACGTTTTTGAAGGTTCTAAAGGTGTTCGAATGAGTTGGGATTTAAGATCTCCAAGACCATTAAAATAATCATGTAGATTACCTAAAGTTTTAGAATTAAGGCTAATAGCTAGAGCATTAATAGTAAAATCTCTACGATACAAATCATCCCTTAAGGTACCAGTCTTAACGATAGGATTTCGACTATCATGTGAATAAGATTCTTTACGTGCACCAACAAATTCATAAACTAAATTGTTGTATTGAAACATAGCCGTCCCATAAGTTTTATAAACTACAAATTTTGACGCTTCTTTGAGTTGCGCGTGGACTTTTTTGGCAAACGAGATGCCATCACCGACAATGACAATATCCAATTCGTTGATTGGAAATCGTCTTAAAATACAGTCACGTATGCACCCTCCGACTAAATAAGCTTCAACAGAAAATGCATTAGCAATGGTTTGTATTTCTTGAATGCCATCATATTCAAGTAATATTCCAAAATCGATCTGAGAATTCAATGACGCAAGATTTCAATGGTTCCAGATATGTTGACCCTAACCACTTTCGATGGAACTTTAGTTCCAGTCCATTCAAATAGTGGGACAATATAGTCCACTTTATCGATGATATTTTTATCAATATCTGAATATTCTTTAGGTGAGTTTTGACCACTTAGATTAGCAGAAGTCGAAATAATGGGTTTGCCAAAATGACGGATTAAATCACGACAAAATTTTGTTTGAATGACTCTAATTCCAACCGATCCATCTCTGCCGATGACCTTTGACGCTAAATTTTTTGATTCCGGATAGATAATCGTAGTTGGGGTCATTGATGACATCAAATCTTTAATTTGAATCGGAATGCTTTGAACATAGTTTTGTAGCATTTCTAAGGAATCAACTAAAATGATAAATGGCAGGTTTTTAGGCCTTTGTTTTAAATGAAAAATTTTATCAGCAACAACATCTGAAGTTGCGTCACCTCCAAGACCCCAAACGGTATCAGTCGGATAGAGAATGACGTTTTTCTGCTTTAATTGTTGAACTGCCTCTTGGATGTACAAAAAATGAATTTTACATGTATAAAAACCCCCGAGTTACACGGCTACCTCGTGCGTTCGTAATGCTTGATTAAGAGATGTTTTTTTGTCCGTAGATTCTTTTCGTTTTCCAATAATCAATGCACAAGGAACTTGATAATCTCCGGATGGAAAACTTTTAGTATAACTCCCAGGAATGACCACTGATCTAGACGGAACGATTCCTTTATAAACTTTTTGTTCTGGTCCACTAACATCAATGATTTTGGTAGAAGCCGTCAAAACAACATTGGCTCCAAGAACCGCATCAGAATGAATATGGACTCCTTCAACAACGATGGACCGAGAACCTAAAAAACAATGGTCTTCAATAACAACGGGCGCAGCTTGCAAAGGCTCTAAGACACCTCCAACACCAACACCACCACTGAGATGGACATTTTTCCCTATCTGAGCACAACTACCAACAGTAGCCCATGTATCAACCATGGTACCGCTATCAACATAAGCTCCAATATTCACATAACTAGGCATCATGATGACGTTTGGAGCGACGTAAGAACCAAAACGAGCAATGGCGTGCGGTACAACACGGACACCTTTGGATGGATAATCTTTTTTTAATGGGATTTTATCATGAAATTCAAATGGCCCTACTTCGATTTTATTCATTTTTTGAGTGGGAAAATAAAGGATAACCGCTTTTTTTATCCACTGATTCACTTGCCAACCGAATTCTCCTTTTTGAGCTACTCTTAATTTTCCATCATCCAAGAGTTGGATAACTTTTTTAATGGCATTGCAATAGATTGTCTTTGATAAAAGAGAACGATTGTTCCAAACTTTTTCGATTGTTTTCTGAAGTTCCATATGAAGCAAATTTAGACAAACAACACTTTGTTTTCGTTGAAAATAACACCAAACTATTTTGATTCATTTTGACTTAACCCAATTGAATGAGGCTTCAATATGATGTTGCCAAACAGTTATTCTCTTTGAGAATGAGACACTAAATTGAGAACGTTATGTTTCAACATCGTTGACTACTAATACTCTATCTCAATTAATTTTTTGTGTGTTACTGATGTTTAAGTAATGAGGAATTTTAAGTTTGATCTGTATCCCACTTTTAAGGGGGCATGATGAACAAAAAATTTTTGATCTATTGAGACCTTTGCACTAAAATTTTGGTTTTCCGATAGAATAAAGGATTGGGGATCAAAATCGCTCTCTTTTTATCTGATTATTTTGTTTTGGTCTATGGTATGCTTGATGAATCATTTCTAATCTTTTTAATCCAAACCAATGCGTTTTTTGAATCCATATCAAGGGTGAAGCCAAACAACGACCAACTGTTGTTCAATCAAATCCAGGATATCATCGATGGTAGTCGATTGAGACTTTATTGTTCGAAAACGACCAATCCGGTCAAAAGCAACGGGATCAAAAAGCCAATCACTCCATGGTTTGATTGAAAATGCAGTTGATTTCGGTTTGGCTCCACCTATCTGAAGTCCGCATGGAAGAATTCATGAAGGATAGCATTAGTTTCACGGCTTTTTATGGTTTGGAGATGGAGCATGCAATTCCCGATTATCGCATGTTGTCTCGTTTTTGTTCGGAGTTGACGGCCAAAAAGCTTGATGAAAGCGTCATGGACGAAGTCAGTTGGCAACTGACCGAAAAGAATGCGAACGTCAAGAGCCAGAGCTTCAAGTCGAAGAGAGTAATCATGAGGAACAACAAGAAGATAATCCCAACGCAGATCATGAAGCCCGCTAGTTCAAAAAACGGAAAAAGACGTACTTTAGGTACAAGTGGCATATCGCTAAGACTGAGAAAGGCTTGATGTTAAGTACACACGGTGGCCGCCCACGAGCATGACTGTTAGGGCTTCTAGCCTTTGATGGAAAGCCTTTCGGTCGAGGAACGAAAACGAGTCATGGGCGACCAATCAGAAAAGAATAATCAGCTTCATAGAGGCCATGGACAGGGAATCTTAAGTGATGGAAAAGAACTATCCCAACAAACTCTTGAGGAAGCCACAAAAAGAGCGAAACAAAGCCATCAGTAAAGAACATTGGGTGATGGAACAGACCTTGAATGGCTTGGCTCGCTAGTTCTATTGTTTAGTGCCCTGATTCGGGGGATTGGAGAAAGTACATATTTACATGTTTTGGAGTCGAATGCCTATCATTGAAAGAAATCACTAGGTATGGTAGTTGTCATGCAAACCTAAAAAAGAGAATGATGGAAAAAGAAGCCAAAGAGGCTGAAATCAGAGAAATATCATGATTTTTTTGGAGGAAAGCCACATCCAAATGTGAGTGGGTTCATTGGCTGAAAAAGAAACATGGTTTCCTCATCGCACCCCATTTTTTTTGATTTTGTATTATTCAAAGGTCTCCTATTTATAAACTGTAGTGATTAGTATGATTTTAATCTCACGTTGACAGATTAGTGAAAAATAGGAATCGTAGAATCAAAACATTATCCAATTATTATTTGAGATTTACGATTTCCCTTTGAAACGCAATTTTATAATGATGACGATAGATTCGTTCATTGATGGAAATTATCGGTTATCTCGATGATCGATGAATTCCCCATACTAGTATCACCAAAATCCCTCAAGTATTATTTTTTATTCGAGGATAATCGAAGTATTGGATGGCGATAACTCATACTAGAAAAAGACATCACAATAACGTTTGCCGCTTTGGTACGTAGGCCTCATTCTTTTTCTAATTAATTTTGACACTCTTATGTCTCAACTTTTAGCTATTGATTATGGAACAAAAAGAGTTGGATTTGCTATTTCTGATCCTCAACAAAAAATTGCTAGTCCGCTTATCACAGTTCCAATAAATCTAGCCATTACGAAAATCCAACAAATCACCAAAGACTATCAGATTGAAGCGATTATTGTGGGTATTCCCAGACAAAAAAATGGACAATATTCGGAAGTCTTCAATCAAATCAAAGAATTTGAAGCAACATTAAAAAAGGTCCTCCCAAAAGTGAGAATCATACACCATGAAGAACGGTATACGTCCAAAATGGCTCAACGAATTATTTTAGAGAGCGGAATCAAAAAACAAAAGCGAAAGAATAAATCATTACTTGATAAAATTAGTGCCTCGATTCTTTTAGAGTCATACATTCAAAGTGTCGAATAACAATATGAGTTTACCCATTTATTCTTATGGCCATCAAGTTTTAAAAAAAAGAGCGAAACCTATCGATCAACAATATCCCAACCTTAGTGAATTGATCGATCAAATGTGGATCACCATGGAGAAAGCTCAAGGAGTTGGTTTGGCAGCGCCTCAAATTGGCAAATCCATAAGATTATTCATTGTTGATACAAGACCATTGTATTTACTTAATGATCGTTCAGAGATTCACAATCAAATGGAATTAAAATCATTTCATCAAACATTTATCAATCCAACTATGATTAAGGAAGAAGGTGATTTATGGAGTTATAATGAAGGATGTTTGAGTATTCCAACGATTCGAGAAAATGTCAAACGAAAAAATCGAATTACCATAAAATATTTAGATGATGATTTCAAGCAGCACAACAAAAGTTTTAAAGGCTTGCTGGCAAGAGTCATACAACATGAATATGATCATATCGAAGGCATTCTTTTTACAGACCTTCTTTCACCATTAAAAAAAAGGCTCCTTCGAGGTAAATTATCAGATATTCAAATTGGCAAATGTGAAGTCGATTATCCCATGCAATTTGTTTCATAGAGTGTCTTTCTTTTGAACACATCTAGTTTGTTTTATTGACCCATGAAATCGTTTAATAGGTTGGTGAAAATCATCCATGAACTTAGAGAGAAATGCCCGTGGGATGCCAAGCAGACTTTTGAAACTTTAAGAATCTTGACTATAGAAGAAACTTATGAGCTCAATGATGCCATAGTCAATGGCGATTTTCAAGAACTAAAAAATGAATTAGGAGATCTTTTGATGCACATCGTGTTTTATTGCAAAATAGCAAGTGAAAAAGGATTGTTTGAATTAGAAAATGTTCTCCATGAAGTCTGTGAAAAGTTGATCGAAAGACATCCACATGTCTATGGAAACCAAAGTTTGAAAGATGAACATTCAGTTAAAAAAAATTGGGAAAAAATAAAATTGAAAAGCGGTTCAAAAAGTGTATTGCAAGGTGTCCCCAATTCAATGGAGCCTTTGTCGAAAGCAACTCGAATTCAGCAAAAAGCGTCCGCAGTGGGTTTTGATTGGAAACAAAGTCATCTTGTTTTAGAAAAAGTCAAAGAAGAAATTTTTGAATTGGAAAAGGAAGTCCAAGAGAATGATCAAGAGAAGATGGAAGAAGAATTTGGTGATGTCCTTTTTTCATTGATAAACTACGCTCGATTTATTGCAATAGAACCAGATCGGGCATTACAAAGAGCTAATAAAAAGTTTATGGAGAGGTTTCAAACCATGGAAAAACTCATGAATGAAAACAATCAATCCATTTTTGATCTTCGAGTTGATGAATTAGATAAGTATTGGGAGAAATCAAAAAATGTCAAGAGAGAATAAACAAGTCAGTCGATGATAGTGGCAGAGATACCATGACTCTTTGAGAGATATATGATGGATGACAAAGCCATTCAATAGAGCTCAAAATAGGATTGATACAACTGATTTCTTTGATATAGTAGTTGATTAATCCCCTCTGGCATTAGCAGTTAAAACATGCCTAATGATTTATTTTCCTGAAATAAATAACAAATGGTTGAAAACTGAAATCGTAACTTTGTAAATCTTTACAAAAAATCAATTTACGAATATGAAAAAACCATTTTTCAAGTTTATTTTAGTGTCAATTTTAGTGCAGATTATCTTCACATATTCTTGTAAGAATATAGATGACAATGCTGAAATCACCTTTGAAATCACCAATCATTTAGATATTAAACGAAGTGAAGTGATGGGAATTTCTATTGACCAATTATCTCCTATTTTGGAACGAACAAGTCCCGAGAATGTAAGAATTAAAGAAAGGGATGCAGAAACTTATTTAGTAACACAATGGATTGATTATGATGGTGATCAATCAGATGATGAAATTTTATTTCAAGCACAGATAGGACCTAACCAAAAAAAGACTTATCAGATTGTGATTGATCATCTTGGTCAGGAACCAATCAATAATGTGGTGGCTTATTCAAGATTTGTACCTGAACGTACCGATGACTATGCATGGGAAAATGATAAAGTAGCCTTTCGAACTTATGGTCCTGAAGCTCAAAGAAGAGCAGAAGAAAACCAACCTGGTGGTACGCTATCAAGTGGCATCGATCTATGGCTCAAGCGTGTGGAATATTCTGTAATTGATCAATGGTATGCCAACAATTTGGAGTCACCAGGTTATTACCATACAGATCATGGAGAAGGGTATGACCCTTACCATGTGGGTATTAGTCGCGGAACTGGTGGAACCGGAATTTGGAAAGAAGATTCTTTAATGACCTCAAAGAATTTCACTTCCTATAAAACCATTGCAAGTGGTCCTTTGCGGACTGTATTTGAACTCCATTATGCCCCTTGGGGACCGTATCAAATTGAAGAAAAGAAACGGATCACTTTAGATTTAGGTTCTCATTTTTCAAAGTTTGAAAACACATTGAATACAGAGTCGACAATCAACAACTACGCTATTGGCATTACGCTTCATGATAACCAAGGTGAAGTCGTTAAGAACCAAGAATTAGGATGGTTTTTACATTGGGAACCGATTGATAAGACATATGTTGGTCAAGGAATTGTGATGAATTCACAGGTCATCCAAGATGCGATTGTCTCTCGAACGGAAACTCGAGATCAAAGTCATCTTTTGGTCATCACCAGTCCAAATCTCCAAAAGATTACGTTTTATGCAGGTTTTGCATGGACAAAAAGTGGTCAAGTAACCAACCAGTCTGATTGGGAAGAATTAATCAAACAACAAGCTAGAAAGATCAATGAACCCCTTGAAATAGTATTTCAATAATCGGTGTCCAATTCGTACAATCATAAAGCCCCAATCATGTAATTGACATGTTGATTTCCCCAAATTCTATAATAGTAAAGCTTGCAAAAAATGGCGCCTTCTTTGAGTTTTTGACTGATTGAGAGATATGGTGGAGTGACAACTTACGATGGTGGATTAGGAGAAAATCTAAATTGAACTATTGATTTGAAAATTTGGATAAACAACTAGGGGGAATGGGATTCAAGTAGAAAACTTTCAACTGCCAAACGATAAACATCAATTCCAAAACCAACGATTAATCCTTTGGCATGAGGCGTGATGTAGGATTTATGTCGAAAATCTTCCCTAGCTAGAGTATTGGATATATGTACTTCGACGACAGAGGTGTCGATTGCCCTAATGGCATCGCCGAGACCAACTGAAGTATGGGTATAAGCTGCTGCATTAAGAATAATGCCATCAAAAACAGCATCGGATTGTTGAATATAGTTGATTAATTCCCCTTCTATATTGGATTGAAAAACATTGAAATGGATGGTTGAGTATGTTTTTTGAAGTAAGTCAAAATAATCTTCAAAAGTTTGAACTCCATAAATAGAACTTTCTCTTTTCCCTAACAAATTCAGATTTGGACCATTAATGATTGCAATTTTCATGGAATGATTTTAAGGCTAAATTACATTTTTAGAGTCTTGATAAAATACGTAAATGTGGATTTAGTGACTAAATTTGAATGAATGAGTGATACAACTAAATTCATCAGTTGGAATGACGCGATATCAGACTTCCAAACCTACATGAAAATTGAGCGTGGGTTAACTGAAAACACAATGTTAAGTTATACCTCAGATTTAAAGTTACTAGTTCAGTATCTAAAAAAAAATCAAATCGAACAAACACCTAAGGAAATCTCAACTCAAACGATGATTGAATACATCTATCAAAAATCAAAAAATTCTAAAAAATCGTCCCAATCAAGAGCTATTTCTTGTTTCCAAAGCTTTTTTGATTATCTCACTTTTGAAAATGTTCGTTCGAATAATCCTATGGATATCATTGAAACACCAAAAGTTGGTCGACACTTACCAAATGTTTTATCTGTTGATGAAATTGAATTGATACTTGAAAAAATAGATGTAAGTCATTGTTTAGGAATTAGAAATAGAGCAATACTCGAAACTCTTTATGGGAGTGGACTAAGGGTTTCGGAACTCATTAAGTTGACGTTTTCAAATGTTTTCATTAAAGACAATATTTTTCGTATTCGAGGAAAAGGAAATAAAGAAAGACTTGTTCCTATTGGAAAAGTGTGTCAATTTTGGTTAGAGAAATACATCAATGAAGTCAGAAATACATCTGAAATTCCACAACAATTTCAAGATGTTGTGTTTCTAAATAGGCGATGTACTTCTTTATCACGCGTTATGGTATTTCATATCGTAAAGATGGCAGCACTTCATGCTCAAATCAAACAATCAATCAGCCCGCATTCATTAAGACACTCATTTGCAACTCATTTGATTGAAAATGGTGCTGATTTAAGGTCCGTACAGTTATTATTAGGACATCAAAGCATCACAACTACTGAGATTTATACGCATCTATCAAATAGGTTTCTTCAAAATGTTCTTAATAAATACCACCCAAGAAATAAAATGTTCAAAAAAGACCACGAACCCCAAGAATAGGCTCTTTGATTGAATCAAAATCACAACTCATTCAATTACTTCGTCAATACATCTCTTATGAATGGAAGAAAATGATGGTTTATTATTTCTTATTGATCTATTTTTTTTGATTGGCTATTGATTTGTGACTAACTGAAATCCAACTCCGTGAATATTTTTGATTTGCACGCTCTTATCTCGAGAAAACAATCGCCTTAAACGCACAATGTAAACATCCATACTTCTTGAGGTAAAATCATTATTGATTTTCCAAACGGTATTTAATGCCATATCTCGGGGCAATAAATCATTTTGATAGATAGCAAATAGTCTTAAAAGATCATTTTCTTTCGGCGACAGTTCGTTTTTTTCCCCATCAATGTATTCGAGTATTCGAGACCGAGAATTGTAGAGATAATTCCCTAACTTATAAACTTCTGGTGATTTTTCTTTGTTTTTTGATTCAGAAATTGATTTGCTTTTTAAAGTTCTTTTGATTTTGGCCAATAAAACTTCAGTATCAAAAGGCTTTGTTAGATAATCATCACCACCAACTTTATAGCCTTTGAGCATATCGGTTTTTAAATTTTTTGCTGTCAGAAAAAAAATAGGGACACTGTCATCAATGATTCGAATTTTTTCAGCGAGAGTAAAACCATCCATATTTGGCATCATAATATCTAAAACACATAAATCAAACTTTTCACTTGAATAATGAGTCAGCGCTTGATTTCCATCCTTAGCCAAAACAACATTAAAATGATGAGTTTCTAAGTAATCTTTGAGAATACTACCAAAATTGTAATTGTCCTCAGCGATTAAAATTTTTGGTTTAAATTTTTTCATGTTTTAGTTGATAATGTTCATTAAAATAGTACAATCAAAGTTAAATTTCATTGGAAAATTTTAATACGAAACGACAACCTTCATTCAATTTAGTATCTATGGTCATCTTGGCTTTATGGATATCACTGATTTGCTTTACATAAGAGAGACCAAGGCCATAGCCCTTGATATTATGAATGTTTCCTGTTTCTTTACGATAAAATTTGTCAAAGACTTGTTTTTGAGTACTGGAAGACATCCCTCTTCCTTGATCAGCGATTGATAAATAAAAAGACTTATTTTCATTCCAGGTAGTAATCGAAACTTCTGGAGGTTGATTTTCTTTGGTGTATTTAATCGAATTATCGATAATGTTCGTCACTAGATTTTCCAACATATGCTGGTTTCCTAATATTGTGTCATTAGTTGCATTGAATTTCGTTTGAACCAATCCTTTTTTATTTTTTATAATCAAGCTTAAACCTGAAACAGATTCATTAATCAGTGCATGAAAATGAATTAGTTTTTTATCAATTTTTCCTTTTTTTTCCAATTGTGAAATACGAAGAACACTTTCGACATTGGTCAACATGCGGGAATTTTCTTCTCGGATAATTCCCAAGTATTGATTTAAACGTTTGTCATCATGACGAAGCGATTGTTGATTCAAAGAATCAACAACTAAATTGATGGTTGCTATAGGTGTTTTAAATTCATGTGTGATATTGTTGATAAAATCTGTTTTCATTTCTGAAATTTTTTTCTGACGAATCAATCGAATCAAAACAATGGAGGAAAGTGATATAATCAAGACGCTTAAAATAAGTGATAGAACACTAATACTCAAAATAGAGGAAAACACATATTGATTTTTTTGAGGAAAATAAACCACCAACTGATATTGATTCTTATTATTTTGATCGATAAAAATGGGGTATACATAATGAGGTCCCTCGAGATGTTCAATGTAGCGATTGCTACGAATTTTCGTAGCTAATCCATTATCATAAATACCAAATTCATAGGCGGTATTAATGTTTTTATTATCGAATTCCTGATACAAAACCATATCTAACTCTTCGGTCGATAGTCGTTTGTGGATTGGTCGCGTATTGGCATACTCTAAAAAAGTAAATTCTCGAAATTGATCAGAAATTTGATTGACATTAGTAATTCGTTCAATATTTGAAAGAAAACGATTTTCTCGATCAAAGACATCACTTTTGTCAATGACCAATGCAGTAGATTTGCTTTGATAGTCTGTTACTTTAGAACCAATAGATCCAAAATCTGAATCAAAAAAAGGTGTGATATCATATTCTTCAAAAAGAAGACCATAAGAATAATAGGAAATAAAATTATCCGGAGAATCTTGATCAACAAAAAAATAGATATCAGTATAACCAGATTCTCCTTTGTCAGATAGGGAGTCAATCAAATTGTTATAATTGGCAATATAATCCGAAAGTTCTCGATATTGAATTCTTTGAGATACCATTTGTAAAGACTGAGTCACAGCCATGGAAAATTCATTTTCGCGATCTTCCCATGTGGAGTAAATCCAGTATCCTTGGATGGAAACAATCCCCGTTACAGTTGTGATCATGAGTAAAACAAACAAACTGAGGTTTGATTTGTTTAGAAGCCTTGACCTAGACTCGATACGCCTATTGAATAATGATTTGCTAACTACTTTGGAAACGAAATAAAAGGGATTTTTCAATTTAAATGAATTGATAAAACACTAACAAGATCATGATCATTTTGCAAGAGACTTTAGTTCTTCATACAAAGTTTCAAAATCTTTTTTCATTTTTTGCTCATCAATGGATTCAATAATAAAATCGGCATATGATTTTTTCTTTTCATCACTCCATTGTTGTTTCATACGGGCATCAACCATTTCAGAAGTGATCTTATTTCGGTGCATGATTCTTTGAATTCTGATTTTTCTCGGCGATGTAACTAAAACAATGTAATCACATTCTTTATGAGTGCCGGATTCAATCAAAATTGCAGCTTCTTTTGCAATGAGCCATCTGTTATGATGTTGTTTTTTGAATTTACGAAAAGCTTGTCGAACTTTTGGATGTATGATGTCACTTAATTTTTGGAGTTGGAGTTTGTTTGAAAATACGATCGTCGATAATTTACTTTTGTCAATGCTTCCATCTTGCTTACAAATGGATTTACCAAACTGTTGAATTACTTTGAGCTTGATTTTGGATTCCATTAACTCTTTGGCCACATCATCGGCATAAAAACAAGGCACATTTTTATTTTCGAACATTTTCATTAGGGTTGTTTTCCCAGCTCCAATTCCACCTGTTATTCCTACAACAAACATTGTATCAATCGATATCAAATCTTTAATTTCTTAAAGATAAAACATTTATCGAATTATAGATTGTTTATGATGATTTTAAGTATTTGGAAAGAATTTCTTCAGAAACACCAACAGATGAAAATCCACCATCATGATACAGATTTTGAAGGGTCACTCTTTGGGTATAATCCGAAAATAAGGATACAATGTAATGAGCACAGTCCATAGCTGTAGCATTGCCTAAAGGTGAATTGGCTTCTGCAAAATTCAGAAAAGCATCCAATCCTTTAACTCCCTTTCCCGCTGTAGTTGGCGTCGGAGATTGTGAAATAGTGTTCACTCTTACTTTTTTATCTTTTCCGAAAAAGTACCCAAAACTCCGAGCAATGGACTCTAAATAAGCTTTATTCTCAGCCATGTCACTATAATTGGGAAAAGTTCTTTGAGCTGCAATGTAAGATAGGGCAACAATACTTCCCCATGAATTCATAGCGTCTTGTTGATAAAGCGTATGCAACAACTTATGAAATGATACTGCAGAGATATCCCAACCTTTGGTCAACCAGTCGTATTTTAAATCGGTATAGTGTCTGTTTTTTCTTACATTAACAGACATGCCGATTGAATGCAATACAAAATCGAGTTTCGATCCCAGTGTGTTTACAGATTCTTCGATTAAGTAGTTTAAATCTTCTAAGTTAGTGGCATCGCAACCTATGGTCTTCGAATTTGTTTTTTTTGCCAAATCATCAATAGATCCCATTCTAATAGCTAATGGTGAGTTGGTCAATACAAAAGTACCTCCAGCATCATGGATAGCTAGTGCCGCATTCCAAGCAATGGATTGGGAATCTAATGCACCAAAAATAATTCCCTTTTTCCCTTTTAAAATTTTATGATTCATGAGTAATTAACTTTGATTTAGTAATACTTGAGCATGCTTTAACGCAGTCGATGTTATTTGATTGCTTGAAAGCATCGAAGCAATTTCTTGAACTCTCTGGGAGGTATCAAGTTTTTTTATGATCGTTTTTGTGGATAATGATTCACTTTCTTTAGAGACTTTAAAGTGATGCTGACCAACAGCAGCAACTTGAGGTAAATGAGTGACTGTAATGACTTGCATATGATTCGATAAAGTGCGCATTACTCGAGCAACGGCATCTGCAATGTTACCAGAAATTCCAGTATCAATTTCATCAAACACAACTGTAGGAAGCTTTTTATATCGAGAAATCACGGTTTTAAGAGCCAACATAATTCGAGATAATTCGCCGCCAGAAACGACTTTATTTAAAAGTTTATATGGACTTCCTGGATTGATTTTTATTAAAAAGTTCAGATGATCTTTACCTCGATATTCAAAATCTTGTTTGGTTTGAAAATCGAGTTTTATTTTCAAGGCATCTAATCCCATTTGTTTGGTTAAAGACTCAACTTCTTCAATGAGATGTATAGACTTTGCTTTTCTTGTTTCCGTAAGTTTTTTTCCCAATTGTTCCAATTGATTGTATATTTTTTCCCTCTTTGACTCCAACGTATTTAAATGATCTTGAAACTGTTGAGCTTTATCTAGGGATTTCCTTAATGCTTCTCTTTTTTCAATCAAATCCTCGACAGATTGAACGCGATGCTTTAACTCCAACTTGTTAATCTGATTTAAGCGTTCATTGATTTGGTTTATGTCTTCTTGATGAACAACTATAGAATCGATGCTTCTATCGAGTTCGAAAGATAGTTCATGAACCTCAATTCGTAGTGAAGAGACTCTTTGAGAAAAGCCTAGGTACTGATTGGAGTGTTTCGACACATTATCAATAAAAGTTTGTAATTCGATCATTTGGTTATTCAAACCATATGGTTCGGAATTCAATGTATGCAGTGCTCCTTTGATTCCATTTTGAATTTCTTCAGAATGAACCAATTCGTTTAACTGTGATTCTAATTGAGATTTTAAATCATGGTGTAATTCAGCTTCTTCTAGTTCTTGAAATAAGAACTCATTTAGTTCTCGAGATTTTTGGTCAAGCGTATGGTCATCAATAAGTTTTTTTATGGTTTGTTGGGCTTTTTTGTATTCTCGAAAAGTCAATTGATATTGATTCAAGAGTTCACCATTTTGTGCAAATGAATCAAGCAGTCGTAGTTGTTGATCGTCGCCTAATAATGTTTGAGTTTTTCTTTGTGAATGAATATCAATTAATTGAACGCTTAGATTTTCTAAAACCGAGAGTTTCACTGGAGAATCATTAACAAAGACTCTTGACTTTCCATGGGGATAAATGACTCTTCGAATAATTGTTAAATCATCATATTCTAGATTATTTTCTGTAAAAAAAGATTTTATTCTTTTATTCTGAATTTCAAAAACGGCTTCGACAGTGCATTTCTTTGAAGCATCTTTGATTATTGTTGTATCTGCTCTTTTTCCTAATACCAATGATAGTCCTCCCAAAACAATTGACTTTCCAGCTCCAGTTTGACCTGTAATACAAGTCATACCATCTGAAAACTCAGCTTTGACTTGATCGATTAGTGCATAATTTTCAATCTCTAGACTCTTGAGCAATGCCGAAAAATTATTTAAAATTCAAAGATAATAGTCTCTTTTGTTTCATCTCTTTTCTCATGTCATTAAAATTTCAAATAAAGTACAATCAATACCAACATCTTGAGACAAAAATGACAAAATCAGCAGAGCCGCGCGTTATTTTGGAAGGGAAGAACATCCCATAAGTTGATCTAGATGTTGATGTAGAAAAATTAGTTTCTTCATAGCTCTCATTTTTTCGACTTTCAATAATTCAAAGGAATGTTAGTTGTTTATTTTCTGCCATAGTTGACTATTCGTTGGCGAAAACCTAACTAAAGACTGAATCACATCAGTTGGAATTGAAGTTGTTGTACGAGTCAATATTTGAAATAATTCTTGAGCTTTAACGTCAAAAAAAAGTTGCAAGAGCATGGATCGAGAATTGATTTGATATAAATCTTCAAAATCAAGAATAAGATCAAATAGTTGTTCTAATCCTTGATCTGAATGCTCCGCCATTTGATCCATGACTTTTCGATGGTATTGATAGAGTCCTCTGCTTCGAAATATTTGTCCTAATTGGGTATCTAATTCTTGAGTTAGTTGGTAACGGTTTCTATTGTTGGATTGTGGTAACCAACCATTTTGACCTCGAGACCGGGCTAATCGCTGAATAGATCGAGCCCGACTTAAATGAAATTGACCTCCCATCGGTGAAAAAGTATCTAAATCATAGGCTAATAGTAAATGACTGTAAAAAGATAAAAGAGACATCAATTCAGATGTATCAATATCTGAAGCATAGTTTAATGGCATGTCATTTCTAAATTCAAATTGAATATCCTGATCTAAATACCCAAAAACTGGAGAAATATAATTGGTTCCATAAACTGGTCGAAAAGATTGTACTTGAAGTGATCCACTGAATTGATGATTACTGAAATCTTCAATAATAAATACAAAATTAGAATGGACTTTCTCTTGGATTAAAACAGTTTGATTACCAAAGTTTTGAGTGTTAAGAAAGTGACTAACGCTGGATTGTAATTCTTGAAAAATTCTATTATTTACTTGTTCGACTATTGATGAGTTGACGACAACGGTGGCTCTTAGTTCTTGTGTGTATGAGTGAGGCCCACAGGCAAAAAAACTCAGGATGCTACAACAGAAGAAACGCATCAAAGTCGAGAGACAATTTGAGTGAATATATCTTTGGCCACATCAATTTTTTCTTTCAAAGGATATTCCGTTTTGTTGAATTTTTTATCAATGAATGTGATTTTATTTTGTGGACTTTTAAAACCCGCACCGGAGTCATTCAGCGAATTCAGAACAATAGCATCTAGATTTTTATGAACCAATTTCTTTTTAGCATTTTCCAATTCATTATCGGATTCAAGAGCAAACCCCACCAAGTACTGATTGGATTTATTCAAGCCAATATATTTGAGGATGTCGATTGTTGGTTCTAATTGAATAGACTCTAATGTATTTTCTTTTTTAATTTTTGAATCCCAACAAGTTTTAGGACGAAAGTCAGCAACAGCAGCAGCAGCAATGATAATATCCATCGATTGAAATTTGGACTTAGTGGCCTGAAACATATCGTCTGCAGATTGAACATAGATAAGCTCTAAGTTTTGATGTTCAAGGGTGAAACTAGTTGGTCCGGAGATTAAGGTAACCAAGGCTCCTAACTGCAGAGCTACTTCAGCCAAACAATAACCCATTTTACCTGAAGAATGGTTTCCTATAAAACGAACAGGATCGATGGCTTCATAGGTTGGTCCACAGGTGATGAGGACGCGCTTATTTGTCAATGGTTGATTTTCGTAAAATAAAGACTCAACTTGTTGGGCAATTTCTTCTGGTTCGAGCATTCTCCCTTTCCCTTGAAGTCCACTAGCTAAAAATCCTTCCCCCACATCAAGAACTCGAACCTTGCTCTGGGCAAGAGATGCTAAATTTTTTTGAGTACTCTCGTGTGCATACATATCCAAATCCATGGCGGGGGCAACCATGATAGGGCATCTTGCCGAAAGATATGTAGCCAATAATAAATTATTGCATCTTCCATGAACCATCGAAGAGAGAGTATTAGCAGTAGCAGGAGCAATTAAAAACAAATCTGCCCAGATTCCTATTTCAACATGATTAACCCATTGAGGGCTTTCTGCTTGTGTTTCTGTGAATTTCCAATGTACGCTATCACCAGAAAGAGAAGAAAGAGTTAGTGGCGTGACAAAATCCCTAGCAGAAGGAGTTAAAATGACTTTTACTTTGGCTCCTTTTTTGATAAGATGCCGGACGAGAATTGGGGAT
This sequence comes from Flavobacteriaceae bacterium, assembly GCA_026710085.1. GTDB lineage: Bacteria > Bacteroidota > Bacteroidia > Flavobacteriales > Flavobacteriaceae > Bin25. The sequence continues at coordinate 25,764 of JAPORT010000077.1, read as the reverse complement.
TTGTATGCAGCTATACCTCCACTGATTCCCAGTAATATTTTTTTGCCGCTAAGCGGACTCATTCTTCAATTTGGTCGTTTTCTCTATAATAAATTGAATCAGACTCCCATTCAGAAATAGCTATAGAATGAGGTTTTGGTAGAGCCTCATAATATTTTGAGACTTCGATTTGTTCTTTGTTTTCAAAAACCTCTTCTAAAGAATCAGAATAGCTTTCAAAATCTTTTAGTTTTTCTGATAATTCACTTTTGATGTCGGAATTGACTTGAACGGCTCTTTTGGCAATAATTGAAATAGCTCTGTAAATGTTACCTACTGGTTTTTCAATCAAATCTCGATTGTAGGTTTTTGTGGTGAGTTCTGCTTTTAATCGATTGTAACGCATGATGTATATGTTGATGGTTATAAGTTCACTTTGTAAGCACGGCAATTTGAGTTTCTTCATTTATTGAAAGTTCTTCATTGACGATTTCCATTTTTTTATTTAAATCCTCGATAAAAACACTTTCTGGATAGTAACTGATGATGGAATTATATTGAGTCACGACTTGTTTCAAACGCTCTTGTTTTTTACTTTCAACACTGTTAATGGCAATTTCATAAGATGATAAAAACTTGAAATACAGAGACTCTTCTCGAAAATTATTACCAGGAAAAGAAGAAATAAAATTATCAAGAGAGGTTATTGCAGCATTATAGTCTCTAATAGTATAGTAGTTTTTAGCAATTTCAAATTCTTTTTTTTCTAATTTAATTTGAAGTTCGATGATTGCATCATTAGCATCTTCTGTATACTCTGCAGTGGGAAAATTATTGATAAAAAGTTGAAGTTTTTCAACTGCTTTGTAGGTATCTTCTTGATCCAGACTGAACTTTGGCGATAAATTATAATAACAAATAGCTTCTTTAAAATGTGCTTCAATCACCTTTTGACTTTGAGGATAGGACTGAATGAAATTTTCAAATTGATGTGCTGCTAAATAATAATCACCAGCATTGTAGTATGAATCTGCATACAAGAAAATGACTCTTTCAGCTTGTGGCGTCCCTCGATACCGAGGTGCTGCTCGTTCAAATAATTTTGCTGCTTTTTTAAATTCAGAATCATTGTAGAGGATTTCGGCTTGTTTGTATTGGTTGGCACTATCTTCAGACGAAAGCAATTTTTGGTATTCACTGCATCCCATAGCTAAAATCATTAAAATTGAAAGGTTCAAGGACCTATAGATCCATATGATTTCCATACTGCAAAATTACAAAAAGAAGGCTTTTTGTTATAGATGAATTACTTCATCGTATGCATCAGCTACAGCTTCCATCAATGATTCACTCAAAGTAGGGTGGGGGTGTATGGCTTTGAGTATTTCATGACCAGTGGTTTCTAATTTTCTAGCAACTACAGCTTCAGCGATTAAATCGGTAACACCTTCCCCTATCATATGACATCCTAATAACTCTCCATATGTGGCATCAAAAATAACTTTAACAAAACCTTCGGGTTTTCCTGCAGATTGAGCTTTTCCGGATGCTGTAAAAGGAAACCGACCAATTTTTAATTCGAAACCTTTTTCTTTGGCTTGTTGTTCGGTCATTCCTACAGATGCCACTTCAGGCAAGCAGTATGTACAACTAGGAACATTTCCGTAATCAAGTGGTTCTACATGGTGTCCTGCAATTTTTTCAACACAGAGAATTCCTTCAGCTGAAGCGACATGAGCTAATGCTGGTCCTTGAGTGATATCGCCGATGGCATAATAACCAGGAATATTGGTTTTGTAAAAATCGTCTACTAATATTTTATCCTTATCCACCACAATTCCAACGTCTTCAAGCCCTATGCCTTCAATATTTGATTTGATACCTACGGCAGATAGTAAAACATCTGCTTTGATTTCTTTTTCTCCTCCAGACGTCCTAACAGTGGCAGAAACTCCTTCATTTGTTGTGTTGACATTGATGACTTCAGATTGAGTTAAAACGTTCATTCCTTTTTTGATAAAGCTTTTTTCTAATTGTTTTGAAACTTCAATATCTTCAATAGGAACGATGTTATCTAATGTTTCAATTAAGGTGACTTTTGTTCCAAGTGAATTGTAGAAAAAGGCAAATTCAACCCCTATGGCACCTGACCCCACGACCATCATGCTTTGAGGCATTTGCTTTAATGACATGGCTTGTCTATAGCCGATAATTTTTTCTCCATCTTGTTTGAGATGAGGTAATTCTCGAGAGTGAGCTCCAGTTGCAATGATGATATGAGTCGCTGAAACTCTTTGAGATTTTTTTTCTTGAATAACTTCTACTTTTTTATTGGGAAGAACTTTTCCATGACCTTTTAAAACTGTGATTTTATTTTTTTTCATTAAAAAGTGGACTCCTTTACTCATTGTATGAGCTACATTTCGGCTTCGGTCTACAATGGCATTAAAGTCAGCGTGGAATTCTTTGATGTGAAAGCCATACGTATCAGCATGTTTTAAATACTCGAATACTTGTGCTGATTTTAATAAGGCTTTAGTTGGAATGCAGCCCCAATTAAGGCAAACACCACCCAAATCCTCTTTTTCAACAATAGCGGTTTTCAAACCTAATTGAGAAGCCCGAATTGCTGTAACATATCCACCGGGTCCGCTTCCCAAAACAATCAAATCATAATCAGTCATATCAATGTCATAATTGGCTGCGAAATTAGTGAATCATTGGGTGCTTCAATCATGATTCATTGTGAATTAAAGAAGTAGAGTTAACACAATATCTTTTCTTGGTGTGGGTTGGTCCATCATCAAAAACATGTCCTAAATGTATGCCACATTGTTTGCATAATATTTCGATTCGATTCATTTTTAAAGAAGTATCTTTTCGATATGCAATCGAGTTTTTTATGGGTTGATCAAAACTAGGCCAACCGCAACCACTATGGAATTTATGATGTGAATCAAAAAGAGATTGACCACAGCCTTTACAAGAATAAGCACCAGGCAACTGATAATGATTATACTTTCCTGAAAATGGGGGTTCTGTCCCCTTTTCAATTAAAATATGGTACTCCCATTTGGTCAGTTTTTTTTGCCAATCTTTTTTTGATTTGGCTTTGGGAAAATCACTCATCTGTTGATTTTGGCACGAAATGAAGAGCGACGGAATTGATACAGTGTCTCATTCCCGTCGTTTGACGCGGTCCATCGGGAAACAAATGACCTAAATGCCCCCCACATTGATTGCATTTGAGTTCTATTCTGCGATATCCCAATAAATAATCTTCTCCTAATTCTAAATGTTTATCGATTCCTCTGTCAAAAGATGGCCACCCAGTCCCAGAATCAAATTTATGTTCCGATTGATATAATGAAACTCCACAACCCGCACAGTGATAGGTTCCTACTTCCTTATGATCATGATACTTTCCAGTAAAAGGTCTTTCAGTCCCTGCTTGACGAAGGACATAAAATGCCTTTGGTGACAGTTGTGCTTTCCATTGAACTTCTGTTTTATTGATTGGGTAAGGATGCGTTTCCGTTTTCGATTCTTGCTTTTGTGCATTAATACAGCCAATACACAAAAAAGCTGTAATTCCGACTAAAAAGAAACAAGACTTGACGGACGAATTTGATTCAGACAATAATCACGAGTAAATTGGGATCAAATTTAATTGAAATAGCAATTGCATCATCTCGATTCATTGCAACTTATCGTTTGAGGAACTAATACTAATTTGCATTTTAAATTGCTTATTAGAATTAGGACAAAATGTTTGTATTTCATAGTGTATCTGCTTCGTTTAATGGCAATGAGATGAGAATCAAGTAATACACAATACAGAACACAAATGTGTATAAGATTCGATTGTTTTCTTTGAATAAGGACTAACCGAATTAAAAACTCAAAATGAATTATTTTAGCGTTTCCCATTAGCCAGCATTATTTTTGGATTACGGATTTATTTTTTTTCAGCATCATTAATGATGCTCGAAAGGGTGAATCTGGAAAATAGAAGTCTTGTTTGTTATTATAAACCAATAGTAAAGATGTATTCTAGGGTGTTAATTTGAATTATCAAGTTATCTAGGGTATTTATTATCACAGATTTTTTGTAAAAATGTTTAAAAAAGGAAGTAAAAAATTAATTCGAGCTTGGGCTGTCTACGATTGGGCTAATTCAGTTTATGCTCTTGTCATTTCTTCAGCAATTTTCCCAATTTATTATGGAACTCTTCTCGATGATAGCGATACCATTCCAATTTTTGGAATGGAGATACGCTCTACGGCATTAATCAGCTTTGTTACGGGACTTTCCATTTTAATCGTTACTTTAATCACTCCAATACTCTCTGGAATTGCTGACTATGTCGGAAATAAGCGAATATTCATGAAAATATTTGTTTACATAGGTTCGATATCGTGTATTGGACTGTATTGGTTTGATATAGAAAATATTGAATTGGGCATTACCTTTTATGGACTCGCGTTGATGGGTTTCACGGGTAGTCTCGTTTTTTACAACTCTTATCTACCAGACATCACTTATCCAGATCAAATGGATCAAGCGAGTGCAAAAGGATTTTCCTATGGTTATGTTGGCAGTGTGATTTTACTGGTTTTTAATTTAGTATTAGTCATGTATCCTCACTGGTTTGGAATTTCTGGTACCGAAAAGCAACAAGCATTAAAAGCAATGAAAATAGCTTTTGTATCCGTAGGAATTTGGTGGATGTTATTTAGTCAGATTTCATTTTATGCTCTACCCAAAGGAATTAAAAAAGTCAAAAAAATCGAAAAGGTATTTACTAATGGGTTTCGGGAATTGTTTTCAGTATGGAAGCAATTGAAACAACTGAAAGGGTTGAGCCGATTTTTAAGCTCCTTTTTTATCTACAGTATGGCATTACAAACGGTCTTAATCATCGCAGCCTACTTTGGAGAGCAAGAAATCAATTGGAATAATGATTCTCAGAAAACGATGGGATTAATCATCAGTATTTTATTAATCCAACTCGTAGCGATTATCGGAGCTGAATTAACCGCAAGGGCCTCTGGAAAATTTGGTAACATTCGAACTTTGATTGCCCTCAATATTTTTTGGGCTTTGATTTGTTTGACAGCCTATAACGTTTATGAACCAATACAATTTTATGTTATCGCTGGTTGTGTTGGTTTGGTTATGGGAGGACTACAAGCATTATCAAGATCAACCTATTCGAAACTATTGCCAAAAACGAAAGACACCACATCCTTTTTTAGTTTTTATGAGGTTACTGAAAAACTGGGGGTCATCATTGGAATCGTTACTTTTGGATTACTTGATCAATTAACAGGTAGTTTGAGAAATTCCATCACGTTTTTTCTCGTCGTTTTTTTGATTGGTGGTTTGCGTTTATTACGAATACCAAAATCTGTAAGACGAGACTTAGTTCGCAAAGCTAATACGACCAGAACCTGAAATTTTTTGATTTTGTTTTTCAGGATTTCCATAACATGTGATTCTTCCTGATCCACTAACATGGCCATTAAACGAATCGCTAGCATAGACTTCTATAGAGCCGGACCCACTGATATTGCCAATCGCCGAATCAGCTTTTAAATCAGAAGCCTTTAGGTATCCTGATCCCGCTAGAGAAAAACTGACTTTATCTGTATCACCTGACAATGTTACTCCTCCAGAACCTGAAACTGAACTTTCAATGGAATCAGCAGAAACATTTAGATTGACTCTTCCGGAACCAGAGACTGAGATTTTTAATTTATCGACATCTAATGTGCGATCACCCGTTATTTTTCCTGAACCACTTAAGGATAAAGATTTTATGTCTTCTATGGGAACAGTGATCGTCGTTGAACCTCGCCAATTAGTCCATTTTAGATTAGGTTTTGATCGAATGTGTAATACATTGTTTTTAATCGAAGTAGAAATCACAGATAATTTAGATCCTTCTAAAGTGATGGAACCTGGATCTCCGACAACTAGTTGCACCTTATAAGAACCTGAAACCTTGACTGAATGATAAGGACTTAAATTTCTCACTTCTCTTTCTTCTTGAGCATAAGCTATAGTAATCGAGCTCAATAAAAATGTTGAAACTAGTAAGATGTTAATGAATTTATTCATGTGATGTTTTTTTTGAGTTTATTGATAGAATCCGATTAAGTGTAAAAGGATTTGCTAAGATTCATGTTAGATTTCTCTTTGTTGAGATTGGCATCTTAATACTTGACTTAATTTTTAAAGAATTGTAACAATAGAAATAATGTACGGTCATAAGGATAAAGATATAAAAAAGCTAAAGGCATTATCGAGTCTCGTCAGATGTAACGATGATTGGATGAGATGTTTGAATTAAAAGCACTCCGTAACAAAAATGAATCAAGTTTAAAAAAGACACATTCACTGTTTTTTTTGATGTATTGGAACTCGATAAAAGTTTACTTCGATTGATCACCAAAGTTTGCTTTTTTCTTTTTTACACCAACCATGAATATCACATTCTGTCGTTTTCATTAATAAAGAATGACCATGTTTGATATAGAAAACGTTGATACAGTCTTTGAATATGAGACGAAAGGAAATCATGTTTTTTTAGAATTTCATTTTAAATTTTGTGGCACAACAATTGCATTTTTAGGTTAAGGAATCTTATTATTAGAGTTTTAGGGATTTAATATAGATTCACCGTTAGGATGAACTGACAACTTGACGCACTTATTAATTTTAGATGACAAGAAATTCAAAAGATAAAAAAATTGATCATTCAGTTGAGCAAAAGATTGAATCTGAATCTATTCAAAAATCAAGTAAAACGGAGTCTGAAGACGTTATAGAGGAAGATAAAATTTCAAAATCTTTACCCATCTTGCCGCTTAAAAACACAGTATTGTTTCCTGGTGTTGTTCTTCCAATTGTGGCAGGAAGAAAAAAGGCGATTCAACTAATCAAACATGTCGATGAAGGAGATCAACTTTTGGGAGTGGTCGCTCAAAAAGTGGCTAATGTGAATGATCCAAAGCCAAACGATTTAAATACGATTGGTACAGTGGCAAAAGTGTTGCGAATCATTGAACTTCCAGATAATTCAACAACGGTCATATTAGAAGGAAGGAGTCGATTTAAAATTTTGAAAATGAATCAATCTGACCCCTTTTTTGAAGCCGAAGTCGAAAAAGCTCCATATGCAAAAACAAAAGATAAAACTAAAAAATACAAAGCTATTATTGATACCGTAAGGGATGTTGCAGATCGAGTCATCAGAGAAAGCGATGGAATTCCAACGGAGGCTTCCATAGCTGTTAAGAATATTAAAAGCGATAGTTTTTTAATCAACTTCATTACTTCGAACATGAATTTTCATGTCAATCAAAAGCAAGAAATTTTAGAAGAAAATGATTACCGTCAAAGAGCATTAAAATGCCTTCGTTTACTCAATGAAGAACACGATAAAGTCATGCTAAGAAATGATATTCAATCTCAAGTCAGAAAGGATATTGATGTTCAGCAGAGGGAATACTTTTTACAGCAACAAATGAAGACAATTCAAAAGGAATTGGGAAAGGAAAGTTTTGAAGATGAAATAGAAGAACTAAGATCCAAAGCTAAATCTAAAAAATGGGATGATAAAGTCAAAGAATTATTTGACAAGGAAGTCAACAAACTTCAAAGAATGAACCCCCAATTGGCTGAATATTCGGTACAACGAATATACTTGGATTTATTTTTAGACCTACCATGGGGCGAATATTCAGTCGATAAATTAGATCTGAAAAGAGCTCAAAAAATCTTAGATCGTGATCATTTTGGTTTGGAAAAAGTCAAAAAACGAATGATTGAATTTTTAGCTGTTTTCAAATTAAAAAAAGATTTGAAATCTCCATTGTTGTGTTTGGTAGGGCCTCCTGGTGTTGGAAAAACATCATTGGGAAAATCTATTGCTGAAGCATTGGGAAGATCTTACGTACGCATTTCATTGGGGGGACTGCATGATGAATCCGAAATTCGAGGTCATCGGAGAACCTACATCGGTTCAAGGCCTGGTCGAATCATTCAAAGTATCAAAAAGGCTAAAACGAGTAATCCAGTTTTTGTTTTGGACGAAATTGATAAAATCGGTCGAGGATCGCATGGTAATCCCGAAGCTGCATTTTTAGAGGTTTTAGATCCGGAACAAAATCATGCATTTTATGATAATTATCTTGAAACAGGGTATGACCTTACCAAAGTACTTTTTATTGCTACTGCTAATAATTTAAACGGCGTTCACAATGCTTTAAAAGATAGAATGGAAATTATTGAAGTTTCGGGATACACGTTAGAAGAAAAAGTGATGATTGCTAAAAAACATTTAATTCCTAAATCCATCAAAGAACATGGTTTGACCACAAAGCAAATCAAATTATCCAATTCACTTTTAGAAAAAGTCATTGATCACTATACCTACGAATCCGGTGTTAGAGGACTTGAAAAGCAAATTGCAAGTTTGGTTCGCTATACGGCCAAATCAGTTGCTATGGAAGAAAAGTATCATATCTCACCAAGGATTGCAGACTTATCTATAATTTTAGGTCCGGAAAAAAAGAGAAGAGATAAATATGAAAACAATGAAGTTGCTGGCGTAGCTACTGGATTAGCTTGGACATGGGCGGGAGGTGCTATTTTATTTGTTGAATCTGCTATATCAAAGGGAAAAGGAAAATTGGCTTTCACGGGTAACCTTGGAAAAATCATGTCTGAATCAGCAACGATTGCCATGGAATATATCAAAGCCAATGCAATTCAATTGGGTTTAGAAAAAATAGATTTCGAAAAATATAATGTACACATTCATGTACCTGAAGGTGCGACACCAAAAGATGGTCCTAGTGCAGGAATAGCGATTCTAACTTCTTTAGTTTCTTTATTCACTCAAAAGCGTATCAAAAGCAGGATAGCTTTTTCTGGCGAAATCACCATACGTGGTAAAGTATTACCAGTAGGAGGGCTTAAAGAAAAAATATTGGCGGCGAAAAGATCAAACATCAAAGAAATCGTTTTAAGTCAAGCTAATAAAGGAGATGTCGACTATATCGAGCAAAAATATCTCAAAGGATTAAAGTTTCACTATGTCGATGAAATGATGGAGGTGATCAATATTGCTATTACGAATCAATTGGCTATGAATGCAAAAAAATTGTAACTCATTAACAAGCCTATCAAAAATCATTTTTAGCATCAAAAAAACAGAGTTTCGAGTGGACTGAGTCGTTTTAAAATAAATCTCATAATAAAGATGGAAATAGTATAGAAACTTTGTTCTATCACAACCAAAGGTGGTATCAATTTTTTAGGATTCTTTGATTGATATTTTCTTATTGATGCTGTTTTACTTTGGGAACGATATATTTTTGGGGATTATATACTTAAATAACAAAAAAAACAACCGTTTTTTCAGCTCATCGTATCATCTGATGGCATCGCCCATGGATCCAAAGGCACGATGGATTGGATTTTAAATCGCACCAGGGGTAAAATATAGAGACCTTTGAATAATGCAAAATCAAAAAAAATGGGGTGTGATGGGGACATTATTTTTCTTTTTCAATCAATGGGCCACTCATTCGATGTGACTTTCTTCTATTTCAGCGGAAAGTCGAAATTTTAGTGCAAAGGTCTCATATATTCAAATTCTTTGAGTTGGCAAATGAAAAAACAGAAGCGACTTTTGGGTCGCTTTTTTTTATTTTTGATGGTGTGAAAAACAAGAAACTTTCGGAAATACGATACCAAGATGTTTTTGAACAACCGCAATTATATATTTGGGATTACAACACGGATGAGTTAACATTAGAAGCCAAAGAGCTGATCATTCCCAGAGTGCTTCAACATCCTGCTTCCTTTGATCAAAATTTAGATCTTTTAGAGATTTATTATGATCAGCATACGATTTATGATACCTTAAAAAAAACAAGGGGTTTTTTATTTGAAGATTTACTCATTCGAGTTTGTCAACGGTATCAAAAACCCTTATTTCCTTATTTAATTCAACGAAAGCGGTTTGAATGGGAGTGAAAGCGGTTCATGATGATTTAAAAGAAGCGACTTTAAAGTTGCAATCTTTAGAAAGTTTAAAATCATTTAGTTTGGTAGGGGGAACCAATATAGCACTAAAATTAAATCATCGGGTTTCTTGTGATATTGATTTATTCACGAACCTTAAAATGGGACAACAAGGGTATCAAAAAATCCAACAAGAATTAATGGATGTTTTAGAAATTTCCCCAGAGGACTATTATTATTATTTTCATCATGGTAATGAACAATGGGGGGCTTCTAAATTACAATACCCTTTATCGAACGGGCAAAGCGTTAAAGTGGACATTATTGATAATGTTCAAAGATTAGACGCTATTGAAACTCATAACGGTATTCGATGTTGGTCTTTGAAAGATGTGGGCATTCAAAAATTGATTGCTTTAGGTGGACGTATTCATAAAAAAGATTTTTACGATTTAGATGCGATCACGGATAAAATTCCTTTAATAGAATTAATGGTTGGTTTAGAAAATAGATTGAAAACCTATCCGTATCCTGAATACGATTCGGTATTAGAAAAAGACTCGATGGGGTTTCCAACACAACGATCTAAGTTATTACTGTCTTACATTGAATTGTATCCAGGGATTTATGATGATCAGTTGGGAAAACAAGTCATTGAACCAATCGCAGGAAAAACCTGGGAAGAAGCTGAAAAAAGTTGGATCCAAAAAGCTCGACAAATCATTTATGAAAGTGATCGGTTTCCTCAAGACATATTAAATCCTAAAAAGGTTGTCAGATCAAATCTCAATCAAAAACAAGATAAAACAGAGGGATATGGTTATTGATCAAAGGGGACTGAATGAAAAAACAGAAGCGATTTTCGGGTCGATTTTTTTATTTTTGTTGGAGGCATTCGGTAAACCTATGGCTATAAAGGAAAACCTTTTTTATAGAATAGCGATGGGGTTTTTTGTTATTTAAGTATATAATCCCCATATTTTTTTACTTGCTTTGTGTTTTTCGACCAGTAAATCTTCCATTGATGAAGTGATTTTTTTGAACAACAAAGAATTTAAGTTTGAGTCCAAAGGATTAGATGAAACATTTATAACTGTGTCAATTCATAAATGTTAACTCAAAAACATCAATCGAATTCAACTCTTTGCATTTCGTTCATGAATACTCTTAAAGAGTCAGCAAATAATGGATGATCTAGAGGCGATTGCAACTAGGAATACCTTAATCACTCGAAAAAAATGAAGCAATTTTGGATGATGTTACACTAATGGTTGGAACATGGTATCGAATCAAAACAGACATAAAATCATAATCACGATTGATGGTAAAGCATCAACAGGAAAATCAACACTAGCAAAAAAATTAGCTAGAGAATTCAACTATTTACATATTGACACAGGGGCTATGTATCGAGCAGTCACTTTTTACGCTTTGAAACATCACAAAACCAAAAAAAACCAAGTCAACATGCAAGGGTTAATTAAAAATTTACACAAAGTTCATATTGAATTTAAATTTGATCGTTTTCGACAACGTTGTTTTCTCAATGGAATTGATGTAGAAAATCAAATCAGAACGATGGATGTATCTGATTCTGTCAGTTACATATCTACTTTTTCTCAAGTAAGATCTTATTTGGTAGGACTACAAAGACTAATGGGAAAAAACAAAGCCGTTGTTATGGAAGGTAGGGATATTGGTACCGTAGTATTTCCCGAAGCTGAGTGTAAATTCTTTTTAATAGCTGATCCAAAAATCAGAGCTAAACGAAGATTTGAAGAATTGATTCAAATAGGTAAAAAAATAGATTATAATCAAGTACTGAGTAATGTGATGGATAGAGATGAAATCGATCAATCAAGAAAACATTCGCCACTCAAAAAGGCTAAAGACGCAATTGAAATTGATGTGTCAAATTTAAATGCTCAAGAAGTTTATTTTAAAGTGAAACATATGATTCATCAACAATTGACATCATGAATTCAGTAAGTCATTGTTAGGTCATTATGTGAGGACAACACCTATATTTTGACTAAAGGATTGATGACATAGAAACTTCATGATTGTTGATACTTTATTTCAGAAGGTTGTGTTATAGAGACTTTCTCTTATCATTTTGAAACATTATGGAATGAAATAGACACATGCAATTGATTTAAAGACTATGTTTATATTTGCAAACTTTTAAATTCAAGGGAAACAAAAAACATAGTAACGTATCAATAACAACCGCTTCTGTATTTGGAATGAACATTTCTCCAAATGCAGAATACAAAAGAACTAAATGTCAGAAACTAAAGTAACACAAGAATTGGATGCAATTGAAGATAAATCTTTGCTAGAAAATCCTACATCAGATATAACTCAACAGTCAGAAAAATCCGCAAACACGAACACAGAGAAAGTATTATCTGATGAATCAAACCAGACCTCTGAGGCGTCAAAAGAACAAGTGATAAAAGAAGCCGCTCAAGAAGAGGAGGCTACAAAAGAGAAAAACCAAAATACTTTCGAAGTTGTGGAAAAAGAATCTAAAACTGAAAAGACCCCTTCGGAACATTTTCTTGAAAACTTTGACTGGGAAAAGCATCAAGGAACCGTTGAATCCATTGGTGATGAAAAAATGAAAAGCTTTGAAGCCCAAGTAGATAATAATTTTTCTGGAACTGTAGGACATTCCATAATCAAAGGAAAAGTAGTCCGTATTGCTGATAGAGAGGCGTTATTAGATATTAACTCCAAATCAGAAGGAGTGATTTCTTTAAATGAATTTAGATATAATCCACATTTGGCTGAGGGGGACTTAGTAGATGTTATTGTCGATAAACCCGAAGACAATACGGGGCAACTTGTTTTATCTCACCGAAAAGCACGTACAATCATTGCTTGGAAAAAAGTGAATGAAGCTTTTAAAAATGAGGAAATTCTTTCAGGGATGGTCAAATGTCGTACCAAAGGGGGAATGATTGTTGATATTCAAGGCATCGAAGCCTTTCTACCGGGATCTCAAATAGACATCAAACAAATTAAAGACTATGATCAATACATTAATAAGGTCATGGATTTTAAAATTGTTAAAATCAATCAAGAATTTAAAAACATTGTGGTGTCTCACAAAGTGCTGATTGAAGCCGATATGGAAGAAATGAAACAAGAAATCATTTCGAAACTTAAAAAGGGTAATGTTTTAAAGGGGACTGTGAAAAGCATTATGTCTTATGGTGTCTTTATCGATTTGGGAGCTATAGACGGTTTGATTCATATTGGTGACTTAGCATGGAAGAGAATCAACCATCCTTCTGAAATCGTTGAAGTAGATCAAACACTTGATGTCGTCGTTTTAGATTTTGATAAAGATGATTTAAAGATTCAATTGGGTTTAAAACAATTGGAAGATCATCCCTGGGAAAAGTTAAGTCCAGATATCAAAGAAGGCTCTGAATTAGAGGGGAAAGTCGTCATGATTTATGATTATGGCGTTTTTGTAGAAGTCGAAAATGGGGTTGAAGGTTTTATGAAAGTGGTCGATATGTCATGGTCCACTTATTTAAGATCAGCGGGAGAATTTGTTAAAGAAGGAGATCTAGTCAATGTCAAGGTACTATCCATTGATACGGAAGCTAGAAAACTTTCCTTGGGGATGAAACAATTAACAAAAGACCCATGGACTGATATCACCGAAAAATATCAAATCAAAACCAAACATATTGGAACGGTTCGAAACCTAAAAGAATTTGGTGTTTTTGTTGAATTAGAACCTGGAATCGAAGGATTGGTTTACTTGAGTGATTTATCATGGACCAAACGAATCAAACACCCTTCGGACCTATTCAAACTTAAAGATGAAATTGAAGTATTAGTCATGGAAATTGATACGAAAGATCGTCGGTTAAGACTTGGACACAAACAAACGAAAGTCAATCCATGGGATAAATATGAAAAGCAATATGCCGTCGGCACCGTTCATAAATTTAAAATCGATAAGGTGATCAATGGTGATGGAATTATTCATTTTCAAGAAAATTTGGTCATCTATGTCAAACGTAATGGGATGAGGACGATCGAGGGAAAACCCCTAAAAAAAGGACAAGAAGCGGAGTTTAAAATAATTGAATTTAATAAAGATAGTTCGTCTGTTATTGCGTCTCATTCGGCATTGCTTGATGATCAAGAAAAAGAAAATGTTTCAAAAAGAGATGAGGCTCTTTCCAAAAAGAAAATTAAAAAGGCAACATTAGGTGAATTAGAGGGCTCAGTGCTTTCTCAGCTTAAAGATAAAATGGAAGATAAAGTGGAACAAACCAGTAAAACATTGAAAAGAAAAAAACGAGAACAGGATGATAAACCATTTGTTATCGATACAGAAGAAAACGAATAAAATTTGTTTAAAGAAATAGTACATAGTTTGTCAAATGGCATCCATTGAATTAAACATACCTCCAGAAATGGAGGTTTTTTTTTGCAAGAAGATAAACCCATTGGGCGGTATTAAAAAAACAATAGGAATCGACTTAATATGATAGAATTTAATTTTGCGTCTTAAAAGAAATGAATCCATGGAGCGAATCTTGCTAGATCAACAAAAAATTCAAATTATTCTTCATCGATTATGTTGTCAGTTGATTGAGCGTTATGGAGGATTAGAAAGAATCGTCTTGATTGGTTTACAACCTCGAGGAACGTTTCTTTTAGATCGAATCATCAAATTGTTAAAATCCAAGCACCATATAGATCAAGTGCATAATGGAAAGCTCGATGTAACCTTTTTTAGAGATGATTTTCGTCGTACCGAAAAGCCCATTAAAGCCAATCAAAATTTAATGAGTGTCGTTATTGAAAACCGACACGTGATCTTGATTGATGATGTTTTTTTTACAGGAAGAAGTGTTCGAGCGGCACTAACCGCTATTGAGAGTTATGGACGTCCATCAACTATTGAACTGATGGTGTTGGTCCATCGTCGGTTTAGCAGACACTTACCAATAAAACCTGATTATATTGGAGTTCAGATGGATGCATTGGTTGGAGATAAGGTAAAAGTATCATGGTTGGAAAATGATGGAAAAGATGAGGTTTATCTTCAAAAAAGAACGTAAATGAAGACTTTAAGTGTATCGAATCTCATTGGTATTAAATACCTTCAAAAAAATGACATATCTCTGATTTTTGAATTGGCCACACATTTTAAAGAAGTCATCAATCGACCAATCAAAAAAGTACCAAGCCTTAGAGATGTCACGATTGCTAATTTATTTTTTGAAAACAGTACACGGACCAAGCTTTCATTTGAAATTGCTGAAAAGAGATTGAGTGCCGACATTATCAATTTTTCATCATCTAATTCATCATTAAAAAAAGGAGAATCACTTTTAGATACCGTTCAAAATATATTGGCTATGAAAGTCGATATGATCGTAGTAAGGCATCCGAATCCTGGAGTCGCATTCTTTCTTTCAAAAAAAATAAAAGCGATAATTATCAATGCTGGAGATGGCACTCATGAGCATCCAACTCAGGGTTTGTTAGATTGTTATTCGTTGTTACAAAAGTTTGGAACATTAAAGGAAAAAAGAATCGCAATTGTCGGAGATATTGCTCATTCTAGAGTTGCTCTTTCAAATATTTATGCACTCAAAAAATTAGGGGCAGAAATTTGCCTTTGTAGCCCCGTATCGTTAATGCCTAAAAACATTCAAAAATTGGGAGTCCTCCAAAGTACAGATTTGCTTGAAACACTCAAATGGTCTGATGCTGTGAATATGCTTCGAGTCCAAAGAGAGCGAATGCACCAATCAAGTTTTCCATGTTTGAGAGATTATGCATTGCAGTATGGACTTACCAAATCACTGATCGAAAAAATTGATAAACCCATGGTCATTTTACATCCAGGTCCAATCAATAGAGGGATTGAAATTACCAGTGAAGTTGCTGATTCTAATCAAGCAATGATTCTTGATCAAGTTGAAAATGGGGTAGCTATTCGAATGGCCGTCATTTATCTTTTGGCTTCAAAACTGAAAATATCAACCAATGAAAGTCCAACTGCTTGAACAACAAGTGTATTTAATTCATCATACGAACAAGACATTCAATAGAATTCTAAAATTCATCAGTGAATCGATGTTTCTTCAAAATCCAAACAGTATGATTATTGAAATGTCAAAAAATAAAAATGCTATAGACATTAATTCACTAGAATTGATTCAAAAGAAACTCCAAGCATTAGAACTCATTTTAGTATTGGTTTCTAAAAACTCAGCTCCTAATGATTTCTTAGACCACATCATTTGGGTGCCAACAGTAATCGAAGCCATTGACTATATAGAATTGGATAGACTCCAAAAACATCTTTATGACTAAAGTGAAACTCACCATTTTAGGTTGCCACTCCTCAACACCAAGGCCTCATTGCCATAATTCAGCTCAAGTGTTACAACTAGATGAGAGTCATCTTTTAATTGACTGTGGAGAAGGGACGCTGATGCAAATGAAAAAAGCAAAGATTCAATTAAAAGATATTGATATGGTATTGATTTCACATTTGCATGGTGATCATTTTTATGGATTGATTGGCTTTTTAACTTCCCATGATCAATATATGCGGACAAAGCCGATTACTGTTTTTGGCCCCAAAGGATTGAATGAAATTGTATCAGTTCATTTAAAAGTCACCAACAGAATACTATCATATAAACTCAACATGATGGAATTACAAGAAACAAAAAGTCAGCAGATAGTTCATCAGCCCCATTTAACAATTAAAACAATTCCACTCAAACATCGAATCTATACCAATGGATTTCTGATCGAGCATACGCATACAAACATAAGTTACGCTTATTGTAGTGACACAGCCTATAATCCTGAAATGGTATCCATTATTCAGGGAGTCGATTGGTTATACCATGAGGCTACATTTTTAGAGACACATTCTATCAAAGCACAACAAACCAATCATTCAACTGCCAAACAAGCCGCATTAATTGCTCAGAAAGCCAAAGTCAATCAACTCATCATTGGCCATTACTCATCCAGATACCAAAGCAAAGAAAATCACTTGAAAGAAGCTCGAGCCATTTTTAGGAATACAAACATAGCAGAAGATTTAAAAGTATTTGAACTCTAAAATGATCTATGAAACGGAAAAAATGAAAAAAGACATCAGTCAAATGAGAACTCAATATCAGAGCCCACCACTTTTGAAAAAACATATTTCTGAGAATCCAATAGTTGAATTTTCCAAATGGTTTGAACGAATTTGTGCCGATAAAAAAATAAAAGAGCCGAATGCGATGATATTATCAACGATTGGATTAGACGGATATCCGAGAAATCGTATTGTTTTATTAAAATTTTACGGACCACAAGGGTTTGGTTTTTACACCAATTATCAAAGTGATAAAGCGCAATCGATATTAAAAAATCCACATGTTGGTTTAGGCTTTTACTGGCCCCATCGACACCAACAGGTCTTAATCAAAGGAAAAGCAAAAAAAATAGATGATGCCACATCCCAACAATATTTTGAATCAAGACCCAAAGGAAGTCAAATGGCAGCCTTGTTATCTCATCAAAGTTCGATCATACCGAGTCGTTCTTTTTTAGAAAAAGGTTTTGAACAACTAAAAAAACAATTTACCCATCAATCCATTTCAAAACCCACAAGTTGGGGTGGCTATCAAGTAAATCCCGTGGAATATGAATTTTGGCAAGGACAAAAAAATAGGTTACATGACCGGCTCAGATATTCCAATAAATCAGGAAATTGGAAGATAGAGCGATTAGCTCCTTAGACATCATCATGAAAAAAATAATATTTCTAAGACATGCTAAATCTCAATGGGACTTTCCACAAGGTCCGGTGAGTGATCGAGATCGCCCCATCAAAAAAAAGGGAATCAATAGAATGAAATTACTGATAGAGCATTATCAAGATTATTTCAAAGGTGCTGATAAAGTATTCAGTTCACCAGCTCAAAGAGCATTCCAAACAGCAGAATTATTAGTCAAAGGTTTGAAATGGAACCCTGAAATTTTAGAAGTCAAAGAAGATTTATACACTTTTTCGGAGACTCCTCTTTTAGATTTTATTCGTCAAATAGAAAATCATTACAATACAGTTGTTTTAGTCGGCCATAATCCAGCATTTGAATCATGTATTGATCAATTGGGAAATAGAACGATTGATTGTTTGCCCACGGCGAGTTTTGGAGTGGTTTCCTTTCCACAGAATAGGTGGCATCAAATTCATGGTGGCGAGACCGTTTTGTGTTTACCAGGAGAGTTGGAAAGATGAGCAAAAATTATATTTATCGAGATTTAAGTTGGTTGGATTTCAATGCTCGAGTTTTGCAAGAAGCTGAAGATCCATCTGTCCCATTATTGGAACGCTTGAGATTTGTAGGGATTTTTTCGAATAATCTTGATGAATTTTTTCAGGTACGTTATGCAACCTTAAAACATATTTCTCTTTCGGATAAATCAGATCATCGATTATTCAATGGAATTTTGATATCTGATTTGTTGTCAATGATTACTCAAAAGGTCATCCTGCTTCAACAAAAAAGTACCAAAGCATTAGAAAAAATTCAAAATGAGTTAGCCTTACAAAACATACATTTCATCGATGAAACAAGTGTCTCGCCGAAACAGCAAAAGTTTCTTAAAAATTATTTTTTAAAAAAAGTCAACAATTTGCTTTCGATTCTTTTTCTAACAGAATCTACTCCTGAAAATCCGACCAATAGCAATATTCTTTTGGCCGTTAAAATAGTAACCCAAACAGAACACTCCAACAAGACTCAGTCGCAATACGCACTGATTGAAATACCTCAAGAAATTGATCGGTTTGTTGTATTACCAAAAGAAAGAGGGAGTGACCAAAAGAGCGTTATTTTAATTGATGATGTCATCAGATTGAATTTAAAGTTTCTTTTTCATCCATTTAACTGCATTGATGTTGAAGCACATATGATCAAAGTCACTAGAGACGCGATCATCGACCTTGAAGAAGATTTTTCAAAGAGCTATGCCGAAAAGATTAAATCAGGTGTTGAAGAAAGAATTTTGGCAGAACCCGTTCGTTTGGTTTATGATCAGAATATTTCAAAGGACACCTTGGACGTAATCAAACAAAAGTTAGGGGTCAATAAATATGACAGTCATATTCCTGGAGGGCGATATCATAATCGAAGTGATTATCTCAATTTTCCTTCTTTGGGTCGAAAAGATCTACAGTATAAAGTTCTTGAGCCTTTGAATTTACCAAAGGTATCACTCGAGAATAGCTTGATTTCAGCAATAAAAAAAAGAGACTATTTAGTTTATACTCCTTTTCAGAATTTTAATTATGTTGTCAAACTATTGCAAGAGGCTGCATTAGACCCTGCCGTAAAAACTATTAAAATAACCATTTATCGATTATCTAAAATTTCTAATGTGGTACGCGCACTCATCAATGCGGCTCGAAATGGTAAAAGAGTATTGGCTCAAATTGAATTACAAGCAAGATTTGATGAGAGTAATAACCTCATTCATGCTCATGCTCTTGAAGATTCAGGAGTGGAACTCATATTTGGAATTACTGGATTGAAAGTCCATGCCAAAATATGTCTTATCGAGCGTATCGAAAAAAATAAAATGAACCATTATGGTTTTATTTCTACAGGAAACTTCAATGAAAGCACGTCTCGAGTTTATACAGATTATACGTTACTAACGGCAAATCAAGAAATACTTAAAGACGTTTCTAAAGTTTTTGATTTTCTTAAAACCCCTTACTTGAAGTTTAAATACAAACACATCATTGTTTCCCCTAGCCAAACGTTCAATACATTGAAACAATTAATCAAACAAGAGATTAAAAATCATCAAAAAGGGCTGCCTTCAGGAATAAAAATAAAAATCAATAGTTTATCGAACCGATCCATTATCAAACAGTTGAACAAAGCAAGTCAAAATAATGTAAAGGTGAACCTAATTGTCAGGGGGATTTGTTGTATGGTACCAAAGATGCAACCTCAAAATAAAAGCATAGAAATTATCAGCATAGTTGATCGATTTTTGGAGCATTCAAGGGTCTATATTTTCATGAATGGAGGTGATCCAAAAGTGTTTATTTCTTCAGCAGATTTAATGACAAGAAATCTTCATAGTAGAGTAGAAGTCACGGTTCCAATTTACAATCAAGAATTAAAACATCAAATCATGGACACATTTGAAATTTATTGGAACGATCAACGGAAAGCTCGATTAGTCAATCAAGAACCACAAAATAGGTTGAGGATTTCAAAAGGAGACAATCAAGCAGGTTCACAACTTGAAGTCTATAAATATTTAAAACAAAAAACCGAATCTTTGGCTGGTGAAAATTGAAAAGTTTGCAGCGATTGATATTGGTTCTAATGCTGTTCGAATTTTAATTGCTAATGTGATTCATCAAAATGGATATGCCACATATCAAAAAAATGCATTAGTCCGAGTCCCGATTCGATTGGGCGAGGATGCCTTTGTATTAAATAAAATCTCTCCATATAATATTCGACGACTTGTCAAAGCCATGAAAGCTTTTGATTTGTTAATGCAAGTGCATGAAGTAAAAAAATTTGCAGCCTATGCTACTTCAGCATTGAGATCGGTTAGTAATCGAAATGATACGATAGAGCAAGTATTGAATGAAACTGGAATTCAAATTCAAATCATTTCAGGTAAAAAAGAAGCTGAAGTGATTTCTAGAACTTCTTTTTCTAACTTCATCAATCCAGAAAAAATTTATTTATATGTTGATGTTGGTGGGGGAAGCACAGAAATCTCAGTGTATAAAAATGGAATGATATCAGATTCCAAATCCTTTAAAGTAGGTACTGTTCGATTGATCAATCATTTGGTGGAAAAAGACTTATGGGATAAAATGAAAACATGGATCATAACCCACACTAGGAAATATAAAAAACTAGATATATTGGGAACTGGAGGAAACATCAATAAACTTCATAAACTTGCCAACCTGCCTGAATCGAAGCCAATTTCTTATCTCAAACTCTACTCGTTTTATCAGGAATTAAATGCCTTAAGTTATGCTCAACGCATCATTCAATATCGATTAAATCCCGATCGATCCGATGTCATTATTCCAGCAATGCAGATTTACATGAATGTTTTGAAATGGTCCAAAGCAAAAGCAATTTATGTGCCAAAAACTGGTTTATCCGATGGGATGATTAAAGAATTGATTTTAAGCGAAAGCACCAATTCATTCCAGCTGTAGTTCGTCATAGAGTAATTTAAAGTTTGGGTTTTTTTTAAAATATTCTTGAATTATTTCGTCTTTAGACTTTTTTTTTTCCTCTTGTTGTTGCTCATCAACGCTTGAAGCAATATGGATGTCATCTATTTTGAAATAATTACTTAACGCAGCAATTAATGGGCTTTGTAAAGAATGGAATTTGCTTAGAATGAAATTTGATTTTGCTTTAAAGATAATTTGATTGTTTTTTCCCATTTGATAGGTGCCAGACGATAAATACTGCAAACTAAATTCCTCATCTTTTGAAATTGCTTTTGATTTTAAATCATTAAAAAACAGATTGATGTTTTCGATGGAAAGAGCTTTGGCTTTGCCTGTATATTCTGGCTGAGATAAGGCATCAAAAGCAGACTTTATAGGTGTGGTCGTATTTTCAGTGATTGGATTCTTTATATCTTGAACTACAGAAGTGGATGGATTCTTTTTTTCTTCAATAAACTTATTTTCTTGGTTGTTTTGTTCTGAGTTTTGATTTGATTGATGTTCAGAGGTCCTCTCGGTGGTTGTGTTTTCATTTTTGGTTTTGATATCGATAAACCTCTTTTCTGTATCCTGAAGATCTGTTTCTTGATGGGTGATCTCCGTTTGGGATTGGGTTATTTGATGTGATGATTTATCGGAATCTGATTTTTGGATGTTTTCTTTGTGAATCGGTTGTTCTTGCTGGCGAATTTTTTCAATTGGAATTAGATGGGAACTTTTTTTTGGTTTATAGTGCAAAGAAGCTAATTGTAACAGACATAATTCGATATGGATTTGTTTGTTGTGACTTTCTTTGAATTTTAATTCGTATTGGTGAACGATTTCCAAACAATCAATCAACCAGTTGACTTTCATGTTTTGGGTTTGTTGTTGGTAGAGATCTAAGATATTTTTGCCAAAATCGAGTAATTCTGCTGTTTTAGCATTTTTAATCATTAATAAATTCCGAAATTGTTGGCTAAGCCCTAGTAAAAATTCATGATTATCCAAGCCACTGAAAAACAATTGGTTGTATTGAAGGATCAAGCCAGACAGATTATGATCTTGTATTTTACAAATGATATCTAAGTAGCTTTCAGTGTCTAAAACATTGAGATTTTCTGAAACTAGTTTCGTCGTTAACTGACCTTGAGTAAAACTGATCATCCGATCTAATATCGATAGTGCATCGCGCATTGCTCCATCAGCTTTCTGTGCGATTAAATACAAGGCATCTTCTTGGAACTTCAGCTGCTTTTCTTGAACGATTTTAGTAAGAAAAACGACCATACTCTTAACTGAAATTCGTTTGAAATCATAGACTTGACATCGAGAGAGGATGGTCGGAATGATTTTGTTTTTTTCAGTGGTGGCTAAGATAAAGATCACATTTTCGGGCGGTTCTTCAAGTGTTTTTAAAAAGGCATTGAACGCTTGGGTGCTCAGCATGTGAGCCTCATCAATGATGTATATTTTATGTGTCCCTATTTGCGGTGGAATTCTTACCTGCTCATTGAGTCTTCGAATATCTTCAACAGAATTATTTGATGCAGCATCCAGTTCAAAAATATTGAAAGAAAACTCATCATTTGATTGATCCGAGCTATTGTTGATTGCTTTAGCCAAAATTCTGGCACAACTTGTTTTTCCGACTCCTCTAGGGCCACAAAACAGCAGTGCTTTTGGAATTTGATTGGTATCAAGAGCATTTTGCAGCGTTCGCGTGACAAATTCTTGCCCTACAACATCTTCAAACTTTTTAGGTCGGTACTTTAAAGCTGAGACGACAAACTTTTCCATCAAAACAAATTTAGAAAGTTGATTTTGATTTCATCTTTTAAATGGCTTAAAAAATCTAACAATAAACATGATTAGTTGTTGTAATTTAGCAAATGGCAGACTAGTCTACCGCTCATTTTTTGAGAGGAAAGTCCGGACACCACAGGGAGGCATAGCGGGTAACACCCGTCACTTGGAGAATCCAAGGAGGACTAGTGCAACAGAAAGAATGTACAATTTGGTTGTAGTGAAATCAGGTAAACTCTATGCGGTGCAACATCAAGTAAACTCACGTTTGAGGGTTTCTCGTCCGATGTGAGAGGGTCGATGGCTTGAGTTCGTTAGTAATGACGTTCCTAGATAAATGGTAGATTTTAACAGAATCCGGCTTATCGGTCTGCCTCTTTTTTAAAGAAACTAAGGTGAGAATTCCCATATTTTCTGCATTCAGCAAACCATTCAAAATGTGAAAAATCGGTTTTTTTATAATGTTCTACGATTAAGCTACCCAAGGGATTTAATAGATTTTTTCTTTGAATTCGAGTAATCAATTGGTGGTATGATTTGAC
The DNA here is from genome assembly GCA_026710085.1 of Flavobacteriaceae bacterium. Taxonomy (GTDB): domain Bacteria; phylum Bacteroidota; class Bacteroidia; order Flavobacteriales; family Flavobacteriaceae; genus Bin25. The sequence goes on along the minus strand of JAPORT010000077.1, from coordinate 2,132 downwards.
TGGATAATCATATGGTGGATCGGTAAATATAATGTCGAATTTTTTCGAACTTATTTCAATGTAATCAAAGCAGTTCATATTAATTACTTGAATTGGCAAGTTCAATAAGTGGGCTGTTTGGTCAATAAATTTTGTAGCCAAAATATGTTGATCAATGGATGTGATTTCTTGAGTTCCTCTAGAAGCAAATTCATAGCTGATGTTCCCAGTACCAGCAAAAAGATCCAAAACTGAAATACAATGAAAAGAGTATTGAACTCCAAGAATATTGAAAAGAGCTTCTTTTAATCGATCGGAGGTTGGTATGTTACCGACTTTTGGAGGTGCTTTAATTTTTCTTCCTTTGTGCACTCCCGAGATAATTCGAATCACTTTAAGTGAATAATTTCCATGGATAATGGGAGTTGTCTTTGGATTGATTTAAATCGTTGAAATACTTTAATCTGAAGAATTCAGAAAGTTTCTGGTAATAGGGGATGTATGAATCGAATTTTCCAAAAGGAATAAAGTCAATATTGGATGCCTTAAGTTTGTGAGCTTCTAAATAGCAAAGCAAAAAGTAAATGATTTCATTTTCATTTTCGAAGTCAAATCGGTTTGCGCCTTTCAATTGCTTTTCTTCTAAATGGAAAATATCAAAATAGTTTTCATTGAAATAAAGGACAATTTTTTGATTTTTTTTAAATTTTTGCTGGGTCCCTAATAAATAGCTTAAAATACAACTCCAATAGTGTTTGTAAGTCAATTTAAGGCCATTTTTCTCTTTTATTTCACTAAACCATTTATTGCTATAAAAGACATTCACTAGCAAAGGTTGTGAATCGACTAATTGATGTGAAACAGAATAACTTTTAGGGCGTACACAAAAGTTTTCGATATAGGATGCGGCAACTTCTTTTTTAAAGTAATCTTTTGGAACAAATACTGATGGGGATTCAAAATTCATACCGACAATATTTAATTCTGATGACTGATGTTTGGAGTTAAGTTCTTGAATGAATAAGGGGAGCTTTGAATAATCGTTTTCTGATGAAATGATTACTTCATTTTTATTATAAACAGAAAACCCATCCGAAAAACAATGGACGGATATCTTATGAGATTTTGTAGTCAAATTAACTACTCTCTTTCAGTATCAAAAATAGTGGGCCAGTTTCCATTGGTGCTCACATCGGAAAGCGAACCAAGAATGATATCAGGCCCATTGACTCCGTCAACAGAAACCAATTCTTCTTCTTGTGCTAAAAGTCGTTTATTTTGATCGTGAAGAATTATTTTTTTTGGCACTTTGACTTCAAAAACAGGAACCTTGAAACCGTTTTTGTCAATGATTTTGGCTTGTAATTTAAATTTTTCATCAATGCCATCTATGGGAATTTCAGCTAAACTTTGATATCTTAAGTCATTACCGAAAAGAGAATCTCTGACAGAAACAGTTCCGAGCGTGTCGATGATTACAATTTCTTGTAACATATCGATTTGGTAGATTGGATTGTAGGCATAGTATGAAGAATCTCGTTGTTGTGTTATGGTGAAAATGCCATCATCGACAAAAGAAACTAGGCTATCGAAATTATTAGCAAATTGGCCTTTAACATCTTTATGGGCAATTTGTGCCATTCGAATATCTTTCAATCGGTCAATAACAGTAGCATATCGATTATTTTTGATTTTATTAAATCGTATCGGATCATTAATGGAATTATAAATTCTTGTTGTAAAGAAAATTGCTAATCCCCATAGTACTACGAGGCTGATTATTTTTGCTCTTTTACTCATGTAGTTTAAAATTTTCGATGTTAACAAATTTACATTTTCTTTACACAAATTAAAGATTTTGAATAAATGGTTTTGTTCTTGTATGATAAAACAATCGCATCTTTTTAATTATCGGCCTAACCTTGTTTGACAACTCAATTTGAGAGAAACTATTTTTGGTGGAAATACAACAGAATACAATAAGGTTTCTTTAAAGAGATGTTTGAGCAAATTGATATTCAAGAGGATGGAATTCTAATTAAATATCCAGGCGTTCTTCAAGTTTTATTGTATGATCATAATTCTAAAAAGAAGACCTCTTTGAATAATGCAACTTTCAAAAAAAATCGTTTCTGCGAAGAGACTTTTTTTTA
>JAPORT010000080.1:8472-10192 GCA_026710085.1 Flavobacteriaceae bacterium | reverse complement strand
ACCTTATTATTTTCCGTTGGGAAAAAGATGCCTTCTAATACTTTTTTCAACTCTGACTTTTGAAACTCTTCTAGGGTATTCGATTGGCTGCCAAAATATACCGTATTTAAGTCGGAAAAAAATCGCTTGAGGGTGTACGTTTTCTGAGCTACTTTGAATTCAAGTGACACACTATGCTCATCTTCTGATAGAAAACGATATTTTTTTTGACTGAATTTTTTTTCAGCTTTGTTACTCAATAGAGTAAAATCAATTAAACGAATGATGAGCGATTTTCCAATTCCGTTAATTCCTCTAGTTTCCCTATTTTCGGAGTATTTACCAAGAATAATATTGATGCCATTGTGAAATGAAATAACATCTATCAAATTTGTTTCAGAATATAATTTAGTCAACATTTTCAAACAAATTTGGAATACTGTGTTTACCGTCCTTTAGCAATCTGATTTTGTATCCATTCTTTTTTATACTTCCGATTATGTGTAGAAGAGTGACCGCATATAAAAAAAGATCTGGAGACCTGTCCTTGTCTTCATTTAAAAATTCGCTCATGACATCATCAACTAGATTATACTTTCCTTTAAATTTTCTTTTATTCATAATTTTAATAATCTCAGCCCCTAAGACTAAAATATTAAGCTTCAAATTACTTTCTGGATGTGGTAAAATCATTACTCTTTTGCCTTCTTTCCAATTAAACACTGTTCGAACATATAGAGCAATATGGCTTTAATTGAAAGTTTATATCCATCATCATCTACATCACGATACTGCTTTGTATACTGCTCCGTTAAGTTGTATAGTCGTTTTTTAAAAACGCCACTTAGCTTGTTATAGTCATCTATTATTCTCCGCTTTATCAAATCTTTTTCATTGTCTTCATATCCTTTTATTATGTTTTCGATAACTTTAAACTCATTCACCACTGTATCTATTTCACTTTTTATCCCATCCCAATCGACTTTATCAAAATTAATTTCAATTTTTTTGTATAATGGAACCAAATCCGATTTATTGTATGAAATAAAATCCACATTTTTAGCTCGTGTTAAAAGATCTTGAATGATTTCTTCAATGTAATCTTCTTTATAGTAATCTTCAATACCCAAAAAAAGTAGCTAATCTTCTTCTTTGTGAATGATTAAGCTCATTTTCAATTATATGAAGAATTTGACTTATCCCTTTAATATGCGTATTCACTGATAATTTGCCAACGAGTTTCAATTAATCGGGTGAAACTTCATGATTTATGATTATCTCCCAATTGGGAAATTCTGATTTCCAGTGAGTTTCATATTTTTTAAAGTCAACTAAAGTCTTTCTCTCAAACTGGCTTTTGTCATATTTTTTTGGAGCATAACAATCCAATACTTTTTTTCAATTAAAACGGTACCGTCATTTCCCTTGTCTTTATTACTTCTTATGGGAATGTAGTTTTCAGAGCCATACTTTAAAAGAAATAACTCATCAATAAATTCTTCAAATTCAAATCCAATTTTTGTTTCAATGTTAACTCTAAATACCCTTTTTAACGTCTCGTCCATTTTTTTCGATAATAAAAACACAAAATTATATTTACTGAAATTCAATCATCAAAAGAACTTCAGTATCATACTTAAGGTATGGATTATTATCAACCATTTTGAATTGATTAAAACGGTTTTTTGTTATCATTTGGAAAATATTTTTCTTGGCATTCTTAACAATAAGAATACACCTA
>JAPORT010000080.1:0-8119 GCA_026710085.1 Flavobacteriaceae bacterium | reverse complement strand
AAAATGGCGATTAATTGAATGAGTAGAATACTCAAGATAAGTCCTGTTGTTTTTTCCGTGTCATTATTCCAATAGAGTTCCTGTTCTCCAAAATAAGCTGCTATAATCATCACCGTTTGAAGTGCCATACTGTAGACAAAAAAAGCTCCTAAGAATCTTCTAATGTTCAAGTGTTTTTTTACAATGTTCCATACCGACAATAACTCCTTGAATCCATTAAGAACAACATTTTTGACCTCTTTTATTTTTTTGTTTCCCTTAGGTAAAAAATAAAATGAATAGTGACTGAATAATAACCACCATACGCCCACAGTTACGAATGAATAGCGCATGGCCATCAAAGGTTTTTCGGAAACTGAACCACTGATTCCATACCAATCTGGTTTCATGACCATGCTGAGATTAAAAATCAATAGAATAACACTTCCTAGATAACCATAAGAAAAACCCATAGCGCTGGCTTTATCCATTTGATGTTGATACGTAATATCTGGTAAGTATGAATTATAAAAAACAAGACTCCCTTGAAATCCAATAATCCCCAATGCATAAAAAACCAATCCTAAATAAATCGTATCTATATTAAACCAATACAGTCCAATGCAAGAAAAGGCTCCTAAATAGACAAAGAATCTCATGAATATTTTTTTATTGCCGATGTAGTCTGCAATTCCCGAAAGGATTGGAGAAAGAAGAACGACCATACTTATGGTCAAGCCAACAATAAAACTAATCATGGCTGTACTACGTATGTGCTGACCTAATACAAGAATTGTATCACTATCATCCAATAGTGTTCCATAATAAATGGGGAAAATAGTTGTCGTTATCACAGCAGTATATACTGAGTTAGCCCAGTCATATACAGCCCAAGCTCGCAATAACCCTTTACTGCCTTTTTTATTTTTTTTCAAAACATTCATTTTATAGGTGCATTCACTTTAAAGAAAACTAGATACTTCATCACACTCAGTCACTTTAAAACGCAGTTCGCAATGAAGAATGATGATATGATTTCTCTGACTTTACTATTGGCTAATTATTTATTCTTTTTAGGAAAGTTTAGGATTTATAAAGTTTTTGCCAATTTTTCTACTTCCAAATGGAATTCTTTGGAAATTTTTTCGATTTCAATTTTGATTTTACTTTTCTAGGAAGCTTCATGGGTCTTGGATTGATTCACGAAGTTAGAAAAGATTCATTAAAAAATATTCGAATTGCCACAAACGGGTGCAGAAAGCCAAATCTTCCAAATGTGGTAGAAATGACTAAATTCAAAAGGCTTATAACTGAATACTTGAAGTATAGCGGATTTCAGATAAAACTTGTCATACTTCTTCTTACTGACTATAAAAATCGTATTTTCGTGTTATGTGAATTTTTCTATCTATAAGAATACAAAACATGATAGAACGTGATAAAGCCAAATACTTTCATGGTCGCAAAGAAGAGTTAAAACAATTCAAATTTTTGTTGGACCTCAGCAAAAAAAGAGGGATTGGTAGCAGTTTTTTAATTCAAGGGGCACCGGGTGTTGGTAAATCAGCCCTTATTCACGAATGCGAAGAAATTGCAAGAAAATTGAAATGGAATGTTGTGAAACTTGGCATCAGATCACTTTCAAATGAAACTGATTTGTTCAACCATATCACTAAAAACACAAACCCAAAAGAGATTATAAAATCCCAAGGAGTTAACTTTCAAGTCTGGAAAGCTTCTATTCAGACAAAATCAAGAGAAGAAATAGATTACGTGAATGAAGATTTAGTGAAATCAAGGCCAACATTATTTGTGTTAGATGAAGCTCAAAATTTAGGGATTAAGGATACTTTTTCCAATGAAGATAAAAAACAAATAGTTGATTTTTTAGATCGACATCATAACCTAAAAACAAACAACGGATTTGTGATGTTTTTTGGTGGGTTAAGCCATACACGAAAAGTTCTTGTAGAATTTGGATTATCGAGAATCAATGAAGAATGTTGCTTTAATTTACAACCCTTAGACAATAGTTCAGAACGAGCGATTATACGAGATTGGATTACTGAAAAAGTAAAATATAAAGGGTATAAAAGTGAAATAGAACATTGGATTGATCAAATAACAACTAGAACTAGTCGATGGCCAAGACACATCGCTTCCTATTGCAATCAAATAGATGTTCATCTTCAAAAAAATGAAGTATTAACTGATGGTCAATTAAAGATGATACTGGAACGAGGTGATGTGTTAAAAGCGAAATATTACAATCAACGATGTGAAAAACTTTTAAGAACAGACCGTAAAATCCTTGCAAAACTCGTTCAACATCTCCCCTCAATTTTTGATAAAATTGATGTCATCGAATTTCTTAAAAAAGAAAAAGATTTATTGACTATGACTAAAGAAGAATTTTGGGATGCTTCAGTTGCCAAAGGGGTTTTTCATTTAAGAGTCGATGGCGCTTTTTCGATTCCTATCCCCTCGTTCAAAACATGGCTATTTGAACAATATGGGAATAGCTAAAAGAAATCAATTCAAAAGAGCGGTAAAACGCAATTCAAAAAGAGACAACTCAAAAAATCTTTGAGTTCCAGCATCAAGAGAAAAACTCAAACACATCAAAATTAAAAAGGGACTGATGGAATGTCCCAAATTATACGCAAGTTTGTCATTTGAATAGCTCAGTGCTGATTATCAGCTACTTAGAAATAGTTCCACTACGCCATGGATCTTTGCCTCAAGATGAGTTTTGGGGATTTGTGGCTTCAGGATGCCATGCTTTTCAGAGCTCGATGGTTCGGAACCCACATCGAGCCTTTGATGTTTTGGGCGGCTGTTTTGACCGCTTTTTTGGTTCAATGGTTGTGTGTCGGCATGCCCATGGATGGATTGTTTTCAGTATCTCCGTCAGATGCTGATCTCTGAGGCATGGATCTTTTCGTTGCAGTAGCTTGGTGGTGGTTCTTCGATGTAAGGAAAGTTCTTCCCGAAGCTGTTCTCAACCGTAATAAATATTCAAGTCTTTCATTTTGGTGCGAATCAATGAAACCACATCAAACGAGACGACCGAAAGAAACAAATGCGCTTTGATTCTCGATACTTTTCGATGAAAAATGGGACGCAGTTCTTGTTCCGATTTCAATGAACGAAATAGACGTTCGATCTCTCCTAGTTGATGGTAGTGATTCACCGTGGCATCCAGCGACCATTGGGTTTGCGTCATCGCCATCGTATAACAACCCGATGCGTTACTGGCATGCACATAGGCTTCATTGGGGACCAACGTAATCTTTTCGATTAGATCTGTTTTTTTAGAAGTGACTGCATCGGTATCGTCGTGATGAGCTCCCCCTTGATATTCTTTTTTGGTTTTTCCCAGCCGCTCCATCACTATATGTAAACCTTCACTCAAGGCCTTGATTGCTTTTTCAAATCGCTGTCTCTTTTTCTTTAAAACCCATCTTTACTAGATAAAGAATCGGTCAAACCTTATTAAGCTTTGAGAATCAAATGATACACACTACTTACCAAGTGAAATTATGGTAAAACAACTGCCCTCTTAAAAACCCAATTGAATCCTTTATCACTGTTTATGTTAAATCACTGAATTAATATTAGCATTTAAATATCTAGCTGAAAATTTATGTAATTTTGCCTTATACTAACTAAAAAGGTATAAGAAATGACTTTTGATATTGATATGATTCGTTCTGTGTACCGAAAAATGGATGAAAGAATCACAGAGCTTCGTCAACTCATTCAAAAGCCGTTGACTCTATCGGAAAAAATTCTCTATACACACCTTTGGGATGGACTTCCCCAAAAACCATACTTGAGAGGGAAAGATTATGTCGATTTTGCACCCGATCGAGTGGCTCTCCAAGATGCAACAGCTCAAATGGCTTTATTACAGTTCATGCAAGCTGGAAAGTCCAAAGCTGAAGTACCGACAACGGTTCACTGCGATCATTTGATTTTGGCCAAACAAGGAGCTGAAAAAGATTTAAAAAATGCGAATACAGCTAGTGCTGAAGTTTTTGATTTTTTAGAGTCTGTTTCCAACAAATATGGAATTGGTTTTTGGAAACCAGGAGCTGGTATTATTCATCAAGTGATTTTGGAAAACTATGCTTTTCCTGGAGGAATGATGATTGGTACAGATTCTCATACTGTGAATGCTGGTGGACTAGGGATGCTAGCTATTGGCGTAGGAGGAGCCGATGCCGTTGATGTCATGGCTGGAATGCCATGGGAACTCAAATTTCCTAAACTGATTGGTGTGAAATTGACTGGAAAACTCAACAACTGGACTTCAGCAAAAGATGTTATTCTAAAAGTTGCCGGTATCCTAACGGTCAAAGGGGGTACTGGAGCCATCATTGAATACTTTGGCGATGGTGCTCTTTCTTTGTCATGTACAGGTAAAGGAACCATTTGCAATATGGGCGCCGAAGTTGGAGCGACCACTTCAACGTTTGGTTTCGATCAAGCGATGGAACGTTATTTACGAGCCACCGATCGAAATGATATTGCCAATGAAGCGCTAAAAATAAAAGAACACCTAACGGCTGACCCTGAAGCATATGCTCAACCAGAAAAATATTTTGATCAATTAATTGAAATTAATTTGGATGAACTCATGCCGCATATCAACGGACCTTTTACACCAGATTTAGCAACACCCGTTAACCAAATGGCTGAAAAAGCTCGAGAGCATGATTGGCCGATCGATGTCGAATGGGGCTTGATTGGTTCTTGCACGAATTCATCCTATGAAGATTTATCTCGTTCGGCATCTATTGTGAAACAAGCTGTGGAAAATAACTTAACCACCAAAAGTGAATTTGGTATTAATCCAGGATCTGAACAAGTTCGCTATACAGCAGAAAGGGACGGACTGTTGGAAACTTTTGAAGATTTAGGAGCTCAGATTTTTACTAACGCATGTGGACCATGCATCGGTCAGTGGGATCGAGCAGGAGCATCCAAAAAAGAAAAAAACACCATTATCCATTCATTTAATCGAAATTTTGCCAAAAGAAACGATGGCAATCCAAACACCCATGCCTTTGTGACCTCCCCAGAGATGGTTACTGCAATAGCTCTTGCTGGTCGACTGGATTTTAATCCCATCACGGATACTTTAACCAACAAAGAAGGCAAACAAGTCAAGTTAAATCCACCGCATGGATTAGAATTGCCTCCCAAAGGCTTTGATGTCGAAGATAATGGATACATTGAACCACCGGAAGATGGCAGTGGTATTGAAGTGATTATTGATGAAAATTCAGAACGATTACAGCGATTGACTCCTTTTGAACCTTGGGATGGCCAAAATCTCTCTGGATTAAAATTACTGATCAAAACATTGGGCAAATGTACTACTGACCATATTTCAATGGCAGGGCCATGGTTGCGTTATCGTGGCCATTTAGACAACATTGCCAATAATAGTTTTATTGGCGCGGTTAACGCTTTCAATGGCAAAACCAACTTTGTTAAAAATCAACTCACCGGAGAATATGATGGGGTTCCTAATGTTCAGAGAGATTATCAAAAAGTTGGCATACCAACCATCGTCATTGGTGACCATAATTATGGTGAGGGGTCTTCTAGAGAACATGCTGCCATGCAACCGAGACACTTAGGCGTTAAAGTTGTTTTGGTCAAGTCCTTTGCCCGAATACACGAAACCAATTTGAAAAAACAAGGCATGTTGGCATTAACTTTTTGTAATGAAAACGACTATGATTTGATTCAAGAAGACGATACCTTTCATTTTACCGACTTGATCGATTTAGCCCCAAATAAAAATCTTAAAATTGAAATTATTCATGCAAACCATTCCAAAAGCATCATTGAAGCCAAACACACTTATAACCAACAACAAATTGAATGGTATCGTGCTGGATCAGCACTAAACCTTTTACGCACTATTGGCTAATCACTCGAAATTTTAGTGAATAAAAACGTCCCCTCGAGCCAATGTCGGGATTTGAACCCGAGACCTCTTCCTTACCAAGGAAGTGCTCTACCCCTGAGCTACATCGGCTAATGAATAAGATTATCAAATTTCCTATTCTATTGCCCTTAGATAGGTGGTCAAAGATACCATTTTTAGAACCCCTCAAAATATTTTAAACAAATTTTAAAATGTATAAAACACTATTTACTCCTCTTTTACTATCTCTTTCCTTAATCCTGACAAATTGTGATACGACCTCAAATCAAGAGGTTTATGATGTGGTGGTGGTTGGTGGTGGAACCTCGGGAATTGCCGCTGGTATTTCGAGTGCCCGATTAGGAGCCAAGACAATTTTGATAGAACAAGGTCCATGGCTCGGTGGTATGTTAACTTCAGCAGGAGTTAGTGCTGTCGATGGGAATAATAAATTACCTTCCGGTTTTTGGGGAGAATTTAGAGATAGTTTAGTGGGGCGATATGGGTCATTAGATGCTATGAAAACGGGTTGGGTGAGCAATACGCTATTTGAACCTCATATTGGAAATGATATTTTTCAAAACATAGCCAAAGCCGAATCAAAGCTTACCCTAAAAATGAATCAAAGTTGGAATACTATTCATCGAGTGGAACCATACTGGGTTATTGAATTAAGTGAAGGGCATAAAATCCGAACCAAACAATTAGTAGAAGCCACTGAATTAGGGGATGTCATTCAAGAGCTTGAAGTTTCTCACCGCATAGGCATGGATTCAAAAGATGATTATGATGAATATATTGCCCCTAATCAGTCCAATGATATCATTCAGGATTTGACTTATGCATTGATTTTAAAAGATTATGGAGAACCCAAAATCATAGACCAACCCAAAGGATATGACCCTTCGGTTTTTTATTGTGCCACTCAATCTGAAAAATGCAATGAAGAATCAACCATGATGCGCACCTTATGGCCCAAAGAACGAAAAATCACTTATGGAAAACTCCCCAATGATAAATACATGATTAATTGGCCCATCAATGGTAATGACTATTATGTCAATGCCATCTATATGAGTCCCAAAGAAAGAGATTCCGTCTTTGAATTGGCCAAATTAAAGTCGCTTCAATTTCTATACTATTTACAAACTGAGTTAGGATTTGAAAATTTATCCATAGCTGACGACGAATTTCCAACCGATGACGGTTTGCCTTTAATCCCCTATCACCGAGAATCTCTACGCATTGATGGTGTCACCACTCTCTCCATGAATCATTTGAGCCATCCTTATGAGCAGAGTCATCCAACGTATAGAACTTCTATTGCCGTGGGAGATTATCCCGTAGATCATCATCATGCTGCTCATCCTCAAGCAGATGAGCTACCGGAACTTCATTTTTATCCCGTGCCTTCCTATTCCATTCCATTGGGGAGCTTGATTCCGGAAACTCAAGAAAATTTAGTAGTGGCTGAAAAGTCCATTTCGGTATCCAATATTGTTAATGGAACCACAAGGTTACAACCCGTTGTTTTACAAATTGGTCAGGCGGCTGGCATCGTTGCGGCTAGTGCAGCATTATCCAATGATTTACCCAAAAATATTGATATGCGAAAAATTCAAAAAAGATTACTTGACAATGGACATTATTTAATGCCATTTTTGGATGTTCAACAGTCGCATCCCCACTTTAGAACCTATCAAAGAATCGGGGTTACAGGAATTTTAAGAGGAACCGGAAAGAATATTGGCTGGGAAAATCAAACATGGTTTTATCCCGATTCGAATCTTCGAATTGAAGATATTTTTATTGACGAATATATTGATACGAATCGATATCCTTTACCCGAAAGCTTAACTCAAAGCCAAATCATTGATTGGTTTTTAAATTATTTGAATGATACTGAAGCTAGTGGCACATTTAGCAGAAGCGAAATGGAAACATTCATCAACTATGACGGGGATCAACCTGAAAGAATCATCACAAGAGGGGAGTTTTCTGTTTTATTGAATGCATTGATTCAGCCATTTGAACAACCAGTTACTTTATTAGGAGAACTTTCTTCTACTCCTCTTCATCTTAAATCCTTGACTGATTAAAGTAAATTCACAATCAAATGAAAAGAAAATGATGATCGTCTGTTTTTTTAAACTTTACAATCGGTGTTTTTAGACGCTATGTCTGTGATTTAAATTA
>JAPORT010000109.1 GCA_026710085.1 Flavobacteriaceae bacterium | reverse complement strand
TTATGGTTGCACTGCTGGTGCTGGTTCTTCTTGCCAAGGAACCATCGCATAGTTTGTTTACACACGAAGTCACAATAGTTTAAACTGACTAGGTTTGCCCCTCCCAAATTTATAGTTTAGAAAAGATTTTTTGTGATTCTTGTAGTTGAGCAGATTAATAAAAACAACTTATAGGCGGTATTCAACCTAATATGTGTTTGGGGCTTGATTTATCTAACTTCGAAGGCTCTTCTTTCGTTTTAAGAGACATAACAATTGCCACGATGGATATAACTATTAAGAGGGATAATTAAAGGGGGGATTACATACTAAAATGGCAAAAGTTATTCAGAAGAAACACATCCTTTACCAATTGTGATTTTTGGATCATTGGTGATAGGGGTGAATCCATCAAAGGAAATTGACGATTGACGAAATGACCAATGATTGTTTTTAGACCTTGAGTCGGGTTGACCATAGAAACTTGATCCAAAGGAAAGGCATGGATGCGTTTGTTTTGAATCAGTTATTTCTGTTTTAGGGTTCGAGGATAGTTTGTTATGAATAGCCAAATCCATGATTTTGTTTTTGAGAATGGATGTTCTTGTTTTGTGTTTTTATCGCTAATATATCTTGAGGATAACGGTCATTGTGATAAATGATATGTCTTGCTTTTTGAATCCAACTTTTCTCAGATTCTTCCCATGTTTTTCCTTGGATAGGTTGAATGTGTTGTTCTTTCAACGATGTGTTATATTGACTTGGATACAATTCAATATAAGACAATAATAATTTGGAACGTTGCGTTGGAAAACCCACCGAATCTTTTTCTAATACGGAATCATATTTAGGATAGGGGTATTGGATGAGTTTTTTTTCTAAACCTTCCATAAGTTTTATTAAAGGAATCTTGTCTGTAATACAATCTAGACCATAAAAATCTTTTTTATGAACACGTCCTCCTAATGCCATTAATTTAAGAATACCAACATCTTTCAAAGACCAACATCGAATATTCTCTATGTTTTCAATGGGGGTAACATTTTTGAATGTTATCAATGATATCCACTTTAATCGTTGTTCCATTAGGTAACGGATACTTTAATGTGGATGCTCCCCATTTTTCATTATTCTGTTCAAAATAATAACGATATTGATTGGATGGAATATTTAAGACATCCACCAATTCTTCTTGGATGTCTTGGTATCCTTTGAGGCCTATTTGACGATTGCTAAATAAATCAATATCAATGGAAACTCGATGGTTACACTGTAAAGCGATATGGGTTCCGCCAACTAAACTAAAATCTTTTAAGGTTTCTAATTATTGCAGTCTTTGAATAGCGTTTTTCAAATCATCGCTCACCGCTTTCAAGACGATATAAATCGTTTTCGTTTGATTAAACGAGGAAATAAAGGTTTTTCATACCGTTGACAAAGACGAATCAATACATCTTGAAACAAGAACTATCTGGTGTTTTTTAAGGTGTTGTAAATCGTATCCTTGGTGTAATAGGTTTCTAATAACCTCAAATTTTTGTCAAAATCGCTGGGATGACGGAGAACTCTGGGAATGATCAGTTCTTTGGCTTCCAAGGTTAAATTGTCGGTTCGGTAATCCCAAATATAGTGATGTCCTTGGAACGCATCATCATATTTGATTTGAGAAAGATCCATGGCTTTCAGCATTTGAAGACTTTGGTCACTTTCGTATATAATTCCCTAATTAAAACACTACCCACTATATCCATTTTTACAATTCTAAATAAGCATTCGTATTAATACCTCTACTTTCTAAGTGCTTTTTTAAAACCTTGTAAGCCCGATTGAAACTGCACTCACATTCTCTATTTTAAAAAGCCTTGTATATCGGATTCAGTAAAAGATTTTGGGCAAACAAGTTCCCTACATGATTCTTTTTATCGATGGTATTCACTGATTCCCTACCATACTGACGGCTAAATTCACGATACCTGTTAGTATGACAATTAGTACAATTCCATAAACCCAAATGAACCCTCGATGTATGCCTGATCTATGATTGATGGTATCAAACTTATCATGTAATTGTTGCATTTGATTCGCTATATTTTCTAATCTCGTGTTGATAGGACTTATTAAGTCTTGTATATCTTTTTTAATTTCTGACTTAAATTCTGATAGATCTTGTTTAGTGGCTGGTTGGTCTTTCATGGCGAGATTTTTATGGATTGCTCACAAAGTTATAAAACTTTTGAATAGTTAAGAGCTTGGACACCTTCGATATTCTCAATTTTACTGAGAATAAAAGCACGGAGCAGGTATGATTTAACTTCATTTTTACGGATTTCAGTTCTATTTTATGATTGATTCGTCTCTTTGTAAAGAATCGCAAAGACGATTGAGCATCAAGGCATAGAATAAGGTTTGTAAGTCAGATGCATACCGATTTAGGTTCAATGAATCGGTATCAAAGAAATTGTTTTCTCTGTTTCTGTATTATTATCGCATCCAAAGCTTATATTCCATCCACTTGCTCCAATCACTACCATTATGGATATACATTTTGATTAGAACTAAAGTGAGACCTTTGCACTAAAATTTTAACTTTCCGCTTAGATAAAGGATTTGCTCAAAAATCCCTCTCTTTTTATTTAATCATTTGTTTTTATCATTTTGTTTTGCCTATTGTGCTCGATATGCCCCATTTCAAATCTTTTCAATCCAAACCCATGCGTTTTTTGAATCCACATCAAGGACGAAGTCAAACAAAGGCCTAACAATTTTTCAATCAAGTCCATGTCACCATCGATGGGTAACTGATCGAAGCTTTATGGGTTGAGAACAACCTATTAGGCCAAAAACATCGATAGCAACTAGTCGATTATCCCATGATTTGATTGAAAATGTAACTGATTTCGGTTTGGTTTCACCTCTTGGGTGTTTGGGCCGAAGCATTCATGAAAGATAGCATGAGTCGGTATTGATGGTCAAAAAGCTCTATCAACGGATTTTGGACGAAGCCAACTGAGAACGGACTGCCAAAGAAGGGATTCTTCAAAAAACGATAGTGGTCGATGCCAGCATCACGGTGAGTCCTTTTTCGCCTAAAAGCAAGCCCCAAAAGATGACTCAAGATCAAAAAGAAAATCAATGTAAATCAAGAGCTTCAAGCCGAAAAGAGAAATCACGAGGAAAAACAAGAAGACCGTCCTACGCAGACCACTAAGCCCGTTGCTTTAGGAAAATAAAAAAGATTGATGATGGGGATAAATGGCACATCGCTACGACTGAAAAAGGCTTGATTCGAGGGTTCCATATCGTAGCTACCCATGAGCACGACCGTTGAGGTCTACAGCCTTTGATGGAGGGATTTTGGGTAGAAGAACGACAACGATTCTTGGCTGATTAATGCGACCAATCAGAAAAGAACGAACAACTCCCTAGAAGACATGGGTCGTGCATTTTTGGTGATGGAAAATGATTATCGCAACAAGCTCTTAACCAAGTAACCAAAAGAGCGAAACAAAGCCACCAGCAAAGAACGTTGGATGGTCAAACAGACCATCGGCGTTTTGGCTCGTTGGTTCCACGGTTAGGTGACACGATTCAAAGGATGAGACAAAGTCCATAATCAACCTGTTTTGGAGCGATAGCCTACTATCTGAAAAGATTACCAAGTATGATGGCTCCCATGCAAGCCTCAAAAGAGATACCAAGGGAAAAAGAAGCATTGGAAACTCTTTGGGCTCAAACATGATAGAATCATGAGCCCAAGAGGCCAAAATCGGAGAAATATCGTGACTTTTTGGAGGAAAGCAACATTGAATCAGTTGATAAGCTCACTGAAAAGGAAAAAATAGTTTCCTCATAGCATCCCATTTTTTTAATTTCGCTCTATTCAAAGATCTCACAATCTATGAATCTGTAGTCAGAGCCAAAGAAACATATGAAAATGGTAAACAATAGGTCAAATGCTATTAGACAATAATTCTAAAGAAAAATCAGTTTATCAATGGATTAAGGAAAACACTGAAGAAGGAAAATTAGATATAGTCACTGGTTACTTTACTATTGGAGCACTTAGTTTCTTATCAAAGGAGATCAATAAAAAAATAAATCGATTCCGATTAATATTAGGAAATATTGCCAATGTAGAACAAAAAGAGATTAGAGCAATTAATCTTCTCAATGAGAATGTTACTGCAGACTCGGCATTTGAGCTTGTCAAATTATCTAGAGAGGCTGTTGAATTTTTAAAACAAGATAAACTATTAGCAAAAACTTTAGAACCTAATTTTTGTCACGCAAAATGTTATTTATTTTCTCCGAAAGATGGAAATCACCGAAACAAATATTACATCTCTGGAAGCTCAAATTTGACTGAGTCTGGGGTAGGACTTAAGCGAACTAATAACGTTGAATTGAATCTAGCGGCTACCGGAAACTCTTATGAATATCGAGATCAAATCAAATGGTTTAATGAGTTGTGGAATAGTGAAAAAGCTTATACAAAGAAAAAGCTTTCAGATGGCAAAAGAACAGATTTTAAGAAGTACTTAATTGAGCAAATTCAAAAAATATTTAAAGAATATTCGCCAAAAGATGTATACTATAAGATTCTATTTGAATTATATGGTTCTGAATTAATTGATCAAGATTCCCCTGAATACCAAAGAAGTGTTGGAAGGTTAGAGAATACAACAATTTATAATGCATTATTTGATTTTCAACAAAAAGGAGCCATAAGTTTGATAAGAATGCTCAATAAATATAATGGAGCTATTCTAGCGGATGCCGTAGGGTTAGGGAAGACATGGACGGCATTAGCAGTAATGAAGTTTTATCAGTTACAAGGTAGGGAGGTGATTTTAATTTGTCCAAAAAGAATTGAATATAATTGGAAAAGATATCATCTGAGGCAAGAATCCCGTTTTGAAAGAGATGAGTTTGATTTTCAGATTCGCTTCCATACCGATTTAAGTGAGCGCAGAATGAATTCATATGATGATAGAAGAGATAAGTTTTTTAGAAATGATAAACCAAAATTATTTGTAATAGATGAAAGCCATAATCTTAGAAATCATAAAACCAATAGATACCAATTTTTAGTTCGAGAAATTTTGAGTAAAAATGAAGATGTCAAAGTTTTACTATTATCGGCAACCCCAATCAACAACACACTCACAGATGTTGGAAATCAATTTAAACTATTGGTAAAAGGCCAAAACAATGGTTTTGAAGAATCTATTGGAATCAGTAGTATTGATGGTTTATTTAAAAGGGCTGAATCTGTTTTTACTTCTTGGAAAAGCGAAAAAAATCCTAAGATTGATGACTTAATGGAGCGACTTAACAATCAGTTCTTTGAATTAACGGATCAATTGGTTGTTGCTAGAACTCGAAAAATGATTGAAGGCCAAGAATCAAGTTTGATTTTTCCTGAAAAAAATCCTCCAAAAAACCTCTATATAACTCCTGAAAGAATCGGTGATTTTGTTTCATTTGAAGATTTATTCAACTCATTTCCAAAGAAATTAGTTGTGTATCAATTATCCATTTATGCTAAACCTTATGATAGTGATACTCAATTTGGCGGTTTTGATGATGAACGATGGAGAGATTGGTTCTTAGTCAAAATGATGTATATACTGATGGTCAAAAGATTAGAATCATCTTGGTATGCTTTTTATAAAACCATATCAAAGATTCGATTGAGACATACCGATTTGTTTCATCAAAGCAATTTATTGTTGAATGGTGAATCTCTCGATAGGAGAGATATTGGGGATAACTACGATGAAGAAATCTTCGAAGATGATGAATTTTTATCTCAAGACTTTGAAGAAATATTATCAAAAGGTTTTAATAAACACAAACTACTGGATATTGAAAAAGCAGGAAATTTAGAAGTATTTCATCGTGCTTTATCAGAGGATATTCAATTGTTGGACAGATTATATGAAAACCTTAAATGGTTCAACACTCTCATTGAATCTGAAGTAAAGAGTTCAAATAAAAGTCACTCAGTTGATAAAAAACTAGAAAGACTGTTACAAGAAATTAAATCAAAGCAAGAATCGGGACAAAACAATTCGAATAAAAAAGTTCTCATTTTTACAACATATGTGGATACCGCAAAATACTTGTATAATCAATTCAAGGAGAGGGGAATCATCAATTTTGCTATGGTTTCTGGTTCAGAATCATTTGCATGGGATTCAGATTACGAGTTAAAAAAATGTGAAAGAATTTTAGAGCGATTTGCTCCGTATACTAATTTATTTAAAGGTTATGAATGGCAGTTCAATTATAAAGACTTTAATGATTGGAAAAATCAACTAAAGCATCGAAATCCTGAAACATACAAGTTACTTGAAGCTCCCATAGATATTCTCATTTCAACCGATTCGTTAAGCGAGGGGCAAAATTTACAAGATGCTGATATGGTCATTAATTATGATATCCATTGGAATCCAGTAAGAGTTATCCAGAGAGTCGGTAGAATTGATAGATTAGAATCACCGAACAAAACCGTGTCAGTAGTTAACTTTTGGCCTACAGAAAACATCAATAAATATCTGAACTTACAGAACCGAATTGAAGATCGAATGGCTCTCATGAGGCTGGTTGAATCGGAAATTATTGATGAGTTTTCAGAAAGACTTTCAGAAATTACTAGGAGTAACGAATTGGAACGAAAGCAGAGAGAAAAAATGTTGAAGTTTATGGAATTGAGTGTAGAAGATTTAGATTCCATACAAGCATTTGGGATGGAAAAGCTTTCCTTGGAATTATTCAGGCAAGATTTGGCAAAAGAGTTGAGTAGAGAAAGGTCATTTTATGAAGAAATTCCAAAGGGAATATACTCAGGTTTTATAGGAGATTCTTCAATTTGTAAAGAAAGTGGAATTGTTGTTTTACTTGGCTATAGAGGTAGAGATTGGAATCATACAAGGAAATTAGAACATGACTTAATATTTCTCAACAATGAAGGTGAATTAGTTTATCAAAATCGAACGGAAATTTTGAATGTTTTAAAACATCACGATCAATTCCAAAGGAATGTGTCTGAAAAAATTGATAACATGGATACTCATGAGATTAAAAGGTTGAGCCAATTATTGAAATCATATTTGAATCAGAAAATGAAGGGTGAAGCGAAAGCTATATTCGATGCCATGAGAAATGGGAGTAAGAAAAGTTTTGAGAGCATCGTTAACTCTGAAAAAGCAAAGAAGAAATATGATTCTAGGTATGTTGAACTGATCACTTGGATGGTAATTTCACTCTAATATGGACCTTACTTATTTTAATGATCAATCGTTAGCTGACGCTACAATAATCTTCTTTGAGAATCTGGATATTCGGATTCGTTCTTTGACGGACTCTGATCCAATGGATAAAAGAGAAATTTTAAAAAATACATGGAAAGATAATGAGGCCTTCCATTTGATTGAAGAGATACATTTGGTTGGTTTCGTCTTAGACGATGTATTCAGTGATAATTATCTTGAAGTTGAAAAAAGTAAGATTGACCAAAATAATTATGATGCGTTGGTTGTTTTTGCGATTCGATTAAAGCAAAGGCAATATCAACTCTTACCAAATAGAACACAACTATCAGAGTTAACTCGATCATTAAATCGTGAGTTTAATAGCCGTCCTGTAGTCGTTGTCTTTAATTATAGTGATAACAAAAACTCATTTATCACTTTTTCACATGCGTCACGATCAGAATATAAACAGAGTTGGCGTGAGGGAGAAAAAATAGGAAAGATTACACTTTTAAAAGATATCAACATCGAAAACCCACATCGGGGTCACATAGATATTCTCAATAGACTTAGTATTCATGGTAAAAACGTTACTACACTTAAACAACTCAATGAATATTGGGGTAAGGAATTTAATATTCAAGTACTCAATAAATCATTTTATACGGAATTATCTCATTGGTATTTCTGGGCATTAAAACACGTAACCTTTCCTAATGAGCCTGAATCTATTGATGCTATCGAAAAAGGTGTTCAATTAGAAGATTTAATCAAAGAGCACAAATCAGTTAATCTTATTCGACTACTAACGCGTTTATTATTCGTTTGGTTCATCAAACAAAAAGGACTTGTTCCAGATGAATTATTTGACATTAATGAATTAAAAAATTCTGTTTTAAATGAATATGAACCTGAGTTGGAAAGTATTTTAGTCAGAAAAGAGGATTATGAAAGTATTTATTACAAGGCGATTCTTCAGAACTTGTTTTTTGCAACTTTAAATTGTCCAATAAAAGAAAATCTTCTAGATAAACGTTCGCGTGGATTTAGAGGAGATTCCTACGGTCAAAATAGGGGTGCTAATCATTTGTTACGATACAAACAACATTTTCAACGTCCTCAAGAGTTTTTGGAATTATTAAATCAAACCGTGCCTTTCTTGAATGGCGGATTATTTGAAAGTTTAGACAAAAAAGAAAAAAATGAATACGTTGATGGGTTTTCTGACGGAATGAAAAAAGGGGAAAGGTTGGTTGTACCTGATTTTCTCTTTTTCGGAATTGGCGAAAAGGTAGACTTAAGTGATGATTATGGAGTTAAAAGTAAATGGGATCAAGAAGCTGCGGTAAAAGGGATAGTGAATATTCTGAATTCATATGTTTTTACGATTACTGAAAATACTCCACTTGTCGAAGAGGTGGCTTTAGATCCTGAGTTGTTAGGTAGAGTATTTGAAAATTTACTTGCTAGTTTCAATCCAGAAACAAAAGAGTCGGCAAGAAAGAAGACGGGTTCATTCTATACACCAAGAGAAATAGTATCACTCATGGTGGATGAAAGTTTGAAAGCTTTATTTAATCAAAACATCAATAAATATTATGAAACCAATCAAGATTTTAATTTACCATTTCCAGAATCTGAATTAGACAGAAAATTAAATGAATTGGTCAGTTGGTTAGATTATCATCCATTTCAAAGCCAAATAGAATTAACGAAAATCATTGTTAAATCGATTAATGAATGTACCATTTTAGACCCAGCATGTGGATCTGGGGCCTATCCGATGGGAATGCTTCAAAAAATGGTTCATATTCTTAAAAAAGTCGATCCGCAAAATGTGTATTGGAAAGAAGTTCAAGTTGAAAGAGCCAAAAGGATATTGGAAGAAGCATCTGAAATTCAGGATAGTCAAAATCGGTTGGAAAAATTAAAACAAATTGATCAAATCTTCAACAAAAACATCAATGATCCAGATTATGCTCGAAAATTATTCATCATAGAAAATAGTATTTATGGGGTTGATATACAACCAATTGCAACTCAAATATCTCGATTGCGATTTTTTATTTCACTAGTCATTGATCAAAAAGTTGATTCAAGTTCAGATAATTTCGGTATTCAACCACTTCCTAATCTAGAATCAAATTTTGTGACTGCAAACACGCTTTACAAGTTAAAGTTGAATGATATTGGAATATTCAAAACTAAAGAAATTACACATTTACAAAACCAATTAAAAACCCTGCGACATAAATTATTTAATGCTAAAACTCCTCAAACAAAAGAAAGATATAGAAAAGAAGATCAGTTATTGAGGAGATTGATTAGAGATGTACTTATCAAAAATAATTTCCCATCAAAATCTGCAAATGATTTAGCTGACTTGGATCTCTTTGATTATACCAAAACAAGCCACTTTTTTGATGCTGAATGGATGATGGGAATTACTCAAGGATTTGATATTGTCATTGGGAACCCACCTTATATTCAACTTCAAAGCATGAGAGATGAAGCCACCAAGTTGAAAACTGAGAATTACAAGTCATTTGAACGAACAGGAGACATTTATTGTTTGTTTTACGAAAGGGGTTTGTCTTTGTTAAAGTCTCATGGCTTTTTGTGTTATATCACCTCGAATAAATGGATGAGAGCGAAATATGGAGAGAAGTTACGTGACTTTTTCAGTCAAAAGAATCCTTTGATACTTTTAGATTTAGGACCCGGCGTTTTTGATTCTGCTACCGTCGATACAAATATTCTATTAATTCAAAATCGAGATTCGGAAAAGCATCATCTTAAGGCTGTTTCAACAGAGGGCAAACAATTTGATATACAACAACTTGACAAAAAAGATTACACGATCATTCCAAAACTCAGCAAAGAAAATTGGGTTATTCTTTCGCCTATTGAACAATCCATCAAAGAGAAAATTGAAAAAATGGGAACACCATTGAAAGATTGGGATATAAAGATTAACTATGGAGTAAAAACAGGTTACAATAAAGCTTTTATTATCGATGGTGCAAAACGTGATGAATTAATTCGAAAAGACCCTAAAAGTGCCGAAATTATACGACCATTACTTCGGGGAAGAGATATTAGAAAGTATGGTTATGATTTTGCCGATAA
>JAPORT010000016.1 GCA_026710085.1 Flavobacteriaceae bacterium | reverse complement strand
ACCCCCAAAAGCCAACCCAAGAAAATGGCTCAAGACCGAAAAGAAGACGAGCGTGAAGAGCCCGAGCTTCAAGCCGAAGACAGTGACCATGAAGAACAAGAAGAAGAGAGTCCTAACGCCGACCATGAAGCCCGCTGGTTCAAAAAAAGGAAAAAATCGATGATGGTTACAAACGGCACATCGCCACGACCGAAAAAGGCTTGATTCTGGGGGTCCATACGGTGGCCGCCAAGGAGCATGATCGCCAAGGCCTCCAGCCCTTGATGGAAGGCCTTTCGGCCGAAGAACGACAACGAGTCTTGGCCGATAAAGGCGACCAATCAAAAGAGAATGGCCAACTTTTAGAGGCCATGGGGAGTGAATCCTTAGTGATGGAAAAGGGCGATCGCAACCAGCCCTTAACGAAGCCACAAAAAGAACGAAACAAAGCCATCAGCAAAGAACGCTAGGTGGTCGAACAGACCTTTGGTGGCTTGGCTCGCTGGTTCCACGGTCAGGTGACACGGCTCAAGGGATTGGAGAAAGTCCACAACCAACCTGTTTTGGAGTCGATGGCCTACCATTTGAAGAGATCACCAAGGATGATGGCTTTCATGCCAACCTAAAAAGAAGAATCATGGAAAAAAGAAGCCTTCAAAGCCTGATTTGGCTCAAAAATGACGAAAAAAGGAGCCAAAGAGGCTAACATCAGAGAGATATCCTGATTTTTGGAGGAAATCAACATCGAATGAGTGGCCCATTGACTGAAAAAGAAAAAATAATTTCCTCATCACACCCTATTTTTTTTGATTTTGCATGATTCAAAGGTCTCATTTTATTAGGATCTCCGAGATTAGCTAATGCAATGGGTAAAATTCTCATAGCAGCACCGTTTGCTCCACATTCACGATAATCAATGGTATTTTTCCCTACTCTGAATGTGAAAAAGTTGTTATCCCATTCTGCTGATTTTACTTCTGATAGTAGTCTCGCAGCATTTTTGATTGTTCTCCCTGCTCCTCTGCAGTAAAGTCGCCAATCAGGTAATTCTTTTGTTGCAAAATATTCTTAATCAACCAAACCGTCGGGTTCAATCGAACGGGCAACCGAAAGCATTAACTGAGTATCATCAGAATACGAACCTAGTTTAATTTCATCAATATAAAGGTGAAATCTACCACCTACAAGTTTTTTCCATTTGTGAAATGAAGTTATACGATTCATTTCAGGTTTTTTCTCTATTGGAATTATGCTGTTTTTAAACTCAGTCATCCATCCTAAAGCATCTCCAATAGCTGCAAGTTTTAAACTGCTTTTAAATTTTTCTTCAGTTTTCATAATCTGTTACGGTTAGGTGAAAATATTTCATTATCGATTAAAAAATTGCTAGTATCATGGGAACACATTAAAGTTTTGGCTTCAGCTAATTTTTCTTTTGATTCAAAACAAACTTCAAGGATACTTCTTAGAGGAATGCAGTCTTTTACCAAAATTTCTGCTTGAACACTTGTTGGATATCTTGGTGGAAGTTGAAAGTCTCTAGTCATGACTTTTAGTGTTCCATAAGAGTTAGTTGTGTGAAGTTCTTTTTTAAAAAGCTTTTTAAATTGACTTAAATCACCTGAAATACCATTTTGCAATTTCATAGTATTGGCAGCATTGTAATAGGAGAACATAGTTTCACGATCATAAATATGTTTCGGATCAATTTTTAAAACACACCAACTTCTATTCTTGTAATCTCTTCTTTTTGTTCGAAACATTTCTGTGTTTGGACCTGAAAGAGATAGATTGATATAATTTTTTAAGTCCTCGAGCCTCTTTTCATCGTTAATTAAAACATCCTTTATACGGCCCGAATCTTTCAATTTTTCAACACTCATTAATTTTTTATCCTTAAGAATATAAGATAAATTATGAGTTGAGGTAAAATGGATGAGATACTCAATAGCTCTTTTTTCTATTTCATCTTGAAATTTTTTATAATCAATCTTCAATCCTATTTCGTTTTGAAGTTTTTTATAATCGTGTTTTAAACTCAATCTCCTCACAAACCGACAAGACTGCCCTATTTCAAATTGCACATCAAAAATTAGATTGTACCTGTCTTCATCTAACGTTACCTGTCTGTTAATGGTTTTAATTTTCCCTTCGCCTAAAGTTTCAAGAAAGACTTTATCCCCAACTTTAAAACTGTCATCTTCAATTTCAGAAATTGATTTAATTCCTTTTTCATTACTTGGTCTTTCAATTTTTTCTACTCGTCGGTCTTCATGAATTTCAAGTAAACGTTTTGAAACTCTATCTATGTAATTATAGTCTTGAACTCGTTTCCATCTTTGAGGTATAATTGACTCACCATGTAACGCTCCGATTAAACCACCAGCAAAAGCAGCTATGCAATTAGTTTTTGTTCCAATTGAATTGACGGCTTGTTCAATTCCGTATAAGTGGGTTTTTGAATACTTACAAGCCAAATAAACCCCTGCAATTACAGTAGAAGTACCTAAACTTTTGGGGCTTATATACCTGAGTGCACAAAGGGAACCAAAAAAAGAGAAAATCACTTCACCTTTTCAGGTGGTGTTGAGAATAGGAGTTTAGCTAATGCCTCTGGTGATTCGGCTGGTATCGATCGTGATAAGTTGAGTATATCCCTCGTTTTAGGACGACCACGGGGATTAGATTTTGATTTGGTTTTCATAAACGACAAAGTTAGTGATTATTACATCAACTTAATAAAGTTTTCATAACTATCAATCGGTGCAGTTTCGATTTTATACGAATTAGAACTATGTTTAATAATATTCACACTATCAAATCCTAAAATGCTTAGTCTATTATAATCTGCTAATTTCCCCTCTTCCAGTTTTAATACTTTTCGTAAAAGCCAATCTGATAAATCCTTATTTGGGTCTGTCATTAAGGCTTTTGAATTAGCCTGGCACACATTAGCTTTTAAAATGTTTCCTGTTGGAACAGCTAAATCAAAAGACTTATTTCTTGGCGGAAAAAAATTAGGATGTTTTTTGTGTATTTCAGCTGGAATTGGAATATAAATTTCACCCTTGTTTCTCGGTCTACCACCAGCATTCCATAGATTTAATCCACTTTTTTGAGGAATTGATTTTGGAAACTTTCTTGTACTATATAGAGGTAAAATTACATTAGATTGATCCGAGTGAACTGTTTTAAAAAGCTCCTTCTTGTCAACTTCAGCTATATCAAGAATTAATGAATAGGGATCATCTATTATTTCAATGGGGATTTCAATAGCATTTTTAGGAACTGAAAATTTTCTATACAACGTGCTTTTTGAGAAATTGTATCTATATGAATTTAAATTATCACAAAATTCTATGGTTTTCTTTTCTTTGTTAGTGTACTGAACTTTTTTTATTTGTTTTAAATGAATTTTATTGTATGGGGTGTTAAACAATATTAAACCTTGTTTTGTTCTGGCAACAATATGATAAATCGAATTTTCTACGCCATATGTTCTTTTTGCAAAATCTATTCTTTCATTCCTGTATTTTCCTAAATCATTCGGTAAATTTTCAATATCAAGTTTTGAAAGTTCCTTTGAATGCTTATTAAATTCAGCTATTTTTTGGTAATTATTTTTTTTGTTACATAAAAATGTTTTTATTCCAATCCCTAGTGAATGATATTTTGCGTCAAAAGCGATGTCAGAACGAGAGAGATTCTCTGCATTAAAAGATTTACAAAAAATATTTTCAACAGCTCTATAATTTATTAATGGGGCGCTATTATTGCTAAATATCCTTGATAAAGCCCCAACCGCTTTAAGTAGTTTAACGTATTCATTCCATTCTTTTTTTGCGGAATTCTTTAGACTTTCATTAAATAACATTTAAAATCTTTTTCCCAATTCTACTAACGATAGGAATGACAACAGAATTACCCGCTTGTCTATATAATTGAGATTTTGGTATCTCAGGCAATAAAAACAAACTCATAGGAAATCCTTGAAAAGAAAAACATTCTTTGGGTGTTAATTTTCTAATACCAAAAGAATCTTTGATTATCGGAACATTATGTCCACCCGTTCCCATGTTCGCTGTTAAAGTGGGACATAAATTATTTTTATTTTCACGTATGTAAACACGTCTCCACTGATAAACAGTATCGTAATTTCGAATTTGTTTAATTAACGATGGGTAATATTTATGATTTAAATCGTAGTAGTACGATTTATCTTTTTTACCCCCCCCTATAATTGAGTGAATATTATTTGTAAGCGGCACTTCATTTGGAAATGAAAAAGAAATGGTATGATCAAAGTAATCTAAATTAAATCCCACCATAAAAACACGCTCTCTATTTTGGGGAATATTCGCATGGGTGGTTGCGTTCAATATCGAATAAAATAACTTGTACCCTAATTTCTTTTCGATGATGGTTTTTATTGTTTGAAATGTTTTTCCACTATTATGAGATAAAATGTTTTTTACATTCTCCAAAAACAATACTCTCGGTCTTCGTTTCTGTGTTATTTTTTCAATTTCAAAAAATAATTGCCCTCTTGAATCTGAAAACCCCTTTTTATATCCGGCGATTGAAAATGATTGACACGGAAATCCAGCACAAAGAATATCGAAATGATTTGGTATCCTTTCTTTTACCTCATTTTTAGATATGTCACCAAGAGGGATTTCACCAAAATTTTTTTGATAAGTTATTTGAGCGTTTTTATCCCATTCTGAAGAAAAGATACACTCCCCTCCTAATTGTTGTAGAGCGATTCTAAACCCTCCTACCCCCGCAAATAAATCAATAAAACTGAATTTAGGTTTGATTGGATTTGGAAAAGGAATCAATTGATCTTTTTCGTTAGAAATAGATTGAATCATCATGTTTCAATTATTAATCATTTTCCTTATTCGTACTATCGCTATTTATGTAACTCGGATTACTCTTCTTTAACATTCGATACGTCAACCGTTTCCCTTCAAACCCTGAAGCCATTTGATTCATTTGCTCGATGGTATTCATGCCTCGACTATTGTGCCGACCAGTAAATTCCGTCACATAACGATCCAAATGCCAAGAAGATAGTTTGTGATAGGTTCCATAATACCCACGTTTCAATAAAGACCAAAACGATTCAATGCCATTGGTGTGGACATCCCCATTCACCCACTCATTGACCGAATGCTTCACTTTTTGGTGCATGTATTCTTTGACTAATTGGTGATACGAAGATAAATCATCGGTAAATACTTCCGTTCCTTTCTCGGTCGTTTCATTAACAAAATCCGTTAATGTCTCTATTTTGGTGTTATCCACCACTTGAGCTTGCACTTGATTGGTTTCACGATTCTTAGCACCAGCGACAATGGTTTTACCAACCGAACCCCTTCCTGCTTGGAGTTTTTTATCGGCGTGTTTGTTCTTTTCTTTCCCACCCATATAGGTTTCATCCACTTCAGTTGGCCCCCAAAATAAAGATTGATTCACTTCCCATGTTTTTCTGATACGATGTGCCAAATGCCATGCAGCTTTCTGTGTGATGCCTAAATCACGATGTAATTTCATACTGGAAACCCCTTTGATACCTGTATTTAAGATATAAACCGCTATCGCCCAAATACGATAACCCAATTTCGTATCCTGCATCACACTATTCACACGCACACTAAAACGCTTCCGACAATCTCGACAATGATAAGGCATGGATGGATGTTTTGTGCCACTTAGAACATTAGTGGATCCACAATGAGGACACTTAGGTTCATGCCCCCATCGTTGAAAAGCAAACCACTTTTCAGCCGTTTCATCATCAGGAAACATCTTCAATATCTGGAACCATGAAATCCCTTTACGATGATACTTTCCTGGGGCGATTCCTTTTCTTTTTTGAGTTGTTTTTGGTTGATTCATAATATCTATTTTTGTCTAT
Source organism: Flavobacteriaceae bacterium (assembly GCA_026710085.1). Taxonomy (GTDB): domain Bacteria; phylum Bacteroidota; class Bacteroidia; order Flavobacteriales; family Flavobacteriaceae; genus Bin25. The sequence goes on along the minus strand of JAPORT010000016.1, from coordinate 4,499 downwards.
TTGAATGCACAAATATACACTTTTTTCTGAAAGAATCAGTATGAAATCAAAAAAAATAATCAAGGAATCATCTTTATTTCGACCTACAAAATAGAGGTTATTTGATTTGCCGATAAGATCAATCTAAAAAATCAGTTACTTTTGAGCACTCAGGTATATAAGCCCCAAACTTTTTGTCTCATATTTGTAACAACCAAGTTTTGTTAAAACATCAAAGTCTCTTACGTTTTTAGTCATCGATTTATAGACATCTCTTAAATAATTTTGAGTTTCATTAAGAATTGACTCAAATAACATTCTAAATGGTACTTTGGATTTTTTATTCCATTCGCATTCCCAATTCTCCAATTCTAGATTATTATCCAAGAAGCCTATTGAAAACGTTTGATGAAAGTCTTTACCTAGTTTGGTTAGAAAATCCTTACAATTGAAATTATTAGGATCAGTGCTTAAAATGGTATTGATGGCATAACCATAAAGCATTGCCCCTAAAATGGCTCTTGGATGTCCGTGAGTGATAATACTATTTTTAAAAATTTCTTTTTTGATTTTGTTAGAGTCTCCGAAATTGGCTAATGCAATGGGCAATATCCTCATAGCAGCACCATTTGCTCCACATTCACGATAATTAATGGTGTTTTTCCCTACTCTGAATGTGAAAAAGTTATCATACCATTTTGCCGATTTGACTTCAGATAGTCTCTTTGCAGCATTTTTGATTGTTCTCTCTGCTCCTCTAGAGTAAAGTAGCCAATTTGGCAATTCTTTTTTTGCAAAATATTGTTGATTAACCAAACCTTCGGGTATAATCGAACGGGCAACTGAAAGCAACAATTGAGTGTTAACAGAGTACGAACCTGATTTAACTTTATCTGTAAAACCGAAAAATCTACCCCCAACACGTTTTTCCCAATCATGAAATGAGGTTATATAGTCCGTTTCAAATTTTTTATTTAATGAATCTTTGCTCTTTTCGAACTCAGTCATCCAACCTAAAGCATCTCCAATAACCGCAAGTTTTAAACTGCCTTTATATTTTTCTTCTGCTTTCATAATCTGTAGCGGTTAGATGAAACTATTTCTTTATCGACTAAAAACTTGCTATTATCATGACGGGAATACATAATTGCTTTTGCTTCACTCATTTTTTCCTCTGACTCAAAACAAACCTCAATGATACTTTCTATGGGAATGCTTTCTTTTACTAGAATTTCTCCTTGAATACTACTTATTGGGTATTTTGAGAAGAACATTGCATCTTTTGAAATAACAATTTATGTTCCAAAGTGATAAGTAAAACTATTTTTTCATTAAAAAACATTTTAATTGACTCAAATTGCATGAAAAACCATCTCGAACATTAGCAAACATTTATAGTAAGAAAAACTAGGTTTTATATTACGCTCCTATACAGATTCGATATCAAAATAAATAGGTGAAACGACTAGTCTTATCTTTTTTCTTATGGGGTGTTCTCTGCATATCCTTCAATTCATGAACAAAGTACTTTTCCATTTGACCAAACATAAAATCATGAAATATACCAACATCACTTTTATCTCTAGAATCTCGTAAAGCTTTCACATATTTGATTTTATCTTCAGACCAAACGATACTCAATGGAAAGCCATGCCAATGTTGTACGTAATTCATAAGCAATCTTGAAGTCCTTCCGTTTCCATCTCCAAAAGGATGTATGGTTACCAATCTGAAATGTGCATCAAAAGCTAAACAATTAGCAGAAATGAAATCTTGTGATTTTTGAAGATCAGTTCTTAAATCATTCACCAGCTTACCTAGTTCTCTTGGTATTTTAGTATAATCCATGAAAAGAGTTGTTCCTGATCTTCGGCTATCCAAACGTAAATCTCCTTTTGAAGTATCAAAATCCCCTCCAAGAGCATGTACCATTCCTCCTGTAGCTCTCATCACAAAACGAGCTGTTTTTCGCAATAACTGTTGATTTATTAGAGTTTTAGATTCTGCTAATCCCAATATGTAGCAAATAGCATTATAGTGGTCATAAACCATATTGTTATGTTCTAGTGGTTTTTCAGCTGCAATACCATATTTAATTAAATTATATACTTCATCAGTATCTAACGTAGAGCCTTCTATAGCAGTACTATGACACGTAATGGCTAGTAGCTTAAACTGATGTCGGTCAAATTCCTTTTTGCAAGCGTCGACAAACTCATCCTTCAGTTTTTCGAGATTTTTATAATCTGCTGCCATTTATAACAAAATTAGAAGTTTAGAATTTGTGCTTACTCAATACCAAAGGGGAGATTTTAATTCACAACATTCATTCTAAATCCTTGGGCAATTGTTCAACGAGTTCCAACGTTTTGACGCTCAACGTAATCACACTCAGTAGCAAATCGAGTATGTATCTAGGATTACCAATTTCTTTTGCGAAGATGTTGGGGTCATTCGAAACATCTTCTTTTCTATGAGCTGAACTTTTTCTGTTTCTATATTTTTTCCCATTTCCAATCGTTGCTTCATATTGATTATATATCCACCAAATAGCTGAATTTCCATTTAACTCATATTCATAAGCCTTGCTTGGAATATTTTTAATTGTAATATGATCATTAAATTTAATAGTAGAACTGCCTTTCTTATACGACATTTTTGCGACTTGAAAAAACCCATATTCTTCTCCAGATATTTCAACTTCAGATAGTTTGGGCTGACTTTCATAATTCAAGTGTAAATCGATAAGTTCTTTTCCAATCGTTACATATTGCCAAAATAACTTTTCCCTAACGATTGGGATACTCGGAGGCTGTTTCGTCAGTGTGTTAGTATACTTTTTTCGATAGACCTGTGAATGTAAAAATCCATAGACATAATTGAATAAATCTTCTTTAATAATCTTAGAATTGACTTTTTGTTGTGCTTTTTCTAGAACCCAGCTTGATATACCTTCTTTGTAATCATTATTAGAGTTTAGATTTAAACTAGCTGACTTTTCATTATTATTAAATCGAAATAAAGGAACTACATTTCCTCCCCCCCCCCCCAAATTGATATATCTGTTATATTATCAGAGACTAAAATTGAAAAAGAACCACTTAAATGCATAGGTGATATACATATTACTTTGTTTTCAAAACCCTTCTTTGGAAAAAACTTTTCCATAGCTCCTTTCAGATAATTATCTTTTCCAAAGTGAGTGTAATTTTTTGTAAAAGGTCGATAGCAATATGGCCTAACATCCTCCTTTCTGTAATTCTTCAGTAGATAATCCAAAGAAAAGTTAACTTGCTTTGGATCGTTTCCCGTTTGTAGTCCACTAGAATCAGTGATAAAAAAGTATTGCTCACCAACATCTCTTTTTTGTTTATAGACCTGAATCCAATCTCCTGGAAATTCTTCACGCTTATCAACCCAATCATCGTATGCGTTTGGCGTTATTTTTTTGAAATCTAAGTTGATGACCGATTGTGTGTTTTTGATGATGTCTAACTTTTCTTTTTTTTTAATCTTTTCATCAATAGCAGCATAGTAGATGTTCGCTTTTGCTTGACGTTTTGGGTTTTTGATTAGAAAGGTAATCGCCACATCACTTTTTATTTCAAATACACTGTTTCCATTAAATCCATGAGTAGACGGTCTTCTCTCTCCCTTCAAATCATAAACATACACCGCATGAAACTCTTGTTCAAAATGGTGTCGGATGCCTCGGCCACCATTATCAATTAACCAAGATGATGGCGTGATATATGCAATTACTCCTTCTTTTAATTTGTCCGTTGCCCAGCGGAAGGCCTTGATGTAAGAATTTCTAATAAACATTCTACTTTCATAAAAACGACCATACGTTTCTTTACTTTTCTTTTTTAATCCCGGATGAAAGCTTGTTTTTGAGATAGAATATGGTGGATTACCGATAATTACTTCTAATAGGCTATTCCTTTGTAATTGAATTCTTTTGAAATTATCGCTTAGCTGACTTTTTGACAATTTTTCTATTGTTAAATCCTGCTTCGCTAAATCAGTTTCCTCTACCTGAAAGGTATCTGTCAAAATGATGTTATCATAGTCTTTTAGTTCTTTAGATCTTTCATAATAAGCTGACTCGATATTAACATCGGCCGTATAATAAGCCAATAAATTGATTTCTCTCGCCTGGATTTCTTTTGTGTATTTTCTTTCCAAATCTTTTGGCTGAATCAATCCACTTTGTAATAAACGGACGACATAGCTCCCAGTCCCAGTGAATGGATCAATGACCCTCACCTTTTCATCGGTCAACCGTTTTCCAAATTCCTTATACAACAAATCATCCACAGAATGAATCATAAAATCGACAATTTCAATAGGCGTATAAACAATGCCTAGCTTGGCTGATAGATTGCTATCTATTTTTTGGAAAAACTTGTTGTATAAATCTTTGATCAAACCTTGCTTTTGAAATGGGGTTTCTAGCCCTTTGGTTTTATCGATGATTCTCTCATAAAACTTCTGTAATTCTTCATGGTGTTTTAAAC
>JAPORT010000078.1 GCA_026710085.1 Flavobacteriaceae bacterium | reverse complement strand
TGGGAAGCCTCCTCGACGAGCTCAAAAAGCCAAAAAGGCTACCTTCAAACTCAAGGCCTTAGCGGGCCAACAAGTCCGAGAGCTCGAACGAAAACGAGCTCCCCAACAAAAAAATCAATACCAAGAAGCGTTGGATCGGTACCAACGAATCATCCATCAACAACGGTTTGATCAAAACAATGTGGTTGCCATTCACGGCTTGTATTGCCAAAGGCAAAGCTCATAAACAGTATGAATTTGGAAACAAAGTGGGACTAATCGCAACGGGAGGTCAGAAAATGATCATCACGGCCATCCGTGCTTTTGAGGGCCATCCTCATGATAGCCAAACCATCCCACCCTGATGGAAACCAAAAGAATCCACCGTGGGCCAAGCTCCCAAAGAATCGGTGGTTGATCGAGGGGGACCCGGAAAACGTCCGATGGGCCATACCAAGAGATCGATGCCAGGCAAATCATTGAAAAGTGATACACCGTATCCAAAGCACAAGAAGCGGAAAAAGTTCCGACGCCGAGCGGCCATGGAACCACTCATCGGCCACCTCAAAACAGAACATCGTCTGCAGGAAAATGATTTGATGGGCGCCCCATCGCCAACGATCAACGCCTCTTTGGCAGCGACAGGGTGGCATTGAAAGAAATTCATGGAACCATGAGTCCAGGAGGTTCTTTTTTATTTTTTCAGAAGGGCTTCATGTTCAGCTCAAAGAACTTCGATAATAAAAATAATAGAACCACAACTTTTAAAAGAGACTTTTTGAGGAGCGACTAATTATGCATAATAACCCTCCTATTCAAACAATGGACTACAGATATTTATGAGATAGATGAGCGTACCATTCACATTAATTTTTCACAATCTCATTAAATCAAACTGCAAAGATGTTTATTGGAAAAAATTCCAAATCAAACCAAAACGAAGAATAGAATCTCTATAAGGAGTCACAGGATCAGAATAGAAATCATAAAGTTTGGTGCTGTCAATAATATTTTGTTCTAGCCAACTCCCAAAATTTTCAATTTTAAAAAATAAACGAGTTTGCTGCACTTTCAGATTAACAAAAACTTCAGCCAATGGAAACTCACCAATTTGAGTATGATTTTGAACAATAAATTGTCCGAGTAAAGGATTATGTTGATTGGCATAAAAATCCGTAAAAAAGCGGTATGAAAATCCTGCATTTAACCAAAGTTGCTTGTTGAACAAATGAGAAGAAAAAACAAAAGAACTTCTCATGAGCCACTTTGGCACATTAATTATCTTATTGGTGGATTGAAAAAGAAAATCATCGTCAGAATTGTTTAAGTCTACTTCCTGAAATTGTACCATATTAACAAAAGAAAACTTTCCAAGCGTGAAATTGTGTCGAAATCTTACTTTCAAATATTGGATCGGATCGGGAGATTGTAACGGTTTGGCAATCTGTGAACTATATTTATTATCCTGAGTCACCATATTTTGAAAATAACCGAAATTGCCAATGTTGGATTGAGACACCTCGAGAGAACCCCAGTTTCGGTGTTTTAGTTTTAGATTAAAAACGCTAGTTTTCTGATTTTTCCAATCTGGATTATTCCAATTATAAGATTCATAAGAACTTTTATTGAGATAATAATTAAAATCTAAAGGCCTAGACAGAAATTGGTATTTGGCTTCAAAACTTATTCCTAAAATCAATTCTCTAGAGAGTCCAAGTCCATACTGATCCGAAGCAAACTCTTCCTCGAAAGAGCTACCATAATAAGCATGCAAGTGGTTTTTATTGTAATCTAAATGCCAATCCAATCGATAACTAGTTTGGTTTCCATTGATAGCCAATGCCTCCTTATCCATATCCGTCATGTCATTGTTTTGAGCTTCTGATATTTGATTGGCTTGATCGGTATTAGAATTTGATGACTCCTTATCAAGAGTCGAATCTAAAAACCTATAATCCCATGAACGATATTGTATTTTCAGTTTTAGTTTTCCGATGCTAACCAAATCCAAAAGACCAAATAGTTGATGTTCTGTTGTGTCAAAATCGACACGATCTGTAATCATGCCCGTTCCCGATTGTTCTAATCGATCTCCAAAATAATCCGATGATTGGGTTAATGAAAAATCATAATATTTATTTTCCTGAGAATAATGGTATCCAAGTTCTAAATAATAGTGGATACTATCCTTTTGTTGGGGAAAAAATCGAAATAATGGCTCAATAAAAGTTCGTTTTCCTCCTAAATTATTGTTGCCTTCAATAGAGGTTTCCAAGATGGATCGATCAAGAAATTCATCTCGTTCGATCAGGACAACTTGACCGTTTTCATCCAATAATGGCTGTCCATTTTGATCTGCTTGAGGATAAAAAGGAGCATTAATGTAAAAGTAATCGGAACCGGCGGTTAACCCCCCATTCACTTGATTTTCTATAAGTTGAGTGGCATAATGAATCCGCAAACGAAATCTTTTGGAATAATTTTGATATTGAATGCTTGATCTGAATTGAGAACTAGCACTTCGAGCAGACACGTATTTACCCAATGATCGAAAACCTTTGAATCCAATATAGATATTGAATTTCGGGGAAGTATTCATTGTCAGTTGGGCATCTAAATGATTCCCCTGCTCAAAGGTTGTTTTGAAATACAAGTCGGTCAATGGACTAGGTACATGATAGTAAGGAATATCCTCTTTTTCAAAATAACCATAATGCTTGTTCAAAGCTCCCATTCTTGGAAAAGGTTTTAACTCTGTAAAATCATATCCCAATCTATTAAAGCCTTGGCCCATATTAGGTAGGGGTAGTATTTCAAAATAATCCGTTTTTAGGGCATTGAATTCATAATCATCATCAATATTCAAAGTCGTGTCAACTGCAATATTTCTCCCATCTAAATACATGATACGGTAGTCCGATATGGTCACTGAATCCATTGATTTTATATATGGGATAACTCTTTTTTTTCTTTGACGTTTTATTGGTTTCGTACTAACTGAATCTTGCATTTGAATTGCTTGCTGCCAATCACTCTGTGATTGGTCTGCTTGATTTTCTACTGAAGGGATCGTATCAAGTGTTTTTAATTCCATATTTTCTGACTTTAAGGTGGAGATTAAATCCATTTTCATTTCTAAAACAGATGAATCAGCACTATGGAAACTTTGACTTATTGAATCGACATCCTTTCTATTTTCAATCAATTGATTCACATCGAGAAGACTATCAATTGTCATGGGTATTGAATCGAATAATGATTGTCTTTCTACGATTATTGAACGAGGTCTTGTTTTTTCATTATTGAATAAATCATCATTAAAATCAATTGGAAATATTGGAAAGATAGAGTAGGATTGATTGAAACCGTCACGCAACAAAAGTGATTTACCTTTTGATAAATTGTTGATTTCTAAAAAAAAACTGGTTTTTTCAGGTATTACTTTAGAGCATTGATTTCGTAGTAGTGTGTTTCCATTAATCGTGGTCATGAATCCAAGAAAAAAAAACGAAATTATTCTGAACATGCAGCAAAATCAAACGATACGAAAGTAAAATAAAATTTGTCTTGACATCAATGAATACAAGTCTTTTGTCATCCCCCCAAAAAAAGAAAGGCCTGTTAGATTATCCCTTTGATGGGCTGGTTGCTGGGATTGATGAAGCTGGAAGGGGAGCTATCGCTGGACCAGTCACTGCAGCTGTTGTCATACTTAAAGAAAATCATCATTTTCAAGGGCTCAATGATTCAAAACTCTTGACTCATTTCAAAAGAGAAAAACTCAGAAAAAGGATTGAAAAAGAAGCCCTGTATTGGAGTGTAGCTCACATAGGAGTGGAAGACATTGACAAACAAAATATTTTAAATGCCACATTTAAAGCCATGCACAAAGCCTTAGATGCTTTAAAAGTCAATCCTGATTTGATCATTGTTGATGGGAATCGTTTTATCAGTTACAGAGATCTAAAATTTAAATGCATCATTCAAGGTGATCGTCAGTATAAAGCGATAGCAGCAGCTTCCATACTAGCTAAAACTCACCGAGACTGTTTGATGAAAAAATTAGATATTCAACATCCTCATTATCAATGGAAAAATAATAAAGGATACCCCACACCGAAACATAAAATCGCTGTCAAAAAAATTGGTTTGACCCAATGGCACCGTAAAACATTTCAATGTCAGTAAAATGATTGAGGGTTTTCATTTAAAGACATTATCATTGAAATTCATATCCATAATGAATGCCCTTATGGTTTTCTTATTATGGAATTGTGAAGCAACAAATCAAAAAAAGAATCCATTTTTTGAATATGCTCCTAATAACACATTTCAAATACTGTATATACCTGATTATTCCGAATTAAACGACGCCATCAACGAAAATCAAAATTTAGACATCATATTGGGTACGAAACCTGAAATTAAATCGTCAATTCTAAGCTATATACCCAAAACCATCAAAGGTCCTATAGTCGTTTTTTTTAGTCAAGAATTAAAAGATGATTTTACGGTATCTGTGGCTTTTGATGGAGAACAAAATCGAAATTTTAAATTTCAAGTTATTGAAGAAATCAAGTATGAAGATAGGAATATTGAAATCATTAATTATCACGGCAATTCATTTCTCACCCAACTCGATCAAACCATGTATTATACAAAATCATTAATGACCATTGAAAGTGTCATTAGAAATCATGTAGCCGGATATAGTGGTATTAATTCAGAATCTTTTGACTTGCAAATAACATCAGTAGAATCAAACCCTTTAGTTCAATTGATTTACCGTTCTGATAAATCATCGAAGAATGATTTTTTATTGCCCCCTATTCCCTTTTTCCCTGAAATAGAATTAGAATGGACACAAATGAACTTGTTTCATGAAAACAATAAAATCGATTTTCAAATCAATAGATTCTTTGATCATCTTTCAATAAATCGATTGCATTTGTTTAAAGATTTACCAAAAGTTAAATTAAAAACAAATGAAATATGCCCCATAGAAGCTGAATTATACTTTGCTATAGGCATTCCCGATTATAGGAAATTGGAAGCCAATTATAATACCTACCTAAGACGTTTTAATTTGGAATTACTAGACGTTAATTTTTCATCATGGAAAGATTTAAAAGAAATAGGTTTCTTTTCATTAAATGGCAACTCAGCTTTAGCGTTACGTTTTCCTAATAACAAAGTGTTCGATTCAGATTTAATTTCTCTGGAATCACAAATAGGGTTTTTAGGAGAGTATCCCCTCCATCAAGTGAGTCTTCCCGATTACATGATGCAATTTTTTAGAAATTTAGGATTTGAAGATGATTTAAATTACATGACCATCATCAATCAATACTTTATCTATTCCGATAGTTCGATTTTTCTCGAAAAAATCATTCAATACTATGAATCAGAACAAACATTAAGTAAACAATTGGATCACTATAGTCTCAATCGCATGATTGATAAAACACAATCATTTGTTTGGATAGCAAATACCGATGATCTCATCCATCAATGGTTAGAAACTGAAGCCAAAGCAGTTAAAGAGATCTTTCAGTTACTACCAACTGCTGATATTCCATATACAAAAATCAGTGCTGATGTAAGCGAGAATCAAATCATAACGCATACCACTTTTCCTCCTATTGATTTAACGTCGACCTATTCAAAACATTTAAAATCAACCATCAATCATAATCGATTCATCTCATCGCGCCCTCAATGGACATCTCCTATTGAAGGGAATCAGTATCGAATCGTTTTTCAAGATTCTATGAACGTCTTCCATATTCTTGACATGAATGGCAATCCAAAACTTGACATTTTTTTAAATGCTTCTTTGACAAGTCCTGTATATGAAAGTGTCCATGTCAACAATTCAAAACACTTAGTTTTTAGAACCAACCAAGATATTTATTTTGTTGACTTAGAATTGGGAGATTTGAATAAACGAAACATCACCTCTTTTATTCCAACAAGTTCCTATCTGATCGAGCACGAATATGCTGATCAAAAAACCAAAAATTTTTACACAATCGATGATAATACTATTCAGCGATTTGATCAGAGTAATAATAAATTTACGGTTCAGGGATATCAATTAAAAGGATCTCTCCTTGAAAAGCCATCCATTCTTAAGATTCATGATCAACATTATATTGTGTTTCACTACACAACGGGTAATGTAGAGATTGTTGATTATGATACTTGGGAAGTCATTCCATTTTCTGAAATAATTGCCGCTAGCTCAACTCGGCTATTCAGTCATCAAAATCAATTCGGATTTATTGACTTATCTGGTCATCTTACTTTCTATGATATTGAAGGAAATATCAAGCAACATCCCATTCAGTTTGAGCCAAATAGTTGCATTCAAAGTGAGAATGATTATTTAGTATACATCTCGGGAAATGCTTTATTCATTAATAATAAAATCATACAGATGCCCTATGGAGACTATTTATGTCCTATGATTTTAAATACACCATTTGGTTACATCACAGGTTTGATGGATCAAGAAAATCAACGTTATTACCTTTTTAATGATCAAGGCAACAGAATCAGTGGCTTCCCAGTAAAAACATCTGTTCCATTAGATATCATCTATGATGGCACCAATGAATCGATTAAACTCCTTGGATTGAACGATCAAAAAACGATCGGTTTTTATGAATTAACGGCCTCAGATATCCATTGAAAGCCAAAATGTCGCCTAAAATTTTCTTCCAATTTATGTTTGACTTCAAGAATATTCATTGTCTTTCCTAACTCTTGCTTCAATGAAGTGACTCCCTTACCTAGAATACCACAAGGAATGATATGGTTAAAATAGGATAAATCGGTATTGACATTAAGAGCAAAACCATGCATGGTTACCCAACGACTCGTTCTAATGCCTATAGCTGCAATTTTGCTGGATTCTTTTTTTTCGACCCATACCCCCGTTTCGCCTTCACTCCTTTTGGATTGAATACCATAAGATTTTAAAGTGTCCATGATGCTTTGCTCCATTTTTCTTAGGTAGAGATGAATGTCAGTAAAAAAATTTTCCAAATCTAAAATGGGGTATCCCACAATCTGACCTGGACCGTGATACGTAATATCACCTCCTCGGTTTGTGTGATAGAACGATATGTTTTTAGACTTTAATTGCTCTTCTTGTAAAAGCAAGTTCGTCATTTCACCTCTTCTACCTATGGTATAAACATGGGGGTGTTCCACCCATAAAAAATAGTTTTTTGTTTGTTGTTGAGGATTTTGACGGTTTTTGATTTTGTTTTCAACAATTGAATCGAGTAATTTCTGCTGATATTCCCAACACTTTGCATAGGACATCTGTCCAAGGTCAATAAGTTCTACAGATGTGTTTTTCATAGCTAAAAAAGAGTCTTTCTGCGTTTTGTAATCACGCTAATGTTAGAAACACAAAATATAGGAGACCGTTTTTGCAAGCGGTCTGTAAATTTATATGATTTAAATGATGTAGCATGTGCGAATTGTTTAAGGACTCATAGGAATACGCATCAGTCCCGTTGCTTGAAAACAAGAATACTAAATCGTTTTATGGAATGTGAACTTATTCCTTTAATCAGTCTCCATAAAACAAACTGAACATCTAATTTTGCACGTATTTTGAATCATGAATAATCGTTCAGAACAGGAAATCATCAGAAGAGAAAAACTCAAAGAATTACAAAAAATTGGCATTTCTCCTTATCCAGCAAAATCTTTTCCTATTAATTTTTGGGCAAATCAAATTGAATCCCATTATAGCGAAAACAAATCGGTTGCTATGGCAGGACGACTCATGTCCCGAAGAATTCAGGGAAAAGCCAGTTTTGCCGAATTAATGGATTCAACTGGTAGAGTCCAACTTTATTTCAACAGAGATGTCATTTGCCCTGGCGAAGACAAAACACTATACAACGTCATTTATAAAAGATTACTTGATATTGGGGACATCTTAGGCATCAATGGATATCTATTCACTACCAAAGTAGGCGTTAAGACCGTTTTTGTTACTTCCTTAACTCTTTTATCCAAATCTTTAAGACCATTACCTCTCCCTAAAACAGATTCAGAAGGAAACATCTATGATTCTTTTGAAGACCCAGAACTTCGTTACAGACAGAGATATGTTGACTTGATTGTCAATCCCAAAGTCAAAGATATTTTCAAAACCAGAACGAAAATCATCCGTCTTGTTCGTGATTTTTTAAACATTAAGGATTATTTCGAAGTTGAAACACCCATTTTACAGTCCATACCTGGAGGGGCTAATGCAAAACCTTTTGTAACTCATCATAATGCTCTTGATATTCCCATGTATCTAAGAATTGCCAATGAATTGTATCTCAAAAGATTGATTGTTGGAGGATTTGAAGGAGTTTATGAATTTGCTAAAGATTTTCGAAATGAGGGTATGGACCGATTGCATAATCCTGAATTTACTGTCCTAGAATTGTATGTCGCTTACAAAGATTATTTCTGGATGATGGAAACAACTGAACAGTTGATGGAACACCTTACTGAAAGTCTTTTTGGTTCTACTCAAGTGACCATTGGAAATCAAGTCATTGATTTTAAAGCTCCTTATCCTAGAATTTCACTATTTGATTCCATCGCCCAACAAACAGGGATTGATATTTCTGAAATGGATGAGCAAGAACTTCGGAAAACGGCTCAACAACTCAACATCAAGGGAGATTATCAGATGGGTGAAGCAAAACTCATTGATTCCATATTTTCAACCTATTGTGAACATCAGTTTCAATCCCCAACATTTATCATTGATCATCCAAAATCAATGAGTCCTTTAACCAAAGAACATCGAAACAATCCAAAGCTTACTGAACGATTTGAGCTTTTTGTCGCTGGCAATGAAATTGCTAATGCTTATTCTGAATTAAATGACCCTATCGATCAATACGATCGTTTCAAATCTCAGGTAGCGTTGAGTCATCAAGGAGATGACGAAGCCATGTTTTTAGATCAAGATTTTTTACGTGCTTTAGAGTATGGAATGCCACCAACTTCGGGAATCGGCATTGGTATCGACCGACTTGTAATGCTTTTAACCAATACAACTTCTATTCAAGAGGTACTCTTTTTTCCCCAGATGCGGCCTGAGTAAATCGAAGTTTTATTCTTACTCTGTAAAACTTGTTTACGGTTTTGGTCAAATGAGAGGCTCTCTTCAGAATCACCAGCCCTAGGACTCGTTAATAACCAATCCATCACCATTGAAGTGTGCTTGTGATCCAAAAAAGCTACTATTTTTACTTTGCCAAACATGTTCCCATTTGAAAATCCGATTGAAGACATTATTTTATAATTATTTGTTGTCCCGGGTGGATTTTTGATCCAATAATTTTATTTTTTTTGATCAAATCAGAAACTTTGACATTATATCTTTTGGAGATGGAATAAAGTGTATCTCCTCTTTGAACTCTATGGATCAATCGATTTCTATTGGATTGACTTTGCTTTGCCAATTTTCCCCCTCTATCAAATCGATATAACTCAAACTCTTCGATCAGTCCAATTAATCCTTCAGCATATAAAGGATTCGTCGCATAGCCTGCCTTTTTTAATCCATGAGCCCATCCATAGTAATCATTGATTTTCAAATCAAATAAGCCATCATAACGAGATCTTGAGGTCAAAAATAAAGAGTGGTCTCGAAAGCTTTCAAATGCTGTTCGATAGGTTCTAAAACATTCGTTAGGAGCATCATCGGTCACTCTCATTGATGTTCCTTTCCACCCCTTATGACATTTAATACCAAAATGATTATTGCCTTGTGTGGCTAATCGACTATTACCATATTCTGTTTCTAAAATTCCTTGAGCTAATTTTATAGATGCAGGTATTTTATATTTTTTCATTTCACTAACGGCAAAGTTTGAATACTTTTTAATATAACTTTGAATCTGATCTTCTCTAGTCCCCTTTTTTATGTTCTTTTTTTTTGGTTTTTTAGATTTTTTAGTTTGAGTTTTAGATTCAATTTTAGAAATTCTTGATTCTATTTTTTCAATGGACTCTTGGGCTTTAGTAAGTTGCTGTTTTTTGCGCTCTAAGGTTTTTAAAGAACTACCACAGCCTGAAAAAATCAAGCCTATCAATAAGATAAGAATCGTACGATAGGTTTTGTTGGGGAGCATTTTTTTGGAGAATTTATGATCGTAAGTCGACATCACTTGTATTTTGTTCAAAAACCAAAAAGATTTTAATTGAGAATGGGGAGTAGAAATAATTTGTGTTAATCCTTTTATCCCATATCCTTCTTTTCTTTTTCTTTAGAATTGCTGCATATGTACAAGCATATTAATTATTTGTTTTGACTTTTCTATATAGCTTTTTATTAGTTTCCATTAGCTCTTTTCATCATTACAGAAGCCTTTAAATGTCATTCTACAGAAATGTGATTCTCAGGTAGATCGTCCTGAGGTCATTTTTTCATGCAATAAGACATTTTTGAAAAATGAATGAGTCAAAGACCGCATCAAAATTATGTTTTTTGCAAACAAAGAGTTCAGCGATACTCCCTTTATATAATAGGATGGTTACTTACTTTCAATTGACTATATTAAAAAAATGAATCATGAGAATCATTGAAGAACTATCGATTCAATAATCGGATAAGAGAGCCGATGGTAAAATCCAAGAACTCAATGCCACTATAAGATACTTTGAAAACTTCAGAATGGCTGTTTTTTCTTTTGTAGTAATTCACGTGTCTATCCAAGCAAATGATGGGATAAACTATCGAATCCTACTCATTTTAGGGGAAACATTTATTGGAAGAGTCACTCATACATTCCTCAACGGTCAGTT
>JAPORT010000046.1:8908-10956 GCA_026710085.1 Flavobacteriaceae bacterium | reverse complement strand
AAAATTTCTGCTTTGGTCTTGATGTGACCACTGGCAATTTCAATGATTAAATCTATAAGTTCATCGCCGACTGATTCAATAGATTTCCCTTCGGATATAACGGTTCCAGCATTAAAATCAATAATATCGGGCATTTTCTTGAATAATTCAGAATTGGTAGACACTTTCACTACAGGAGTGATCGGATTTCCAGTTGGGGTACCTAAACCAGTCGTAAATAAAATAATATTAGCTCCACCACCAGCCAAACCCGTGGTGCTTTCGACATCGTTTCCGGGAGTGCACAATAGAGAGACACCGGATTTAGTGACATATTCAGTGTAATCAAGAACATCAGTGATTTCCGAATTCCCTGACTTTTTAACGGCCCCCGCCGATTTGATAGCATCGGTGATTAATCCATCTTTAATATTGCCTGGAGAAGGATTCATATCAAAGCCGGAGTCAACTTTATTGGCGGCCGTTTCATATTGATCCATCAATGAAATAAACTTAGAGGCAAGGACATCGTTTTGACATCGATTAGCTAGTTCTTGTTCCACGCCGCAGAGTTCAGGAAATTCTGCTAAAATGGCAGATCCACCGAGACTTGATATGACATCGGACACATGACCCAATACGGGGTTAGCGGTGATTCCTGAAAAACCGTCGGATCCTCCACATTCCAGTCCAATCTTCAATTGAGATAATGAGGCTGGCTTTCGTTGAATTTGATTGGCTTCAACAATTTGTTGGAATGTTTGATGAACGATTTTACTTAAAAACTGATCGGTGCTCCCTTCACTTTGTTGGTTAAAAATCAATACAGGTTTACTTCTTTGTGGGTCTAATTGATTTAATTCATCTTCTAGGAGTTTGATTTCTAAATGTTGACATCCTAAACTCAAAACGGTTGCTCCAGCCACATTTGGATTATGAACATACCCAGCCAATAAGGAAGCCAATACCTGAGCATCTTCTCTTGTACCACCACATCCTCCATGATGTGTCATGAATCGAACCTTGACATTTTGATAGGGGTGAGGGATGAATTCGGAATAGTCTGATTGCTCGGTTGTTCTATCAGGATGAAGCAAATTTCCTAATAAACGTTGTAATGGATCTTTCTTTATTGGATAGAACTCTCTTTCAAAAGTGTTTTTGAGTACTTTAATATTTCTGTTTTCACAAAATACCAATGGAAAAAATAGCCAGATATTATCGGTGCCCACTTGTCCGTCTGACCTATGATATCCCATGAATGTTTTCGATTGCCACCGACTGATATCGAGTGGTTTCCAATCATAGGTAGCGTTTTTCGCAATGGTTTTTGAAGTTTTGTGTTTTAGATTGTCTGTACTAATTAATCCACCTTTAGGAATGTCTTTAGTTGTGATACCAACCAAAACCCCATACATGATGACGGAGGATCCGATAGGCAGATCACAAAGCGCGAATTTGTGTTTTTGATCAATATCATCGACTAATGTTATGGGTTCATTTTCAATGGTCACGGAATGCCCTTTGGATAAATCATTTAACGCAACGGCGATATTGTCTTGTGAATGAATTTTGAGAATATTAGATGTCATTTATGCTATTTGATTACGATAAAAAAAATAAAAACCCCTTTTAATACCATTCTTTGTCAGTTGTTCAAGGGCATAATAAAGTATCTCAGTGAGCAGTGGTTCTTGACTCAAATCTCTTGCCCAGATATTTTTATTCCCCAAAATGGCTTCAACTCTTTCAAAAGTAGGAATTGTCTGTAGATTTTTTACAAAGTCGACAAACTCTTGGTGGTCCTCTAAACGAGGATCAGATTTAGAATATAAATCTACAAAACAAGCAAAAACATAAATCAATCTCAAGGGGTAATACCCCATTTTTTGATGGTACTCAAGAATAATGGGAAGAATCAGGTCTTGAAACTTTTCAAAAATGTTTTTTCTGATGGTGATCAGACTTTGTGTTATGAATGGATTATTCAATCGACTCAAAACTTGTCGATGGTATTGGTCAACTAATTTAGGGTTTAAGGGATGACTTTTGGTTTTTATATCAAGATT
>JAPORT010000046.1:0-8680 GCA_026710085.1 Flavobacteriaceae bacterium | reverse complement strand
GATCGGTCTAGGAAAGGCTTTACCTTTAATAGCCCATAAAAAATATGGTTCGACAGCCAAGGAATGTTTTAGCTTCAATGCCAATCCTCCATTTTCTATGTTTCGTTTAGGTTCACTTGAAACAATTCGATCTGCAAATGAGTCATAAAATGTACAAGATTGATTGATCCAATCTAGAAAAGAAGCTTCTAAATTCCATTGTTCAATCAAACGGATAATCCCACTTTTAAAATTTTGATGAGGTGCTGTTTGTGTGATGGATAATATGTTTAAGCCTTTAGAAAAGTCTCCTTCGAAATAAAAAAAACGAGCATGTAAAAATTGAACTAATTTTCCAATAGATGATTGATTTGGAGCTTTATGGAAATCCCCTTTGAGAATCAAATGATCATCATTAAAGTATTCAGTGAAGACTAGTTTAAGTGTATCAATTTTAGCTAAACTGATAAAAGAATTGAAGTCAGAAACGGGATCAATATAATCTTTAATGCAAGTGATTTCTTTTTCTTTTTGTATTGGTTTGCCATGAACAATTCCCTGATAATGAATATGTGATATCGGTTTGTAACATGGCGACGATTTTATCTCTTTCGATTGAGAAGATAATGAAACGATTGCTAATGAACCACAATACGTTGTCTCATCATTTAATTGTTGAATGATATCGATGGCCAATGTTCTATTGAATAATCCTTCGCCAAACTGAACAAACTTGATTGGGGGGAATTTTTTTGTTTCAGCACTCTTCATAAATGATTTCTACGGATTGAATAAAACTCCAAAATTAAATCCATATAGGGAAGTTTATCAAAAACTTTTGATTTAAAACTTCATTGATGCCAAAAAAGAATGTGTTTTTCACATAAAGATGAAATCAACATGGGCTCACGTTACATTAGATAGTTAAACAAGGTAAGTTTTAGATTGAGAATAGTTTTAAATTTCGATTCGAATCATCGGGGGCTTTTTGGTGTCATTTTTTAAGATTTCTTCAAGCTTTTGAAGACCGTTGACATCTCCTTGTCGATTTAAAATAAAGGGGAGCTGGTATGGCTCCGTCAAATCCCCAATAGAAAAGGGTTGGACACTAAATTTAGACTTTTTAAGCAGGAACTAGTTATGTTTTACTCGTCTCAGCTAGCATATGTTGATACATTTTGTACGTTTTATAACGATGTGAAAGAGGAGAAACTATAGACACTTCTAGTCCCTTTTTTTTTATGGTTTGTATATACCTGGAGAGCACAACAATGGCCGTTGTGTCAATATTTGAAATCTCAGTGAAATCCAAACTAAATCGGTTGATTTTCGTGTCTTTCCCCAAGAAACTCATCAATCGATCAGAAAGAAAATAAACATTGCCAAAAAAGATAGAACCCCTTAGTTTCAAAACTAACGTATGCTCCATTTCTCCTCTCTCTTTTTGTTTGGTCGTATAGTAAATCGTTGTACGTTCACTTTTCATTGAATACCCAAACTTGCGCAAGATCTTTCCGAAAGTGTTTGAAAGTTTGATTTGTTTGATTAACAATAGAGGAATGATAAGAATTGAAACCACCAAACCTGTGATAAATCCAAATAGAATCGCCACGAGCGTCATGAGCAAAATAAATGCATATTGTTTTTGAGGAAGTCGTTTCTTAGTTTTTACAAGTCCTTCATCTAGTAATGCCAGTGCAGCAAAAAATATAACACCTCCAAACAAAGGGACCGGTATGTCTTTGATCAAATCTCCATCCATGGTCGAAAAAAAGAGAAGAACTAAAGCAGTAATAATGCCCGTCATTCTGGTATAGGCCCCAAATAAAACGCTACGAAATGATGCCGTAACGTTGATACTTGATACGATACCACTTGTAATACCAGATAGAACACTTGCTACACTTGCTACACGAAATTCACGATTCCAGTTTAATTCTTTGTCTACTGCAATTTCAAGACTAACGAGGTTAACTATTGCAATGATAATCGATACCACTGCCAGTAATAACAAACTCGTAAAATTTTCACTTATGGTACTCCAATCTATAAGACCCAAATCTTCGAAAGTAACGTACTCCCATCTATTTTCTTCCGTAGAATTGTCCAATAAAAAACCATTAGATTCTGCTTCTTCGTTAGTCATATTTAGTATAGGCAGTAAGATAAAGTAAAAACCAACAATAGCGAGTAAAACACCGATAGGTAAGATAAGTATGAATTTATACTTCTTGATCACTATATATAGGGTAAATCCGAAAATTAGTGCCAAGATGAGCATCAATAGTTCTAAAGGGGATAAAACGATTGATGACAGGAGATTAACTTTTAGATTGACCCCCATTAGAGTCAAAGGATAAACGTTTATATTGATCCCCATTAACTTCAAAGCGGCAAAGCAAAGGGCAACTCCAATCATGCTTGCAATACCACAAGCTATGGGATAGGGAATAATACGTAAAAAATTGATCGCTTTAGTCAGTGCGAAAGTTAAAAAGCAGAGACTAAAAATGCCTGCCGAAATGACAAACGACGTCATTGAAGTAAAAAACAACTCGTTTCCTGTGAGGTGATCCATACTATCGATGATATGAATCATAACAATAACAGGGGCCGCTGAAAGAACTGAAATAGCACCACGAAAACCAGAAGTTAGTGCCATGCAAAGACAGCCTACAAAGTTTCCAAACAGGAACATTCTAACTGCTCGGGGAAAACTCGAGGAAAGGTCGCCTGAAAAGATTAATGCTCCAAAAGCAATCTCTATAACAACAATAGTAAAACCTGTAGTGACACCAGCCATCAAAGCAGGTCCTAGCTTCTTGGAGTAAATATCAGATCGGAGTTCTTTGAGAATTTTGATAATGTTTCTAAAAATGAATCGAGATTCCTGCAAATATAATATCCTATGCCATATTCATTCTAAGTAATGCATCATGGAAAAAATCAAAAAACAGGGGTTATTTTTTAATTTAAATTGGTTTTGTTTCAGCCCCAATTCAAACAAAAACAAGAAATATAGATAACTTAAATGGGGTCAATAATTGTCCTGACAATGAGGTCCATTTCAATTTTAGCCCTCTTAAACACAATGCATGTGTCTAATTCCAAGTATGATTATTTTAGAAATGTTTTGTCAAAAATGGGATTCAAAGAGTACGGATATGGATGTTTGGCGATTTCTCATCTTGGGTAATTCAAATTCATAAGATGGATTGAAAATAGCATATCAATCCAATATCAAAAATGAAAAGCTGGTTGAAATTCAAATACTAGTTAGAATACTAAATTTCAAAAATTTGGCCTAAAGATGAGAATCGCTGTAAAATGACAAATTAGTATTAGTTCAATTGAGCCAAACGTTGCAACGCTCGTTTCTTGACTTCATCGACCTCTTCAGACTTCATCAGAGAATCCCTAATTTTAAA
The DNA here is from genome assembly GCA_026710085.1 of Flavobacteriaceae bacterium. Lineage (GTDB taxonomy): Bacteria > Bacteroidota > Bacteroidia > Flavobacteriales > Flavobacteriaceae > Bin25. The sequence goes on along the minus strand of JAPORT010000046.1, from coordinate 5,273 downwards.
TGCAATTGCAAAACCTTCTTCGATGTGCTCCGATAATTTTTGCAACTTTATTTCCAGTTCTTTGTTGCATTTTCCAATAAGTTGGTTTTCTTTGAATTCTTCGGAAAGTTTTTTTTCAATGAGTATCAATTCTTGTAATTTCTTTTTAATCTCTATGTAATTTTGGATGGATTGTTCTTTGGAACTATGTTCCCTTTCTTTACTCATAATCAAATTTTTGAATGACTTATAACTTCAAAGTTATTAAAATAGGGTTCGTTTCCCATCTTTTGAGGTGCTGGAAGCTGCAAATGATTATCATTGTCCAATAATGTACCTTAGATCGGTCGTCGGCTTTTGTCATCTATCAGTTGTATGGTTTTTACTACCTTGAAATTGAAGTCTCTTTATTTATATGGATTGGTTAATGTAGATCGCATAAATTTTTCAGAAACAGGGTTTTAAGTGCGTTTGGTCTGTCATGTTAATCTTTGATACTCAGTTTATAATCTATTGTATCAAATCATTGCAGAAATTCAGGGAATTAGATACTTAAGTGCCAAAAGGATCATACCATTAGGCATTGATTTGATTGGAATCTATCGCTTAAATCCTGATAATGGACGTAAAACCCGTCTTAATAATTCTTCAGGCGTGGTGTCAATACGGACATCTTCTTCTAGCTCTGCTTTATGGAGTTGGTAGTCATAGGGTTTGATTTTAGAGAGTTTCTTTTTCAATTTAGTGAAAAAATAAAAATGATAAGGCAAAGGGCAGAATATTATGTTTCTTTTAATAAGATACTTAATGTTAAGTTGGTAAGGAAATAAAGGTTGCTATAGTCTATTGAATCGATGATTTTAATAATAAATAGCATAAGGATTAAAAGGAAAACTAAAAAAAGGGTGGTATGAAATGCTAAGCGCTTATAAACCAAATAGTTGAGGTAGCCAAAGAGACAAGGAAGGAATATAGGTGATTAGAATTAATGAAATAATCATCACCACATAAAAGGGCAACAAGGGCTTGACGATTTTTTCAATGGAAGTTTTCGAGATGCCAACCCCAACAAAAAGAACGGTTCCCACAGGTGGGGTACACAAACCGATGCATAAATTGAGCACCATCATCATTCCAAATTGAATTGGATCAATGCCTATCGAAGTGACTAATGGTAAAAAAATAGGGGTAAAAATCAGTACAGCTGGTGTGATGTCCATAAAGATTCCAACAAATAAAAGAATGAGATTGATGATGAGTAAAATAATAATCGGATTTTCACTAATGTCTAGTAAAAAGTAACTCAAGCTTTGTGGGATATTTTCAAAAGCCATGACCCATGACATGCTCATGGAGGCTGCTATTAAAAGCATGACAATGGCATTGGTTTTTGCCGTGGATAGAAAGATATGAGGTAAATCTTGGACGTTAATCTCTTTGTAAGCAAATCCGAGTACAAGAGAATACAAAACAGCAATCGCTGAAGCTTCTGTGGCTGTAAAAAATCCAGCGACAATACCGCCAATGACAATAATCAATAAAAGCAAAGCGGGCAGAGCAGCCAAGAATTTTTTAATCACCTCCATCAATGGACTGAACCCAAACGTTTGGTATCCTTTCTTTTTAGCCCATATCGATGCCACCACCATCAATAAAATGCCTGTGATAATGCCTGGAATGTAGCCCGCTACAAAGAGAGCCGCAATCGAAACGCCCCCACTAGCCAAACTATAGACAATTAAAACATTACTCGGAGGAATCAGCAAGCCTGTTGTAGAAGAAGTGATGTTGACGGCAGCTCCATACTCTCGAGAATAGCCTTCTTTTTCCATTTCAGGACCCAAAATACCACCCATAGCCGAAGCTGCCGCTACGGCAGATCCCGAAATAGCACCCATCATCATGGCAGAAATGATGTTGATGAGAGCCAACCCACCAGGTAAAAAACCAACAATGGTCTTGGCAAAATCAATCAGTCGTTTGGCAATCCCACCATGGGTCATCAACTGACCTGAAAGGATAAAAAATGGAATGGCCAATAATGAAAACCGATCGAGTCCAGTACCCATCCGTTGAGAAATCGTGGTTAGTGCGGGTAACCAAGGCATAGTCACCAAAATGGTCAATAGCGATGAAATAGCAATACTCCATGCCACTGGGGTTCCTAACGAAAGAAAAATTAAAAAACTAAAGACGAGAATTAAAATGGGAATGAGGTCCACGGTTTATATCGGTTTTTTTTGTGTGACTTTATAAAAAACAACCAATAGGCCACTCAAAGGAATGATTAAATAAACCACGCCAAGAGGAATTGACAGAGTTGGCGAATTTTGATTTAAAATGAGGGTGATGTAGACAAGATGACCACCTCCAATGATGAGTCCAAAAACAGCAAATAAAATAATAGACCAATTGGTGAAATGCCAAACAATCGTTTTCCATTTTGGAGAGAATTTGTTGACGAGGATATCAATGGATACATGTTGATTTCGACCGGCGATATAAGCAGCTCCTAAGATGCCTAACCAAATCATCAAATAGCGTGATAGTTCATCAGTGAAGGATGAAGGCGTATCAGTAAAGTATCGAGTAAATACTTGGTAACTCACATTCAATACCATCAAAGCTAATATGATGATTAACGTGATACTGACAACTTGGTCAACTTTCTTACGGATTTCGCTTACTTTCAATGGATTGAATTAATTGAGCTATTTCTGGGTCTTGTTTGAATGAATCATACATGGGACTGACTGCCTTTCTAAAGGGTTCTTTTTCAGGGTAGATCACTTCAATGCCAGCTTGTTTAACTCCCAACATCGATTCTTGTTCACTCTGATTCCATAAATCTCTTTGAAATACTGTCGAAAGATCTACTGCTTTTTTTAACCATGTTCTTTCTTCCTCCGATAGTCGATTCCAAAGGTGAGTACTAGTTAGGATGACGTCAGGAATACTGGTGTGTTCACTCATGACGTAGTAGTTGGTGACTTCATAATGTTTGGATAAATACAAACTAGGCGGATTATTTTCGGCTCCATCCACCACGCCTTGTTGCAGTGAAGTATAAAGCTCTCCCCAAGAAATGGGCGTTGGGGAGGCTCCTAAATGTTGCATCATGGCAATGGCGGAAGCACTTTCCATGACTCTAATTTTCAAGCCCTTTAAATCATCGGGATGTTCAACCCGTTGGTTTTTCAAATAAAAACTTCGACTACCTGAATCGTAATAACCAAGACCTTTTAACCATGAAGATGTCCCTAAATCCAACAGTGACTGTCCGGTTGGGCCATCAAGAACCCGAAATAAATGTTCTTTATCATCAAATAAAAAAGGCAGTCCAAAGATTTTAAAATTAGGAACAAAGTTTTCCATGACGGCTGCCGATACTTTGGTGATATCTAAACTTCCGATCTGAAGCAATTCCAAACATTCTCTTTCACTGCCTAATTGTTGATTGGGATAGATAACTAATCGCATTTTTCCATCAGATAGCTTTTGAAGATGATGATCAATTTGAAGCATCCCTTGGTGAACAGGATGGGTCACATCCAGTCCGTGTCCTAACCTTAATGTTCTGACGGAGCTAATTTCAGAACAACCAGCCATGAGTAATAACAAAATCGATAAAACCTTAAAGGAATTTGGAAGCTTCATGGCTAAAACACTCGTTACTTCAAATTTTGAATAAGCTTGACTACTTGTTTGACTCTTTGAGTTAACGTTTCAAAATCTCTGTTTTGGAGAATATCTTTTGAAATTAATTTGGACCCCATCCCCACACATACAGCACCAGCATCAAACCATGCTTTTAAATTTTCTTGATCGGTTGTGACGCCGCCTGTGGGCATGATGGATGTCCACGGCTGAGGAGCCAAAACTCCTTTAATAAAATCAGGTCCATAAATATTACCAGGAAATAGCTTGACAATTTCGGCCCCTAATTCTTCGCATTGAACAATTTCAGTTAAAGTTCCACAACCAGCAATCCATAGTTTTTTACGTCGGTTACAAATATGAGCAATATCTGTTCTCAATACGGGAGTGACTACAAAATCGGCTCCGAGATTCATATAGGTGCTGGCTTGTGCAGCATCGGTCAACGATCCCACACCCAGAACCATTTCTGGTAGCTCATCAATACATAGTTTACTGAGTTCTTCAAATATATTTTGAGCAAATTCTCCTCGGTGTGTGAATTCAATAATTCGAGCCCCCCCTTGATAGCACGCTCTTACGACTTTTTTGGCTAATGTTATATCCTGATGAAAAAAAAGAGCCACCAAGCGATCTTGGTGGATTTTTTGAATGACTTGATGTCTTTGAATAAATGGCATCTTTTTCTATCTAACGACTCTTCCGGAGGCATCTCCACCCATTAGTTTTTCAACTTCAGGAACTGTTACTTGATTGGCATCTCCCTTAATGGTGTGTTTCAAACAAGACGCAGCAACTGCAAAATCTAATGCTTTTTGGTAATCGTCATTAAAAGTAATCAATCCATAGATTAAACCAGCCATGAAAGAATCCCCACCACCGACTCGGTCGACGATATGTGTGATTTGATATTCTTTCGTGGTGTAGGTCTTTTTCCCATCATACAAGATACCAGCCCACGTATTATGAGAAGCTGACAGAGAACCTCTCAGTGTGGTGATGACCATTTTGGCTCTTGGAAATTCATCCATCATTTGTTGGCATACTGAAACAAAACTTTCTGCTTTGACTTTTTCTCCTTCTGTGGTAATATCGATCCCTTGGGGTTTGATTCCAAAATGCATGTGTGCATCTTCTTCATTTCCTAAGATGATATCGCAGTACGATGTCAATTCTCTCATGATACTTTCTCGATCGCCATCATATTTCCAAAGTTTGGCCCTATAATTTAAATCGGTGGAAATAGTTAAATGTTTACTTCGAGCCACTTTGAGTGCTTCAAGGCAGACATCTGCAGCCGATTGAGAAATGGCAGGCGTGATTCCCGTCCAGTGAAACCAATCGGCATTTTGAAATACGATATCCCAATCAACCATTCCAGGTTGTATTTCACTCATTGAAGAGTGTGCTCGGTCGTAAACGACTTTACTTCCTCTGCTGACGGCTCCCGTTTCAAGAAAGTAAATTCCCAAGCGTTGCCCACCTCTGATGATCTGAGAGGTATCCACACCACGTTTTCTTAATTCCATGAGAGCACAATCGCCGATATCATTATTTGGTAATCTTGATACAAAACTCACTGGAAGATTGAAGTTTGCCAGTGAAACAGCAACATTAGATTCTCCCCCTCCATAGAT
>JAPORT010000004.1 GCA_026710085.1 Flavobacteriaceae bacterium | reverse complement strand
TAAAGATGTGTCCGAAAAACAACTCACAGCCCCCAAGCAATACTTATCAATCATTATTCCAGCAACCTTGAATCACTATTGGCATAGGTTCAACAATTAACCGAAGCCACTTCCAAACTGATCGAAAAGGAACATCCCGATTTTTTAGAGTAATTACAAGCCTGTTTTGATAACTTCCACCACCGATTTGACCGACTGGAAAAAATACTTGAAAAATGGGATAATCATTTAACCCATGACGAAGTGACTCCATTTATTTTTGTGCTTTGAAGTGGTTTTCTTTATACACACTACCTTTGGCTTTGTAAGCCATTAGAACAATGAACTTATGAAAACTCAACCAGCCTCGATAGAAGATATAAAAGAACTCTTAAAACCTATCGAGCAAAGACTTGATAGAATTGAAAATAATGTCCGTGAATTACATCATAAATTCGATACGCTGAATCATAAAACAGGAAAGCATAGTGGTATTCTTTGGATATTTGGTATTGCCTTAGCCATCATATTTACAGGTGTTGTGAATTTAGCCGTCAGTATGGCACTAAATCTATAAACTCAATCAAAACCACCCAAATCCCTTAAACCTCTTCAATCCTTTCCTATATTGCGTGAATGACTGAGTTAGAGCAATCACAACATTTATGGAAGTTGTATCATTTGGATCTGAATAGCACCGAGGCCATTAAAGAAATACAGGTCAAGTATTGGGATAGTACACTGAATTAGTTTTATCAAAAGACGATTCAAGATTTTCAAGATTAAGGTATTCATGTTCCAGTTCCATGACTGAAAAAGAGAAAAAAGAATTATTGAAACCATTGAAATTTATCATCCGTGAGTTTTATCCATTTCTTGGCTTTCTACACGTATCAAAACGCATGAATACGAATCAAAGGTCCCAGTCTTATTTCACTTTATCCAAAGTCGATGATATGATGCAATTTATCTACAAGGATGATTCGGATATGTTGATTCGGTTTGACTTAGAAATAAAGTAATTTTTTCGCTAAAACATTGGTTATCATGATTATACACGATTGTTTTGAATGGATATCGTTGGATTGATTCAATACTTACCTATTTTTTTTATAAAATTCATATCTTGGGGCTTCTGATTATCTTTGCTAGAGCCACTGACGCCTGATTCTTATATACAACCCATGAAATATTCTTATCTCTTTGCTCTTTTGTTCGCAACGAGTCTTTACAGTCAAAAGGAGTATCCTACCATTGGAACTGTCGAAAGACTTTCAGATAAAATAAGCACTTTGATTTCAACCGATGCTAAAATTGAAGTTTTAGCTACTGGATTTCATTGGTCTGAAGGTCCTGTTTGGGCGACTCATCTCCAGGGTGTGGTGTTTTCTGATGTTCCAACCAATAAAGCCTACCTATGGACTGAATCCGATGGGTTACAAGTTTTTTTAGAACCTAGTGGACAAACTGGATATGCACCAAGTAATCGCGTGACAGGAAGTAATGGCTTAGCAATAGACGCTCAAGGAAACTTGATCCTTTGTCAACATGGAGATCGTCGCATCGCTCAATTGGTTTCTTGGGAATTTGAAATCCCACAATACAAAACCGTTGTCGGTAAATACCAAAATCAACGGTTCCATAGTCCCAATGATTTAGCCATTGATTCCAAAGGACAAATCTACTTTACGGATCCTCCATACGGATTGAAAGATCAGGATGATGATTCGTTAAAAGAACTCGAAGAAAATGGAGTTTATCTTTGGTCTCCAGAGAATGGAACCACGCTTTTGGATGACTCCCTTCATCGACCCAATGGAATTGCTTTGAGTTTGGATGAAAAAATATTATATGTCGCCAATTCCTACGCTAATAATCCAGTCATTATTGCTTTTGATGTGCAAAATGGTTCCGTTTCAAATCGAAGAGTGTTTTTTGATGGTACCGCTCTTTCCAAGAACTCTGAAAATGTTGGGAATTTTGATGGGTTAAAAGTCCATTCTTCAGGGAATATTTTTGCTACGGGACCTGGTGGCGTCCTGGTCATTGATTCAGAAGGGGCTCATCTCGGTACCATTCGATTGGATGGAAAGTCAGCAGCCAATTGTGGCTTTGGACCAGATGAAAAACACCTCTACATCACAGCACAAGACATCTTAGCCCGAATTGATTTGCTCTAGGTTTTGCAACTGCATGTCATTGAAACAGGCCATTTCAAATTAGACGGTGGTGCTATGTTTGGGGTGGTGCCAAAGTTGCTTTGGCAACGCACTCATGTTGCAGATGTCCATAATCTTGTTTCATTAACGGCTCGATGCCTTTTGATTGCCAATGAAAATCGATTGATATTAATCGATGCTGGATTAGGAAATAAACAAAGTCGTAAGTTTTTCAGTCATTATCATTTGTTTGGAAGTCATCGTTTAGAAACATCCATCCAGCAAGCCGGCTATTCATTAGATGAAATTACCGATGTTTTTTTAACGCATTTACACTTTGATCATGTGGGTGGAGCGACATCATTGAATCATCAAAACCAAATTGTCCCCACCTTTAAAAATGCAACCTATTGGGTACACCAAGACCAGTGGAATTGGGCGATCAATCCCAACCCAAGAGAAAAGGCTTCTTTTTTACCTGAAAACCTTCACCCTTTGTTAGAAAGTCAACAATTACAGTTCATCCAAAATGATGCTGAATCACTTCAACGAGCAAAGTTTCCGTTTGATGTCCTGTTTTTTGATGGTCATACCGAAAAACAAATGCTCCCCAAAATCACCTATAAAAACAATCATATTGTCTTTGCTGGAGACTTAATACCTACTTATGGTCACCTTCCCATTCCATACATCATGGGTTATGATGTACGTCCTTTAGTGACCATGAAAGAAAAAACAATATTTTTAAACTCGGCTGTTGACCAAGGTTTTTTGCTATTTATGGAACACGATATACAACATGAGTTAATCAGTTTAAAACAAACCCCCAAAGGGGTTCGAATCGATGAATCTATGATGCTTTCAGAACTTTTTTAACGCTGTTCCAGCAATATGATTATCGAAGAAATCATATGTGGTTGTTTCTGACCAAATTTTACCTTTGCTTTTTTTAGATTATAAATCAAACAAATGAAACTCAACTTCACTTTTTTACTGTTTCTCGCCGTTTTCGTCTTCCTTAGTTCCTGCGGGACACTAAAAAATCTCAAATTAGACCCTGTTGAAGTATCACAAAACATTGAAATTGAAAAGTCCTCGGAAATTTCAGAAGACGATCTTCAGTATTGGCATCTTTTGGATGTCCAAAAGGATAGTATTCCTGGCATGAGTGTCTTGAGAAGTTATGATGAAATTTTAGTCGATAAAAAGGGGGATAAAGTCATTGTCGCTATCATTGATTCTGGAGTGGATATCTCGCACCCTTGTTTGGGTGAGTCTATTTGGACAAATCAAGAAGAAATTCCTAATAATAATATCGATGATGATGACAACGGTTATGTGGATGACATTCATGGATGGAATTTTTTAGGAAATGCCGAAAAAGAAAATCTAGAAGTGGTTCGGTTACTCAAAACCGCTGAAAAGGATAGTGATCAATACAATGAATACAAAGAGTATGTCGATCAAAAGCTTGCGGAAATTCGACCCCAGTCGATGATGATAAGCACCATGTATGAAAACACTAAAAAAGCCGATAGCGTGGCTCAAAAAATTTTGGGTAAGGCCACGTATACCCTAGAGGATCTCGAAACCATTGAAATAGATGATTCCAATGAAGAATACATACCACTATTACAATACATGAAAACGAATGGTTTCGATTTGAATGATTTAAAGGATTACAATGATTATCTGTACACTCAACTCAACTACCATTATAATATTGATTTTGATGGTCGTTCCATCGTTGGAGATAATCCCCATGATTTTGATGATCAAAATTATGGTGACGGCCGTGTTTCGGGACCTGAACATAGCGATAGTTCGCATGGCACTCATGTGAGTGGAATCGCCCTCTTTTCCTGTTATGGTCGTGATATTCTACCCAATGTTGAAATTATGGTGTTGCGAGCCGTTCCCGATGGCGACGAATACGATAAAGATGTCGCTTTAGCCATCCGATATGCTGTTGATCATGGAGCTGATATCATCAACACGAGTTTTGGGAAATCTTTTTCTCCACATCCACAATGGGTTTATGATGCTTTAAAACATGCCGAAGAAAATGATGTGTTGATTGTTAATGCTGCTGGAAATGAAGGCGTCAACATCAATCATGGTGAAAAACCAAACTTTATTCGAGATCATATCGATGGTGTAGATTTTGTGGATAACTTTATCACCGTTGGTGCGACTTCACGAAACTATAATGCAAATCAAGTGGCTTCTTTTTCCAACTATGGGAATCACCAAGTGGATTTGTTTGCTCCTGGAGAAGATGTTTATTCTGCACTCCCCAACAATAAAAAAGACTTTAATAGTGGAACCTCCATGGCAGCCCCCAATGTTACTGCAGTTTCCGCTGTTTTACGATCTTATTTTCCAAAACTCAGTGCTTCTGAAATCAAACATGTTTTGATGACTTCCGGAGTCCCTTTGTTTCATTCACTGACCAAGCCCTCTAGTGAAGAGGTGGTGTCTTCAAAAGAATTAGCTAAATCGCCCAGAATGGTTAATTTGTATAATGCTCTCATTTATGCCAGTACTTTATGAGAACACTTTATACACTGATTTTTATGGTAGGCCTCTCTTCGGCCACCGTTGGCCAACGGGCTTATTGGCAACAACATGCTGATTATACCATGGAAGTGGATATGGATGTAGAAACGCATCTTTATGAAGGCTCTCAAAAACTAATCTACACCAATCATTCGCCTGACACCATTAAAAAAGTGTTTTATCATCTTTATTTTAATGCTTTTCAGCCAGAAAGTGAAATGGCTGTCCGCAATAATACGAGTCCTGATGAAAACAGTCGTTTTCGAGTGAATATTGATTCTCTATCGAAAGAACAACAAGGATGGCTAAACGTATGGAATGTCAAACAAGACGGTCAAGCATTATCGCCCGAACTTTCAGGGACGATCTTGGAAGTGCCTCTTGACAAACCTTTAAACAGCGGGGCATCAACCACATTAACGCTTGATTTTAAAGGTCATGTTCCTGATGTTATTCGTAGAGCAGGTAAAAATTCATCGGAAGGGATCGCTTATTCGATGGCCCAATGGTTTCCCAAACTAGCAGAATATGATTATCAAGGATGGAATACAGCACCTTATCTCGGGCGAGAATATCACAGTGTTTGGGCAAACTTTGATGTGCTACTACGGATTGATTCAGATTACACCGTTGCCGCTACGGGGATTTTACAAAATCCCGAAGAAATCGGACATGGTTATTCCGATACAGCAACACCTAAAGTCGAAAACGGAAAATTAATTTGGCATTTTAAAGCAGAAAATGTTCTTGATTTTACTTGGGGGGCTGATCCCGATTATATTCATGATACCTTTCCTGGAGAAAATGGAGTGACCTTACGATTTTTCTATAAAAACAATCCTGAAATCATTGAAAACTGGAAAGAACTACAACCCATTACGGCTGAAATGCTTTCGTATTTTAACAAACATCTTGGTCCCTACCATTATAAAGAATATAATGTTGTTCATGGTGGGGATGGTGGCATGGAATATTCCATGTTGACTTTAATCACAGGAAATCGTTCTTTTGGTAGTTTGGTTGGCGTCACGTGCCATGAATTAGCCCATAGTTGGTTTCAACATGCTTTAGCCACCAATGAAATGAAATACGAATGGATGGATGAGGGCTTTACTGTGTATATTTCTAATATGGCGATGAACGATGTCTTTGCTGATGAAAAAAGTGATTTTCCGCATTCAGGATCTTACAATGGATATTACCATTTGGCCCTTTCAGGTGTTGAAGAACCCCAAACAACCAATGCCAATCGTTATCATTACAATATGGCCTATGAATTAAGTGCATACAGTAAGGGAAGTGTTTTCGTCGCCCAACTAGGGCATATCATTGGTCCCGAAGCGCTCGCCGAAGCTCTGAAACAATACGTCTCTGATTTTCAATTTACTCATCCATACCCCGATGACTTTCGACGAGTGGCTGAAAAGGTATCCGAGATACAACTTCAATGGTATTTAACCGATTGGACACAAACCATCAAAACCATTGATTATGGGATTCAAAACGTTATAGAAAAGGAAAATCAGACTCACATACAACTCGAACGAATAGGACAAATGCCCATGCCTCTTGATGTGTTGATTACCTATACGAACGGACATCAAGAAATACGCTATATTCCGATTCCATTGATGAGAGGCGAAAAAGAAAATCACTATACAATTGATTTGATCACAGAAAAAGACTGGCCTTGGACCTTTCCTACCTACACACTGACTCTTGATCAACCTAAAAGCAGCATTGAATCCATTAACCTCAATCCAACAAACTTAGTAGCAGATATCAATCCTGAAAACAATGTTTATCAACCTCCTCATTAACTGTAGCATATTAAAATTTCAAGATTAAAGGGAAGACAAACCATCAAACTATTGTTTTCCAATGGTCAACGTATCCGGACCGACGATTTTCAATTAATTTACAAAAAAGAGCCTCAAAGCGAAATAGTCCGTTTTGCTGTAGGTGTCGGTAAAAAAGAATTTCGTTCGAGCGTTTTACGCAATAGGATCAAAAGACGATTACGTGAGGCCTTTCAAAATGTCTACAGATGTCATTGCATGACTATTGAACCAGGTGATTATTTTTTACTTTATCAATCCTCTGAATTACCCACGTATCAATCATTAAAAACCGAATTATGGCATCTCCTCAAAAAAAATAGATTACTAACTGATATAGTACATGGTGCAATGTAGAATACCATCTTCATAAAAATCATGTCCGTTGTATTCAAACCCGCATTTTTTATAAAATGGTTGCAAGTGTTTTTGTGCCGCTATTTTGATTTGATTTTGAGGGAACCACTTTTTTGCTTGCTCCACAGAAAGTGTCATTAATTCATAAGCGAGTCCTTTTCCTCTGTTTTCCTGAGAGATCATCACGCGACTGATCAATGCTTCTCTCGCATCGGTTTGACTCAATCGAGCGTAGGCCATACATCGGCTTGTATTGATTGAAAAGATGTGTAACGCTTCAAAATCTTGTCCATCTAAATCTTGAAACGGGCAATTTTGTTCCACAACAAAAATCTCGATACGTAATTGAAGGATGGCATAGAGTTCTTTTGTTGTCAGATCATCAAAAGATTTGATGCAATAACGAAGCATCAAGAACAGTCTATTTTATTGACTCTACGTTGGTGTCTTCCTCCTTCAAATTCGGTTTCTATAAAGATTTTTAGCATTGAATGGGCTTCGTTTGGTCCAATAAATCGAGCAGGGAGACTCAGTATATTGGCATCATTGTGCGTTCTAGCTAGTTCTGCTATCGATTTGTTCCAACAAATAGCTGCCCTTATTCCAGCATATTTATTGGCTGTCATGGCGGCCCCATTTCCACTTCCACAGATGATTAAACCCTTCGATTCTTTGTCTTTTTGGACCGCTTGAGCCACTTGGTGAATATAGTCTGGATAGTCCACACTCTGCTTCGAATAGGTTCCAAAATCTTTAACATCGAATTTCTGTTGATTTGATAGTTGTTGCATCAAGCACTCTTTTAATTCGTATCCGGCATGATCACATCCGATAAATATTTTCACTTTTTGTTGCGTTATCATGGTTGAATTCTATGTTACATTCGTCTGTATAATACCAAATAAAAAGTAGTTTTTTTTCTAATGATTGACCTTATTATGTTTTTTGGTTCAAAAAAGAAAATGTAGTTTTAAGATTTATTGAACATTTAAACTTACAGTTATAGTTCGACTATGAAAATTAAACATCTCTTGTTATATTGTTGAATTCTTTTTTGACAACTGTTGCATTTTATTTGAGTTTTCTTGTATTTTCAAGGATATTATTGATTTCCAATTGTTGAAATGATTATTAATTTTATTTCAATTCTTTTTTCTACAGAAAAAAGAATTTATTTTTCAAGAATTCATCTTCTGTAATAATAATAAGCTTTTTTAAAATTTAAGTTTTTAATTTATTCTTTATCGTTGTTGATTTTAAAATTGAGAACTTATTCTCAGATGAAAGAAATTTGCACTTGAATCGATAAGCAAACCATCTCGGTTCCCATACTAATACACAATATCTTTCGTTGTCTTTTCAAAAAATAAAATCCAATACAAAACGTTTGACGGCTCGAGGTAGATTGGAAGCAAAAGGAGTTCAAATGGGTATTTATTTTCATGATACGTATCAAAAAGCCTCTATATGGATTCAAATCAGACCTAAATTTCTGAATAGATCATTATTGGGAGATTTGCTCAAAGTGACCTATCGATATAGCGACAAACGCAAAGCGTATTACGGTCAGTGTATTGAAATTATAAAACGAACTCAAAAGTGTATTGTTGCTAGGGTTGTCTTTGAGTTTGAAGATTATTATTATCAAATCGAAGGAAAAACCATTCCCAAACGATATTATTTAATCGATCAACAAGATTTAAGCCATTTATCGATCGGGCAACGTGTATTGATTCGATTCAAGCAATGGGATCCGCATCGAAGTTACCCCTTAGCTGAGTTGATTCAAACAATCAAAGCTAATGAAAAGTCGTCCTACAGAAATCAAATCAATCAAATTGCGTTGCATTATGGATTTCAAAATTCGTTTCCCCAAAAGATGTTAAAGGACATTCAATCGCTTACCACCTCCATAACCACTGAGGAAACTAAAAATCGTATGGATTTTAGAAATGAATTAACATTTACCATCGATCAAGAAACGGCTAAAGATTTAGATGACGCTATTTCTTTCAAGAAATTACCAAACTCAAACTACCAAATTGGCATTCATATTGCCGATGTGACGCATTATCTACCAAAAGATTCGGTTTTAGATCGAGAAGCTTACCATCGAGGAACCTCTGTTTACTTCATTGATCAAGTGATTCCAATGCTTCCTGAAGTTTTATCCAATGATTTATGCTCTTTGAATCCTTCAGAAGATAAGCTGACTTTTTCCGTGATATTTGAAATGACATCTGAAGGAAAAGTGATGCATCACCAATTTGCCAAAACCATCATCAATTCCAATCAAAGACTCTCTTATCAGCAAGTTCAATCGTTATTCGATGAAAATAATCATCACCCAAAGAATGTTCATTTCAAAGGTTTTTCAGATTCTCAGAGACACGCTTTATTAGTATTGCATGACATCACGAAACATTTAAGATTCAAAAGAATCAAAGAGGGGTCTCTAATCATTCAATCTGAAGAGGTCAAGTACGAAGTGGATCAGGATGCCCATCCCATAAACGTTACCATACGCATTCAAAATCAAGCTCAACAATTGATTGAAGAATTAATGCTTTTGGCTAATCGAACTGTGGCTGATTTTTTTAGCCGATATGATGCGAAAATACCTACAGTATACCGAGTTCATGACTTACCAGATGTTGATGGATTAGAACAGATTTCCCAACGATTAAAATCAATCGGTATCACAATGAACACATCGACAGACAATGTCAAAGAGATGCTCAATGCATCGATGCTATCTTTGGCGAAGACTCCACATGCTTACTGGCTCTCGACTTTGATAACAAAAGCCATGAGCAAAGCCCAGTATCGTACAAAAAACATAGGTCATTATGGTTTAGGATTTGATAAATACACTCATTTCACTTCTCCAATAAGAAGATATTCTGATGTTTTGGTTCATCGCATATTAAAGTCTCTTTTATTTCATGATAAGGAGGGTTATCCAGGTTTTCGAAAATTAGAGGAATATTGTGATCATATTAATTTTCAAGAAATCAATGCTTTGAAAGTCGAAAGAGAAGTACAGAAATTCATGCAATGTCTGTATGTCTTGAAATTAAAGCAGAAAGGAGGGGCTTATAAAGGATATGTTTCGGGATTGAGTCGGTATGGTATGTTTGTAGAACTGTCTGAAACCAAGTGTCAAG
Organism: Flavobacteriaceae bacterium; assembly: GCA_026710085.1. GTDB lineage: Bacteria > Bacteroidota > Bacteroidia > Flavobacteriales > Flavobacteriaceae > Bin25. Next base: position 2,675 of record JAPORT010000004.1, on the reverse strand, counting down.
GAATGGTGTTTTTTCGTGAAGTACCCGATGCAAAATATTCGTTTGTTAAAAATCGATGGATTATCGAAAAAAGAAAAAAAAGAAGAAAAGTCGTTGAAATTGGAGACCTACTTCACGTTAGTATTGGCAAGGTTTCCTTAGAAAGGAAATTAATCGACTACCACTTCATTAAGTGGATTTCTCCATAATAACGAGGCATCGAGCGGATTCGAACCGCTGTAAAAGCTTTTGCAGAGCTCTGCCTAGCCACTCGGCCACGATGCCCTTGTTGGCAAAAGTACTTTAATGGCTTTTTAGAAAAAAGCATACGTTGCGTATCGATTTTGTAGTGAAGTGGGGATGATTATATTTCGAGTAAATGAAAATCTATAGTGTAACTAAAATTTTGTAAATTTGGTTTAATTCAGTTTTGAAATGAATATAGAGGAGAAAAAACGACTTGACGAATTAAAAACGCTACAATTAGAAATTGAATTATTGTCGCTAAAGCAACTTAAAATACTATCCAAATATGTGGCCAAAATTGAAGATGAAATAAATGAGAATGAGAAAGAAAGTGTTTAAGATGCAACGGTATGAATAAAACTGATAAACTAATATTGGAAATGGAGCAGGATGAAATGTTGTTTCAAAAATTAGTAAGATCTTTATCTAAAAGAGTAGAATTATTTTCAGTTGAAGATATTAGAAAAGTGGCCAATTTTGTTGATAATCAGCATCGGCTAGCCGAAAAACAACAACAAGAGGATGCGATATCATTGTTTAAAAAAATAACAACCGAATAACTACACTTTGATGAATCATATTGACAAGGAAATACAAGAGTTAGAAAAAGAAATTGATCAAAAGTTAATGCTTGAGAAGAAAAAGAGTGACGAAATCAAGAATAGAATTCAATCTTTTTCTGTTCCTAATATTAGAAGATTGTTAGAAGTTGTCGAGAAACTGGACAGACAATCTGGAATAGAAGAAGCTAAGGCTTGGAAAGCACTACAAGAATCCTTTAGTGAATTATCAGATCAAGATTGGGAAATAATGGAAAAATCTCTTAATGAAAAGAGGAAAAATACTATTGGTTCAAAGCAAGAAAATACTATTTGATGCCAATATAATAATTAATTATCTCAGGAGAGTAGAGTATTCAAAGAGTAACCTTCGATATTATATTGCTATGGGTTATCAAATTAGAATAACGAACGAAGTCAGGAAAGAAATCACTTATTTATTTAAAAATAGAAAGTATAAGAATCAACAAAAACATTTTTTGGGAATACTAGGCTATATTAAGATAGTTGGATTAAACAAGAGAATACACACTAGAGCCACTTACCTTCAAAGAATTATAAATCAGTCATCAATTAATTATAAAGATTTTTTAATCGCAAGCACAGCAATAGAATATAAAATGCCCATTGCAACGGATGACAAACATTTTAGAGAAATAAACAAACGGGTTGGCTTTGAAATAATCGATTGGCACAATAGAAAAATCATGTTCGTTAATGGTATGCTCCCTTAATCAAATTGGGTTTTACTTTTGATTAAGTTGTTCTGTCCCCCAAGATTAGGACAGCTGTTTCAGTTATATTTTACAGTGACTATTGTTATCCTATGAAGCGAAGACAACATACGCCAGTGGTCAAGGAAGCCTTCAAAGAACGTGATCGCATCCAAGAACTCGCTCGTCGTTTTGACATTCATCCTGTCCCAATAGCCACTTGGAAAAAAGAGTTTGGCCAACGAGCCAACAATTTGTTTCATCGTTCGAATGCTCGAAAAACGGAGGGTCAGAAACAAAAACCATAGGATCCATGCGACCAGATCATTGGCCAGCAGAAGATCGACATTGAATTCTAAAAAAAAACTGATGATGCCATATGCTACAGCAAAACGTCGTCAGATGGTGGATCGATCGTCGTGGCTGGTATGACCGAGCTATGGGGCCTTCCGAGCTTCATGTACGATGAGTCAAGTTGATGAAAAGAGATTCTATTCTCTATCCCTTTTTTGGTGCTCGACGGATGCTTCTTGTGAAGCATCCAGAATTCAAACAACTCCATGTCAAACGCATCATCCGCATCTACCAGTGACTCCATATCCGAGCTCTTGACCCCAAATAAAGACCACTCGAAGAAACCAAAGCCCTGAGCATCCGATAGTTCCGTATTGACTGAGAGGTCGAATCATGTTTGGGCCACCGAGATCATCTCCATGAGCGTTCCAAGGGAAAGGTTTGACCTCTGTGCCATCATCGACATGGATCGTCGTTTTGTGGTCGGCTTCCATCTTTCCCATACCATGCCTGTGGATTGGTGTTTGGAGGCGTTATACTAGGTGGTGGAACACGATGGTTGTCCTCAAATATGGAATACCGATCAAGGCCGTCCGTTGACCGTTAAGGAATATAACAATACGGTTAACCGTATTTCCATTCGGTGAAGTATGGATGGAAAAGGTAGAGCGACGGACAATGCCTTGATCAAACGATGATGGCATTCGGTCAAACAAGAGTGCACGGCTATGGAACCCTCTGATGATGGTTTAGAGTGCGAACAATATAGAAAAATATTTTTGGTTTGATCATGATGAGAGACCTCATCAGGGTATTCCATATCAAACACCCGTCAATCGTTACCAAGAAATCAACCATCATGAACCATCAAAAAAACAAACCA
>JAPORT010000148.1 GCA_026710085.1 Flavobacteriaceae bacterium | reverse complement strand
GCTTATCCCATGAGTTTACAAATGGGATTAAAAATTCCGATATGAAACATTCCATCAATAGAGAAGGACATCTTTTAAATCATGAATCATTTTAGATTCATCGAAAGTTACTTATGGCAACACAATACGCAGTTTATCGAATGGCTAGTGGAAAATCATTAGGCGTCGGATTGGGACATCATATCGATCGGGTCCAAGGGAAAGAATGGTCTTTTAGGCATGCGGACCCCCAAAGGGTTCATCTGAATTGGAATAAGAAGATTCCCGAATATAGTGCTCTACCAATGCATCAAGCAATCAAAAAGAGAATTCAAATGGGACACACGATTTCTCGAAAAATTCGTTCCAATCAAGTATTATTTCATGAGCACATCTTAACAGGTAGCTCCAAAAGAATGCATGAAATTTTTGCTGATAAGAAGTTACGAGAACAGTGGATCTCAAGCAATTGGAACTTTATGTGCCATGAATTCGGAAAAGAAAATATTGTTCGTTTTGTATTGCATCGGGATGAAAAAACGCCACATCTTCATGTGGTAACGGTTCCAATCATTGACGGAGCATTAAATGCTAGTCATTATTTTAGTTCGAGGTTTGCTTTGAAAAGACTACAAACTGAATATGCCAACTCAGTTTCTATGTTTGGTCTGTCTAGAGGAATAGAAGATACAGGAGCTAGAAATGTTCCTTTGAAAGTCTATTATAAAAAAATGGCACATTTAGGTGTTCTTCTCGATCGATTGAGTCAACGAGCAAACGATATGGAGAAAAAATTGATTCATCAAATGAAAAAAGAAATACAAGAAATACATTACCAAATGAAAAACCATTAATCATCGACATTGATTCGATCACCTAGAGCTCAAAAAGTTGAGACAACTCATGGGACTTATACGCTTAACTAAAATTATCTTTTAGATTTTTTAGATTTCGATTTAGAATCGATTTCTTTAAATACATTACCTATTACAGAAGCGACTTTTAAATGTAAATCTAAAGGAACATTTTTGTGGTTAGGCAAATTCTTAAAAGGAAGTTTTTTCGTGGTTTTTTTTAAGGGAACTATATACTTTAATACCCAGAACTTCTATTTCTAAAAACAACAACAAAATCCGATTAAAAAATCGTTTACTGTCTTTCTTCGTTGATTCGTTTTTGGATTTTAGGCTCGATTGGGAGGCTTTGCTTCCGTTCTTTTTCAGCGAAGTCGGGGATTTTCAAGGCTCTAGCTAATCGTTCTGCTCCCAAATGAATTTCTTTGGGAATGATTTGGTTGTTGTTTCTATCCCCGTATCTTGACTTATCCGACAACGGAATAAGTTGAAGTTTTTATTTTTGTTAAAAAGGTCATTCATCATGTTAACCAAAGAGCAGCAAAAAATTGTGATTGAGTCCGTGAGGTCTTATGATCCCATTCGGATCGCTTACAATGCTTGGGATTCCAAAAAAGATTTTATCGAATTACTTTATGAATTCAATGAAGAAGTCGATTTAATGGACACGACCCACATCATCTTAGATTTAGAAGATGCTTTTGGGTGTGAGGTGAACTTAGTCCATTATGATTGTATTAATCGATTTTCTAAAGAACGAGTCTTAGGCGAAGCCATTGAGTTTTTTAATGAACGAAATACTACAAGAGAATTTGCAGGAACGATTGGATAATATCCAATCATTGTATAATGAATGGCATTGGGTCATCAGACCGATTCAAAACAAAGATCATTTCCTATCGGATTTAAAAAATCAGAAATTAATTTATTTTCAATCGTTTTTGATTATTGAGGAAACAAGAATGATGGCCAATGAGATCTATCCTCCTATAAAGGAAAAATGCCCCAATATTGAATGGCGAGCCTTCACTCGAATTCGCAATCGAATCGCATATCACTATCCGACATTAAGAGATGTTTGGCTTTGTGAAAAACCATATCCTTCCTCTAGAAAAAGAGAGTTACCTTATCTTAGAAAATACATTCAATCGCAACAGAGAGAAAATAAGGTCGATACTCAAACGACTCGATAAGCGATTTTATTAAAAAAAGGTAACTATATACTCTATGAAACAGAACCTTTATTTCTAAAAAAATAGTATCAAATCCGATTAAAAAATGGATTGTTGTTTTTCTTCATTGATTCGCTTTTGCTCCTTTTCAGCGAAGTTGGGGATTTTCAAGGCTCTAGCTAATCGTTCTGCTCCCAAATGAATTTCTTTGGGAATATCGTTTGGTGATTGTTTGGATTTTCTATTTTTTGAAGATTTCGTAACTTTTGGTTCAACCCACGAGGTTAGAAAAGATTGATTAAAGTTAATTATTTGATAATCTTCTGTTGCATTCAGCACATAGAACCTGCAGGTTTGATGGAATCGTTCGCCCCCCTTTGGAATAGGGTTTGATATGATCTCCATGAGATTGATTCATTGGGGTATTGCACTCCGTTTTTTTACAAATTTGATTTTTGTTGGGCCATAATTTATTTTGCTCATTCCATTTATTTCTTTTTTCTTTATCGTTAAACGTTCGTCTGTTGATATATTGGCGACTTTCCTCCGTTTCACCAGATAAAATATATTCATAAATTCCATTGGGTATTTGAACAAAGGGATATTCGGTGTGATCAATCGTATCTTCATCCTTTTCATACATTTCGTATAATTCTTGAAATCGGCCTTTGGTATGGTGTTTTGAATATTCCTTTTTTCCATAAGTAGCGTATAAACGCCTCCAATTCAATTTTTCTTTCAATTTTTTATCGCGTGCTTCACCAAATAAATTATGTTGCCAATCCCAAATGGTTCTAAAATAAGGGACTTATACGGTTAATCTAAATTTTTTTTTGTATTCTTATAGTCAACTGGAATCCACAAAAATGCAATCATTATCCTTATTTAAAATAAATGAAACCTTTTCAACAGAAGCTAAAGCAGAAGCCAACACCGGATCGATCAATATTAGGTTAAACGTATAAGTCCCTTAGAAATAGAGCTTCTGTGTCATAGAGTATATAGTTCCCCTATTTTTATCTTTAACCGTCATTATCATAAGTAATGAATATGACGACCATCATATGGAGGTTAACGTTTAACCTTTTTTCCATTCTTATGAAATGTTAATTTCATTTTTTATGAAGGAGATCAACACCTCGAGGCAAACAATAAGATGACTGGTCGATCTATGTTGGACTCAAAAGAGGAACACAACATTGGATTTAATATTAAAAAAATTTTTAATTTTCCAAGTTTGAATAGTAAATACAATATGCTTGATTTTAAGTTAGGAATTTATGCTTGGCTTTCGACCTTGTCAATCCTCAATGCCCAATGGATAATTCAAGGAAATGTATCGGATAATCAAGGTCCCTTATCAGGTGTTAATGTTGTGGTTGAAGGGACTGGTTCAGGGGTTATTTCTGATTTTGATGGCAATTTTCAGATTAATGTACCATCACTAAATCAGGTTTTAGTCTTTAGTTTTATCGGTTACCAAACCCAAAGAGTAGAGGTTACGTCTAATGACTTCATGCAGGTCATCATGTTATTGGATCGGGATTACTTGGATGAAGTCGTGGTGGTTGGATATGGAACTCAAATCAAGAGCAATCTTGTGGGTTCGGTTGTCAGCGTTGATGTTGAAGAAGCCAACCAAACCCCAACAACCAATATTTCTGAACTTCTAAGAGGTCGCGCCGCTGGCGTTCAAGTCAATTTGGGAGATCCAAGACCAGGCGGATTTTCAAATATTGTCATCAGAGGTAATGTATCGGTTGCTGGAGGGAATAACCCATTGATTATTGTTGATGGTCTTCCCTATGATAATTTGAATGATGTCCCTGCAGATGATATTGCTTCTATTGAAATTTTAAAAGATGCTTCTTCGACAGCGATCTATGGAGCCCGAGCATCCAATGGGGTGGTTTTGGTCACGACCAAAACAGCAGGAGAAATGACAAAACCTCGATTTAGTTATTCGAATTATATCACCACTCAGAGACTAACGCGTAACTTTGACCTGTATACTGGGGAACAATTTGCTGATTTGCGAAGACAGGCCAATCGAAACAGACGAACGGGAAATTATTTATCAGATGGAATTATTTTTTCGCCTTTTGAAAGAGAAGCTATTGAAAAGGGCCTCTATGTCGATTGGGAAGATCTTGTACTCGATGATGCGTTGTTGACCAATCATACGTTTAGTGTGACGACGGGTGGTCCACGAACGAAATGGTATTCGAGTATCAACTATTTCAATCAATCCGGAATCATTCCCAATTCTAAATACAATCGGTTAAGTCTAAAACTCAACCTCAATCAAAAATTGACTGAAAAAATAAATGTTGATGTCATCGTGAATTATCAAGACGCGATTCAACAAAAAGAAACTGGTGGATTAAATTTTACCACCATTACCCCTTTGGCCAAACCCTTTGATGATGAAGGAAATTTATTGAAATACTATTTGGGACCAACCGATGTGAGTTTTGTCAATCCCCTTTGGGATCAAAGAGAGTCCGTGGATGAAGCAGAAATTGATTTGATGGATGTCAGTTTAAAGTTCAACTTTCAGATACTCCCCCATCTCCATTATTCTCTTAAAACCTTTCAAAGAAACCGAATCCTCGACCAAGGGGTCTATCGTTCATCATTGCATTCCGCTGGGGATCAAGGAACGGGTGGGATTGGCGTGCTTATCAATGGAAAATACAATCAGATATTGATTGAAAATATTTTGAACTATACACCTGATTTAGGCGAAAATCACAATTTTGACTTGACAGCGGTTCAAGCCTTTGACCAACAACTCAATGAATATTCACAATTAGATCAATCAGGATTTTTAAATGATGGTTTGCTCTATGATGGGCTGGCAACAGAACTTCTAAACAGTACTAGAAATGTATCGAGAAGACGTATTTTGTCATTCATGGGGAGAGCTCGATATTCCTTCAAAAATAAATACTTATTTGAAGCAACCATCAGAGCAGATGCCTCTTCGGTGTTTGCAGAAGATAATAAATGGGGTTATTTCCCCGCTATATCAGGTGCTTGGAAATTACATCAAGACTTCTTTGATGACTCAGAAAATATTGATGAATTAAAACTACGAGTTAGTTATGGTGCCACAGGAAATCAAGGCATTAATCCATTGGAATCTCTAGGAGTTGCGGACTTCACACCTTATGTGTTTGGTTCAGAAGTGATTGGAGGTGCTGTAGCTTCTTCTCGACTACCCAATCCAAAATTAAAATGGGAAACAACATTGACAGCGAATATAGGTGTTGATTTTGCCTTTTTTAATCGAGCCTTGAGTGGAACTGTCGAAGTATATCAAGCCAATACCATCGATTTATTATTAGACCGATCGATTGCCTCATCGACTGGTTTTAATGTGACTCGTTTTAATGTTGGAGAATTACAAAATACTGGTGCTGAATTGACGCTTAATGCTCGAATCATCGATCATTCTGATTGGTCTATTGACGTTGGAACCGTATTGTCAACGAATCAAAATAAAATCATTGCCCTGAATGGAGAAACCGATAGTGAAGGGCAATTGATCGATATTTCTTCAACAGTAGGTCGACTATCCATTGGTGAATCCATCAATAGCATTTGGTTGCCTCAATATGCTGGAATATTTCAAGAAGGGGATGATGTCGTGGCTGCTGGAATCCCAACGGCTCAACCCGGAGATGTTTGGGTGATTGATAAAAATCAAGATGGTCAAATCGATGATCGCGATAATGTCTTTGTCGCCACCGATCCAGATTGGTATGGTTCGTTTACTGGAACGATTCGATACCAAGGGTTTGATTTATTTGCTGATTTTTATACAGTTCAAGGAGCCACTCGAATCAATTCGGTGTTAGCCAACGGTGAATTATGGAAAGGAGCTATCAATGGCATTGTGACGCCTTATTATACCCCCGAGTTTCCTTCAACGGAATATCCAAGACCCAAACAAATCACTCATGCACATTTATTTTCTTTTGCCGTACGTGATGCATCCTATTTTCGACTGCGAACACTGACTGTGGGTTATACGTTACCCCAAAAATGGCAATCGTCGATAGGAATCGATCATTTAAGGGTTTATGTTACAGGAACCAATTTGTTTACCTATACTGATTTTCCATCATACTCTCCAGAACAAGATTTAGTCAATGGGGTTTTTCCTGAAACCTTGAATGTTAGCATGGGACTTCATATCGAATTTTAATCATGAATCTCAAAAGCAAATTCATCGGTCATAGGCTCTTTTTCATTAGTTGTGTGTTTTTGATAACATGTGATGATGACTTTTTAAAGGACGAACTACTATCGGAAACATCTGTGGATTTTTTATACTCCAGTGTTGATGGATTATCCAATGCCGTGGTTGGTTTATATGTATTGCAACGGCAACCTTATGAACAGTCTACGTGGCAAAATGCCAATTGGAATGGGATGCTTCCTTTAGTCCTTACGGCCAAAAGTGATATTGCAGTGGGAATCGATGGAGAAATTTCACTCTATAGTCGATTGACTTGGGGTGCCACGCGTGGTGATTTTGGGGTTTTCGCAGCTTATGACTTTTTTTGGTCCTTAAATTATAAAATCATTGATCGAGCTAATTCCATTATTCAAGGAGGCCTTCAGTTAGTGGATGAAGGGGAATCAGACCCAAGATTGATTCAAGCATTGGCTGAAGCACGAGTCATGCGTGCTCAAGCCTATTTTACGCTTTATCGAATGTTCAATAACATTTATATCAAAACGGATCCCACCACCCCGGAAACCGCTTTTGATCGACCACAAGACAAATCATCACCAGAAGAGATTTTTGCCCTTTTAAGAGAAGACTTGAGTTATGCTAGTGACAATCTTTCCTACCAAACCACTCAGTTTGGTCGCTGGACTAAAGGTGCCGTCGATCATCTATGGGCTAAAGTTGAAATGTGGGATCAGAATGATCAAGCCGCAGCTGATCTCATCGATGGATTGATTTCATCTTCTCCTCATCAATTAGTGGCGTTGGAAGAGGTCTTTGACGATGAATTGAACCATGCCGAGACCCTGCTGGCTGTGAATTTTGAAAAAAGTGCTATTGGAGGTGGTGCACCACATATCATGAATTGGAGTACGGTATCCTTTTATGCTGGAGCGCCAGGTTTGGTCCAATCCGTTGAAAATGGAGGTAATGGTGTTGGATTTATTTCATTGAATGATTATACCATTGATTTATTACTCGAAGACCCCAATGACAGACGTAAGGACAACACCTATTACATCTTTGACTATCAATACAATGATCCAAGAACACTTCCAAGAGGAAAAACGATTGGCGAGCCATTGGATTTGTATACCAACCATCCCACAGACCCCAATCAATTTTTCTTGTATTATCGAAGACAAAATCCTGGGGTTCTCAAATATTTTGATCCGACGGTTGACCCCACCGATCGAGATCATTTTAAAAATGTAATGATTTATCGATTGGCAGAATCCTATCTCATAGGTGCCGAAGCACATATGAACTTGGGCAACACCTCTCAAGCGCTCACTTATTTAAATGCCGTGAGACAAAGAGCTGGAGCAGCTCCTTTGAACCATATCGACATCGACGTCGTTTTAGCTGAAAGAGCTCGAGAATTGGCTTTTGAAGGACAACGTTGGTATGCCATCAAAAGAACTGGTAAAATGTTTGAATACATGAAAGACCATATGAATAATGACAACATCAATAGGTTTTACTATCCCGATGGAAATCCTAAAGAGTTGTATCAAGAACACATGAAACACTTGCCCATTCCACAAGGGCAGTTGGACCTTTTAGGGGATCAATACCCGCAAAATGATGGCTATTAATTATTTATAAATTCAGAAAATAGATATGATGAAAATAAAAATTTTATTAAAACTTGCAATTAGTTTTCTTCTTCTCTTGGGACTAGTTGCTCTACCCATTGCTTGTGGCGGGGATGATCCGGAGCCTCCTCCAGTGGTGATGCAACCCGAACCAAAGCCGACCCCAACACCCGATCCAAACAACAACAATAACAATAATAATGGGGATGATGACGATGCTCGTGAATTTGAAGCCGTTACTCCCAATCTCAATGATGGTTCGTTTGATTTTGAAAATCAAGGCAATCCATTTTTAGCTGGCGAAAAGATTTCTCCTAGTAATGAAGGCGGCAATTGGGGCATTTTTGGCAATGGATCCAATGCTGCCGATAGTGATTTCTTAACCGTCGAATATGCCGATAACCCCTCCAAATCAGGAATCAATACATCGGATCGCGTTTTAAAAATCACAGAACAAGCTGGAAATGCCCCTTGGTCAGGCTTCTTTTTTGATTTAGAAGAAGTGGTGGTCTTTCCCGATGGGATGAATGCTATTTCTGTTCATATTTATTCAATAGAACCTGGCCAAGAAGTAGAAGTGAAAATAGAAGATGCTACTGATAACACTAAGAATGTGGTATCTAAAGTTAAAACCACCAAAAATGATGAATGGGAACAATTGATATTCAATTTTGCCTCTGAAAATAGTGGACTTTATGACCGTATCGCTATGGTCATGAATCATGCAAAAACGAACGATGCTGAAACCACTTATTATTTGGATAACGTGGCTTTTGCCACACCAAAAGAAATGACGGATGATGGTGGGGGAGGTGATACCGATTCAGGTTCTGGAGCTGAAGCAACATCACCTAATGATTCCGCACCAACTCCTGGTCAAGAAGCAGAGAGTGTTCTATCTGTATTTAGTGATGCGTATACGAATATCGAAAATGTCGATTTCAACCCAGATTGGGGTCAGCAAACAACTCAAACCTTTGAAGATGTGACTGATGGAGACCGCGTTTTGAAATATGAAAACTTAAATTATCAAGGCATTGAATTCAAAAATGAAGCCGGTGATGGCAATACCCCCGTGGATGTGTCTTCTTATCAAAGCATCCATTTAGATTATTGGGTATCGAATTCAACCAAGTTGCAATTTTTTTTAATCAACTCAGCATTACAAACAGGAGCGAATCCAGCTGAAAAACCATTTGATTTAGATGTGAGCAAAGTCAGTCAATGGATGTCTGTGGATATCCCATTATCGCATTTTTCGGATGTTGTTGATTTGTCTAAAGTCGATCAATTTAAATTCGATGGTGATGGAACCGTTTATATTGATAATCTATATTTTCACGGTGAAGGAGATCAGACATCACCACCTCCACCACCAGTGAATGTTGTCAATCCTCCAACGGCAGCCCCCTCTTCTCCCAAACATCCTGCTGATATGGTTCTTTCCATATTCAGTGATACGTATGATGATTTACAAGATACAGATTTTCATCCTTCATGGGGACAGGCCACACAATATGATGGTGATTTCAATATCGATGGAAACAGCATATTGAAATATTCCAATCTCAATTACCAGGGGATTGCATTGAAAGAAGATGGTGGTCAAGCCGATAGGGAAATTGATGTAACCAATTATACACACATCCATTTAGACTATTACGTAGTAAGTGCTGTGGATTTAAGATTTTTCTTGATCAGTACGGGACCTAAGGAAATACCAGTATCATTAGATTTGAGTCAAAAAGGTCAATGGATTAACCTTGACATTCCATTGAGTGAATTCACAACCGATGATGAGACGTCCGTTGATTTAACCAGGGTTTTCCAATTCAAAATAGATGAAGAAATGGGCATGGGTAGTGGGGCCGAAATTTATTTCGATAATATCTATTTCCATGGCACGTCCCTATCACCACAAGAAAGTGCACCGGAACCTACTCTTTCTTCCGATGAAGTGGTGAGCATCTTCAGTGATCCATATGGAAGACGACATCCTATCACTGGACTGCTAATCGATGGAGCATTTCCCACTGTCCCTGAATTCATCATGCCATTTGGGGAAGAAGATCAAATTCTCAAACATTCGAATATACCGTATCAAGCCATACAAATCAATCCAAGCCTTGATGCTTCTGACAAAACCCATTTTCATTTGGATTATTGGGTCGCTACATCCACCGAGTTGCAATTTTCTATCATCAGTGTCTTGGATGATGTAACCCATGAAGTTTCCTATGAATTGGATACCAGCCAAAAAGAGCAATGGATCCGCGTTGATGTTCCACTTGAAGATTTTAAAACAGAAACCGGAACGATTGATTGGAAATTGATCAACCAGTTCAAAATAGAAGGGAATGGGACGGCCTATTTTGATAATCTCTATTTCTATGGTCGTGCTCAAGATGATACAATGGGAATGGTTCCCCCTTGTGAATTCGAGACGGTGACACCCAACCTCAACGATGTATCGTTTGATTTTGAATGCCAAGGACCTTCCTTTTCAGCCTCGGATCAAAATGTAGGTGAAGGGGGCACTTGGGGGCGATTTGGCCCAGGATCGAATGCACCTGAAAGTGATTTTTTAACCTTAGAATACGTCGATAATCCCAATCAATCAGGAATCAATACCTCCAGTCGAGTGCTGAAAATTACCGAGCAATCCGGAAATGCCCCTTGGTCCGGTTTCTTTTTCGAATTAGAAGAAAAAATAACCTTTCCTAGTGGCATGAATGCCATTTCAATTCAGGTATGGTCTCAAGAGCCTGGTCAACGAATGGAGCTCAAATTACAAGAATTAGGCAATGCAGAGAATCATGAAAATCCAACAGTAACAACGACGGAAACGGAGGCATGGGAAAATTTAATCTTTGAATTTTCGGCGTCCAATAGTGGAGAATTCAATCAAATCGTGATGGTGATGAACCATGCACAAACCAACAGTGCCGAAGTCAGTTATTATATAGATCATATAGCGTTTACGAATCCCAAAGGGACCGTGGATTCGGGTTCTAGTCAGGAACCAACCCAAGCAGCTCCCAATCCAACTCGTTCTGCCGATGATGTCATTTCTATTTTCAGTGATGCGTATACCGATGTGGAAAATGTTCAGTTGAATCCTCAATGGGGTCAATCGACAACAGTGACAAGACCAACATTATCTGGCAATGAAGTTTTGAAATATGAAAATCTGAATTATCAAGGCATTGAATTTAGAAATCAAGCAGACAATGGGAATACACCCATTGATGTGTCTTCTTATACGGGTATTCATTTAGATTATTGGGTATCGAATGCTTCAAGATTAAGCATCGATTTGATCAATTCGGTTTTACAGACTGGAACAGAAAATGCTGTTGAAAAACTCAGAGAATTGGATGTTTCAAAAGGGAATCAATGGGTTCCTGTGGATATTCCGTTATCGCATTTTTCAGATGTTGTTGATTTGTCTCAAGTCGATCAATTAAAATTCGAAGGGGACAATACAGTCTACATAGACAATATTTATTTCTACAAAGAATAATCGAATCTCAAATTCTTAAATCGAAATGTAGGGCTCCCCAATTTTTAGACCCCTCACTAAGTTACATTGAGGCTCGTATGAATCACTAAAAATGGGGAACAGATCAACACGTCGAAAACACACTTCAAAATTCAAAGCTATCGTGGCTATCGATGCCATTCGAGAACGCAAGACTTTAACTGAAAGGTCTGTTGATTATCAAGTTTCTCCTCTCATGATTTCCAAATGGAAGCGGATGGGTTTGGATGGCATGCCCGCATGGTTTGAGAACAAGGCCACTCGATCGAAAGCAGATAAAACAGAAACAGGGACCGATGAGGGATTCCAAAATGAAACTCGATGGGATCCAAATGGATTCAAACTGAACTTCCCCTCTTTTTGAACTCTTCATGGGTCTCCAAAGAACATGATGGGGAGCCTATTTTCTGATAAAAATGAATCTCAAGAGAGGATGATTGACGAGTTTTTGCTCGGTCCCCCCTAAACTAGAAGGTCTGAAGGTTTCATCATTGGAAGGCCTTTTTTGGATGGGTGTTTGGCCATCGATCATGATGACTTCTTTTTGTTCTTTGATGGTGATTTTGGGTTGCCCCACCAAACGATTCCATCCCGAAAGCTCTTCCATCAAGATCTCCAAACTTTTGACTTGGCGTTTTTGTTCCTTCTTTATTGGTGGTGGCTTTCTTTCGAGCTTGTGGCGTAGGCTTCGCCGGCGTGATGCGATCTTGTCGATCGACTCGCTTTGGCTCCAAATCCTTTTCGGCAAACAGGAAAGGCGCCAGCTTTTGTTGCCAATGGTCCCGTACATCGTAGGATAGCATGCACAACAACACATGGGCCTCGACTCGGGCTTTCTTGCGATGATGGATGGGACGGATTGGTAAGGAAAGGGATTTCATGGCCCCAAAGGCCATGTCGACGGTGGTTCATCGCTTGTCGTGGCGCACCAAGGCTTGAGCTTGGGGCTTTTTTTTCAAACTCGAACGAATGGCGGACACCCCATCCAAGGCTTCGGCTTTTTGAAGATGGCTTTGATTGAACTGATAGGAAAAAGACCCTTCCCGGATAGCAAACAAGAACTATTGGTTCCTCTTGTACTGACTGGCCACTTTCCCCACCCGAAGACCCATGACGGCTTGGTCTTTCAAAGCTTTTTTTTCTCGCTAGGTGCTGCCACAAGGACATCGAGCTTTTCTTTGGTTTTGGCCATGAGAGCCTCCCGCTTCTCACGGTGGTGCTGGGCTTGCCAGGGATGGCGACACAAGATCAAACGATCATGGGGGAAATCAGGGTGCTTCACCTCACACCAGTTCCTTTCATCAAACAAACGACGGGGATGCTCTTGTGCCCACAAGACACGCTCGATTTGCTTTTTGTTCATGCCC
>JAPORT010000024.1 GCA_026710085.1 Flavobacteriaceae bacterium | reverse complement strand
CTAACACCTAATAAAGGTGCGCCGGTATCACCATCGACAACGGTTCCAGATATAGAATACTGAGCCCAAGAGTGATGACCAAAAAGAAATGTAACGGTAACGATGTAGAAACCGCACCAATAAAAAACCTGACTCATAAATCAAAAGTGTTCGGTTAAATCTGTAAAAAATGTCCAATTCAATGAGACATGATGATCTGATTGAAAAAGCGTGCAAAACTATAAATTTTTCGTGCATTGACTGAACAATATTCTATTGAAAAATAATAACTTATCATGCTTTTAATTTTAATCATATTAAATTAATTAGTATCTTAACAACAGAGTAATAAAAACCTGAAAATATTAAGATTTTTTAACACAATCATGCAAAGATGAAAGCCCCCCGTTTTCTTTACTTTCAAAGGTAAATCAAGCCAATAAAGTTTAATTTTATCAACTATTGAAACAACCCGAAACTCCATTCAAATATGAAAACATCATTAATCTTTTTGACTCTTTCTTTTTTACTTGTTAGGCCTGTGTTTTCTCAAGACGATGGTACTAAATTATTACGTCAACCGAGCATTCATGAAGATAGAGTTGTTTTTGTCTATGCCAATGACCTTTGGTTGGCATCCGCTGACAAAAAGCAGAGTCCCAAACGATTGACATCAAATAAAGGAGCAGAATCCAACCCTCACTTTTCACCTGACGGAAAGTGGATTGCTTTTACTGGTCAATATGAAGGAAATAGTGATGTTTATTTGCTTTCGATTGATGGAGGAGAGCCTCATCGTTTGACCTACCATCCAAGTGCTGATATTGTCCAAGGGTGGACACCTGATAATGCAATATTGTTTCGATCGTCACGTGAAGCTCGCCCAACACAGACCAACAAATTTTTCACGGTTTCCATCAACGGGGGATTACCTCAATCATTGCCGATAAACCGAGCAGCTTACGGAGAGATATCACCCGATGGAAAGTCACTAGCCTATACGCCTATTACTTCCTGGGATCCTGAATGGCGAAATTATCGCGGAGGACAAGCTATGCCGATATGGATTGTTGACCTCAATACTTTGGAACTCAAACGTACACCACAACCCACTAAAGAAAGACATTTAAATCCAGTATGGATTGGTGATGATGTCTACTATTTGTCTGAAAGAGACAATGCAAGTAATATTTGGAAATTTTCTCCAAATACAGGCCAAGAAAAACAAATCACGTTTCATAAAAAATTCGATGTCAAAAGTCTCGATAGTGATGCCAAACAGATTGTTTATGAACAAGGGGGCGACTTACATGTGATCAATGTAGAAAATGGGGATTATCAAAAACTAGTGATTCAAGTTTCTGGTGATATGAATTTTTCGAGACCTCGTTGGGAATCAGTTTCACCATACCAATTGACCAATGCAAAACTTTCTCCAAAAGGAAAAAGAGCTTTGTTTGAATATCGAGGAGAAATATTTAGTGTTCCTAAAGAGGAAGGTAGCTGGCGGAATTTGAGTAATAGCTCCTCATCAGCGGAGCGTTTTCCTATTTGGTCTCCCAAAGGGGATCGTATCGCTTGGTTTTCGGATCAAAGTGGTGAATATACGATGGTTATCGGGGATCAATATGGCAAGGAATTAATGAATATTTCCATACCAGATCCAACATTTTATTTCAGACCGGCATGGTCTCCCGATGGAAACTACATTGCCTTTACTGACACGCATTACAACATGATTGTACTTAGCATCAACAGTCAGTCAACGCGCATTATTGATTCAGATTTATATGCTCATCCTAATCGAACCATGAATCCGATTTGGTCACCAGATAGCAGATGGATTGCTTATGCCAAGCAACAACGCAATCATTTTAAAGCGATCTATGCATACAACATGATTTCCAAGTCGATACTACAAATAACCGATCCGTTGGCAGATGCTATTTCACCTATCTGGAGTGATGATGGCAAGTTTCTATATACATTGGTCAGTACTAATTATGGGCTGAATTCCGGTTGGTTGGACATGAGTTCCTATGATCCAGAGATGACACGCCATTTATATGCCATCAGTCTTTCAAAAGATCAACCATCTCCAACTCTTCCTAAAATGGATGAAGAAAAGATAGAAAGTAAAAAAGAGGATAAAGGACAAGAAGAAGATGAGAAGGAGGAGGAATCGCCTGTAGTTATTATTGATGAAGATGGGCTTTTTGACCGGGCAATTCCCTTAGATATCGAAGCAGGAAACTATATTGGATTGCTTGAAGGACCAGAGGATGCTATTTTTCTTTTCAAAAGAGAAGATGGCGGAGTATCCCTTGTCAAATATGAAATAGACAGTGATAAATCTTCAACTTTCTTAACCAACGTAAATACAGCTACTACTTCATTTGATCGAAAAAA
The DNA here is from genome assembly GCA_026710085.1 of Flavobacteriaceae bacterium. Taxonomy (GTDB): domain Bacteria; phylum Bacteroidota; class Bacteroidia; order Flavobacteriales; family Flavobacteriaceae; genus Bin25. The sequence continues at coordinate 10,478 of JAPORT010000024.1, read as the reverse complement.
TATTTTGTATCGAAGTGGATCTAGTTGGAAAATAGTTTCCTCAGAATCAGCTTCAAGTAGCAACAATTCATTGACACTAGGTATCCAGATGCGAGTCGATCCAAGAGCTGAATATCATCAAATATTTAAAGAAGGTTGGCGCTTTAAACGAGATTTCTTATATGTTGATAACACGCATGGAGCTCCTTGGGATATCATTTATCAGTGGTACGCTCCATGGATTGATCACGTACGCCATCGGACAGATCTGAATTATGTGATCGATATTTTAAGTGGAGAGGTTGCCGTTGGCCACTCTTATGTTTCTGGAGGAGATATGCCAAATATTGATTTTGTTCCCGTCGGTTTGCTTGGATGTGACTTTACAGTTGATCAAAATCACTTTAAAATTTCAAAAATATACCAAGGGGAACGTTGGAATCCTGGAATTCAATCGCCTTTGGGAATGCCTGGTATCGATGTTAAAGAAGGCGATTATTTACTTTCGATTAATGGGCATGAATTGACAGCTGATAAAAACCCTTACCAACTTTTGGAACAAACGGCTGACAGAACCATCTACATCGAAGTTAGTTCAAGTCTCGATCCCAAAGACATACGGAAAATAATCGTCAAACCAATACGTAGTGAACGATCTTTAAGAACCATCGATTGGATCGAAAGCAATCGTCGAAAGGTTGATGCACTATCTCAAGGAAAGCTCGCTTACGTCTATGTACCCAATACCTCAAGAAATGGATTCAATTCTTTCAATCGTTATTACTTTTCCCAGCAGGATAAAAAAGGGGTGATTATCGATGAGCGAAATAATGGTGGTGGTTCTGCGGCAGATTATATGATCGATATCATGGCTCGAGAACCTGTAGGGTATTTCAATAGTAAAACCAAAGATAGAACTCCTTGGACAGCTCCATTAGCTGGTATTTGGGGGCCAAAAGTGATGCTTATCAATGAACGAGCCGGTTCAGGAGGAGATCTGTTGCCTTATATGTTTAAACTCAAAAACCTTGGCCCACTGATTGGAACAAGAACTTGGGGAGGCCTCGTGGGTACTTGGGATACCCCAAGGTTTATCGATGGTGGACGCATGGTCGCACCAAGGGGAGGTTTTTTTGATCTCGATGGACAATGGGCCGTTGAAGGGGAAGGAATTACTCCCGATATTGAAGTCATCCAAGACCCTGTTCAAACCATCAAAGGACAAGATCCGCAACTAGAAGCTGGTGTTCGTGAAGCTTTAAGATTATTGGAAACAGAAGAGTTTCAGTTGCAGCAAGAACCAGATCCTCCCATTCGATGGAAGCGTCCAGAAGGATTTGAAGTACAAGATTAAGGGCTTTTTATGATCCATTGGGGCTAGACCGCTGAACATGGTTCCCCATGAATAGATATCTTTTTGAATTGCATGAGTATGAGACATTGAGTGATCAATCTTGATGATTGGATCGATGCTTTTCAATTCTCAATGGGTAGTCTGGTGGGATGATTATATTTGCCACTCAGAAGATGCATGCCTTATTTTACCGACTAACTCTTTTTGAAATTACTCTAAATGAATTTTTTAAAGTTGACTCATAAACGTTCAGATGTATTGGGAGTGCTTTCAAGTTCGTTTTGCTTGATTCATTGTTTAATCACACCATCTATTTTTATTGCTCAAGTGGAGATGCAATCTTATTCCAATAGGTGGACCCTTTGGTGGACAATGATGAGTTTTATTTTCATCACACTTTCTTTTTTAGCCGTCTATTTTTCCACTAAAAACACATCAAAAAAAAATATTAGGCCATTCTTTTGGACTTTTTGGGGGATTCTTTCAATAATGACCATCAATGAAGCTTTTGAGTTGTCTCACATCCCTGAAGTATATAGTTACGCAGTGGCAGTAGCACTAATTTTAACTCACTTTTACAGTCTGAGATATTGTCAATGCAAAGATCCTGCTTGTTGCTCAAAGTAAGCAGTAGTTATTTGAATTGACCCTTGACTCATTGAGGAATTCAGGCTTTTAGTTGGATAGGAAATGGAATCAATGTAGGATAATCCAAAGAGATTATTCTAGTTTTTTCTATGGGGAATGGTTTGATCGTATTGAAGCATTGATAATCGAATGAGTTGTTCTACTTCTTTATTATATCCAAATAAATCATTGGACTCAAATAATAATTGAAGTGTTTTATTCCATTGTTCTAATTCAATCCAAATATGAGCACAATAAATCCACTTCGAAACTTTTGGCTTGGTGAATAGTAAATAAGTTTCAAGGCACATATCAATTTTTTCTATTTCCTTGAAGTGAAGATAAATCTGAGCACATAGTTTCCAAAAGTTTGGATTTTCAGACTCGAATTTGCAGTAGCTTTCTAAGTAATCTCGAGCTCTGTCATAAAGTTTTTCATCGATGAAGAAATGCAATAAATCTTTCCAGTTCTTGTCATTTTGAGATCCTGATTGAATAGGCAGACTTAAATATTTGCAAGCTTTCCATTTTTGAGAAAGCCCAAGATAGCAGTGAGCAATTTTTCGATGAATGGGATGAGGTTTCCCCCCAAGGTCTAGAGCTTTTTCAAACGCCAAGATGGCCGATTGAAAATCATTAGATTTTTGGAGAACGGACCCCTTTATTTTATAAGATTTACGATCATTAGGTTTTAATCGAAGAGCATGCTCTATTGTTTGAAGAGCTAAATCATATTCCTCAACTAGAGACATCAGTTTTGACAAACTCTGCCATCCATAAACATGATGAGGATTAGTATCTAAAAATAGAGTGATGTCGGTGATGGCTTGATCTACTTTATGATTGACTATTTGACAATAGATGTATTTTTCTAAAAGATCGATATCTGAAGGATTCCCCTGAAAACTATCAAATAAAAAAGACTGAGCTGTTTGATAATCTTCGTACTTATAATATTCCAATCCTAAATTGATTGTCGCTTCATATTGTACATCTAAGTCTGTTGAATTCAATAACGTATTGAATAATTCGATACATTGGGTTTTTTTATTTTGGAAAGAATAAATAAGAGCTAGTTGCAACTGATATTGTTCATCTTTAGGTGATAGATGAATCAAATGCTTGACTAATCTTTCTGCTTGATCAAATTTTTGTTGCTCCATCAAAACATCTACTTTTAGTATCAGTAGATCTTCATTGTTGGGGTGTTGATTCAAGCCATATTTAATCACAGTAAGCGCGGTCATTCGATCTCCTTCCTTTATGTAGTGAATCGCTATTTTTTCAAATTCTGAAACATCAAAGTAATAAACCTCTCGAGTTTTAAGCATTTGATCAAACCGTTCGACAAGATTCATAAAATAAAAGATTAATCAGTCAATGATTTCCAAAAATATCACCTAGTTTCGGAATAACGATAGCCTCAAGGCATAAGTATTTAACAGATTTTTTCATTCTAATTTGTCCAGACAATGGAGAATGATGTGACATCCTTTTTTGATTTCTTTTGTTGAAATGATTAAAGAAGGGGTGATGCGAACGGCAGCTTTTTCCCATAAGAGTCCAAAAGTGATGAGTTGGTGTTCCATACATTGTCTGATGAGCCGTTGGGCTTGTTTTTCTGACGGCAAAATCAGTGCCAACATCAATCCTTTGCCTCGAATTTCAAGTATCTTTTCATGGACTAATAAACGACGAAACAGAGATTCCTTTTTTATAATGATATTGGTTTGAGTAATGTTTAAAATCAACTCAAGTGTTTTTAATGCACTCGCCATGACCACAGGATGCCCACCAAAAGTGGTGACATGACCAAGAGGAGGATGATTGTTGAGTTGATCCATGAGTTTTGCAGAAGCAGTAAATCCACCGACGGGAAGCCCAGATGCCATCGATTTACCAATGACCAAAAGATCAGGAATAACATCGAATTGTTCGAATCCAAACAAAGTGCCGATGCGGCCAAAGCCAGTTTGAATTTCATCGAGAATCAAAAGAGCCCCTTTGTCATGACAACGCTTCCAAACTTTTTTCAAGTAATCTTTTCGGGGGACGATAAAACCAGCACCACCTTGAACGGTTTCAAGAACAACAGCAGCTGTTTGCGTTGTAATCATATCGATATCATCAAACCGATTGAACCGAATTTGCTGGTTCCCTGGAATGAGCGGTCTGAATGGATTTCTATTTAAAGATTGTCCCAAAATACTGAGTGCCCCCTGTGTGGAACCATGATAGCAATACTTGGCCGATATGATTTGACTTCGATTGGTGGCTTTTTTGGCCAATTTAAGAGCCCCTTCCATCGCTTCCGTACCCGAATTAGTAGGGTATAACTTTTGATGGTTTTTTGGCAAACAATCAATCAGTCGTTTTCCATACGAAACCACTGGACTTTGGATAAATTCACCATAGACCATCACATGGTTGTATGATTGGACTTGATTGATGATCGCTCGATTGATTTGAGGATGTCGATGACCTAAATTACAAGCCGAAACTCCTGAGACAAAATCTAAATATGCCTTTCCTTTGTGATCATAGAGATAAGATCCCTTAGCCTTTTGGATTTCAAGTCCCAAGGGAAAAGGAGTGGTTTGAACTAAATATTGATGAAAATAATCAGATAGGATACTCACGGAACATCATTCGATTTCTTCTTCTACCTCCTCTTCTTCTCTTATAAAAGGAATGGGTTGAATCATCGGAATTTGAAACGCATTATCTTGTTGGCTGAATAAATCATCAATTCCGGTCGGTTTTTCTTTTATTCTATAGGAAAATCCTTCAAGGATTCGTTCATTGGGATTAAGATCAACCTCAGGATAGACTTTTCCTTCAGGTTGCCCTAAAAATCGAATACTCACCACTTGACCCAATTCAAATTCCATACGCATAGCGCTGCATGTCGTTTTATCAATCCCTATGAGTTCGAATGATTCATCACTATAGAGATAATAAACCATGGTGGTGTTTTTTGTGATATCCAATGAATTGAGTTTTCCATCATCAAAATCACCTCTCAGCTTGGCTCCTATGATTTGGTTGTACCCATGATCACTAAGCGAATCTTTTTCGATAATGAATACATTTCCATCGATGTGTAAGGAATCAAGTTGGCGGGTGTATGGATTGGATAATAACTTGATGATATCTCCAGTCATTTGGGTTTTATCAAACCACATCACGGGGTTGCTATTGGTTCGATTTTCAGCGGTCATGATTTGTAATTCCTTTTTGGAAGGAGGACGCTTTAATAATTTGATTAATCCACTACTTTCGTCAATATAAAGAGAATCCGATTTTCCTTGAATATCACTTTTGAACAGTCGCACATCATAAAAAGCTTTAAAGATTCGTTTATCTTCTGGTCCAGTCACAATTAGGGTATCACCATGGATATAAAGCGAGTCATTATCGAAAATATTGGTTGCCAATGCTCGGTTGGTAATAATGGCGGAATCTCTAGCCTTAAAAATCTCACCGTAATGACCTTCAATAATCGAGCGATTGATGGTATCAATTAATTTGATATTACTCGTAGCAGCTGCATATTGGTGACCATTATTGAAATATAGACTATCTCCGTAGATGATTTTGTTGTCATAATGAATGACCGCATTTTGTTTAAAAATTCCTGTATCGGCATCCATATCATAAAACCCTCTCTCACTTTGAATGAGGTAGTCTTGACCTAAAATTTCAGTGGGACCATATAAAAAAGCGTGATTGAGCTCTGTAAAATAATCGAGTCTTTCGGAATTGATGGTATAATCTGGATTTTTAATCACGACATCGGATAAAAAACGATACTTTTTTTGATTGACATAATAAACGCCTTGTTGGCTAGTTAGGGTATTGATGCTATCGATGATGACCCCTTCGGTGTTATAATAGACTTGATTTTGTATTCGATCAAGTTCTAAGGTATTCGTTTTTAGATCCATATCGGTACGAATTAAATGAACCGAACCAATAGCTTGCGCAATTCGTGTGTTTCCATTATAATTCAGTCGTTGACTGGTCATGGTGATGCTATCTCCTTGAGTAAAAACAACATTTCCTCGAGCATTGAAATGATTTTGCTCGGGATAAAAAATGGCATAGTCTGAAACAATGAGAGCGCCTTGATGAAATAGATGAACTCGCTTTGTTTCCGATCGATTAAGTATGGTGGCTCCTGGATAAAGAGCGTCATCTCTTGTAGCAGATCCAGCTTGTTGGATTTCAATAATTTTTTCATTTTCTTGAGGCCATACTACCGAACAAAAAGGTTGCATCAAAATGATTGTAATGAATTGAAATTTCAAATTTAGGTTTCCCATTCAATCATAAATGGTTTGAGATCGGTCCGGTCCCACAGAAATGATATGGATGGGAACCCCGAGATAACTTTCGATATCTTGAATATATTTTTGAAATGGCTTTGGAAGATCTTTTTTAGATCGGACATGGCTGATCTCTTGATGCCAGCCTTGAAAATTTTTAAACTGAGGTTTGAGTTGATCTGGGTTTAAATCATATGGGAAAAAGTTGGATATAGAATCATCAATCGAATATTGCCAACAAGCTTTAATGGAATCAAGACCTGATAAAACATCTCCTTTGGTCAAAATCAAATGGGTCACTCCATTGAGTTGAACTGCATATTTTAAAGCAACTAAATCAAGCCAACCGCAGCGTCTTTGTCGTCCCGTTGTCGCACCAATTTCATTTCCATTTTTAAGTAAATAACGAGCATTTTCATCAAAAATTTCAGTTGGAAATGGTCCCTTCCCAACTCTTGTCGTATAGGTTTTAGATATTCCGTAAACATGACGAATGGATCGTGGTGAAATACCAAGACCAATACAAGCCCCTGCTGAAATGGTCGAAGAAGAAGTCACAAAAGGATACGTGCCAAAGTCTATATCCAAAAGCGTTCCTTGTGCTCCTTCAGCTAAAATCTTTTGGTTATGAGAAATTGCATCACTAAGAAATGTCATACTATCGACAACAGAACTTTTTCTTAATGTTTCTAATTTTTCAAAAAATAGATTTTGCTCGAGATCAAAATCAAAGTCTGTTTCTACGGGATATAAATTCAATAAATCAAAATGTTTGTCAACCATCATTTGGTATCGTTGATCCCAATCTGATTGAAATAAATCACCAACTCTCAATCCATTTCTTCCTGTTTTGTCCATATACGCTGGGCCAATGCCTTTGAGGGTCGAACCAATTTTCGATTTCCCTTTTGATACTTCAGAAGCTTGATCTAGTAATCGATGTGTTGGTAGAATCAAATGGGCTTTGGTTGATACAAATAATCGAGAGTTTAATTCATCAAAATCCAGATGGAGTCCCTTTAATTCTCGATCAAAAACAATCGGATCAATCACCACACCATTACCAATGAGATTTTTTTTGTTTTGATGAAAAATTCCTGAGGGTATGGTATGAAGAATATGTTTTTTTCCATCAAATTCCAAAGAGTGTCCAGCATTCGGGCCTCCTTGAAATCGAGCAATAATATCGTAATGAGTGCTTAGGCAATCAACAATTTTTCCTTTACCTTCATCTCCCCATTGGAGACCAAGTAACACATCAACGGGCATTTAAATTAGGTGAGTTTAAGATTTTTTTTTGGTGCCGTAAAAGTACAATGTGTGATCATGTATATCAATATCAAATACTTTTTCAATGGTCTTTTTGATTTGACCGATTCGCGGATCACAAAATTCTTTAATCTCTCCAGAGTCAGTCAAAATAACATGATCGTGTTGCTTATTAAAATATGATTTTTCGTAATAATTTTGGTTAGAACCAAATTGATGTCTTCGAATCAAACCACATTCTAGTAGAAGATCAATCGTGTTATAAACTGTAGCAATACTGATGTTGTAGGATTTTGAATCGAGGATTTTATGTAATCTTTCAACTTCAAAATGACTGTCCATAGAATAGATTTCATTCAAGACATTAAACCTTTCGGGAGTTCGACGTAGTTTTTTTTCTTTCAAATAATCAACAAAAACTTCTTTAACAATTTGCTTGTTTTTGTCTAAGAAATCATGATCATTTTGAATATTTTCTTTAATTGATACCATTTCAAATTTTACTATTTACGGACAATTTTTTCAATCCCGTCTATGGTCTTTAAATTTTTGACCAAATTATCTAAAGTATTTTTATCCTTGAGTCGGACATCCAATTGCCCCTCAAATAATTCACCTTGAGCTGTGAATTCGATTTTATTGATTTCTACTCCTGCAAAGCCTAATATGATTTGGGTGATTTGATGAACGAGTCCTTTATTATCTATTCCTGAAATAATCAAACAGGATTTAAATTCTGCTGAAGCTGGATTAATCCAATTGGCTTTGATGATTCGATAAGCATATTGGGAATGTAATGCGATGGCATTTTTACATTGTTTGGAATGAACTTTCATCCCTTCTGATTTGCTAATAAATCCAAACACTTCCTCCCCGGGTATCGGGTTGCAGCAAGAACTTAATGTGTAGTCTAGTTTTTGATTTTCTTCTCCAAAAACCAAAACAAATTGGTTTTCTTGGGTGGATTCAGGTATTGGTTTTTTTGATGGAGTGAGCCGCTTTTTAAAAAAATTGATGAAACTATGATTATAAGCAATCACAAATTCTTTAAAGCTCTTGTTATCAATGATATTCGATCCGATTTTATAGTACAAGTCTTGGACTGATTGAAGTCGAAAATATCGAATCATGGAAAGTAGAGAACGATCATTGACAGGAATTTTTACTTGTCGGAATTTTCGACGTACAATTTCTTTTCCTTCTGCAACTAAATGATTTCTTTCTTGTCTTAAAAAGTGGCGTATTCTTGCTTTGGCTCTTGAGGTAATCACATAATCAATCCAATTGCTGTTGGGTTTGGCTTTTTCTGAAGTCAAGATTTCTACGGTGTCACCATTGTTTAAAGCATGGTTCAATGGCACTAATTTTCCATTAACCATCACTCCTCTAGTTTTTTTTCCAATTTCTGTATGGATCGTAAATGCAAAATCTAAAGCAGTACTATTTTGGGGAAGGGATTTGATATCCCCTTTGGGAGTGAAAACATAAATTTCATCGGCATAAAGGTTCAATTTAAATTCTTCAACAAAATCAATCGCATTTCCAGAATTATTGTTTAAAACCTCATGCAATTTGTTCAGCCAATCATCAATGCCCATATCGTTATGTCCCCCATGTTTGTATTTATAATGGGCGGCATATCCCTTTTCAGCCACTTCATGCATTCTGTCAGATCTGATTTGGACTTCTACCCATTTATTTTGAGGCCCCATCACGGTGATATGGAGTGCTTCATAACCATTTGATTTTGGCGCAGAAATCCAATCTCTCAATCGAGAAGGATTGGGTGTAAAATAATCAGTAATAATAGAATAAACTTTCCAAGCGATTAATTTTTCTTTAACTGAAGACGATTTATAAACAACGCGAATGGCAAATTTATCGTAGACTTGTTCGATCGAGATATTCTTGGCTACCATTTTTTTGTAGATGGAATAAATCGATTTGGATCGTCCTTGTATGGAACAACGAATGCGTTCTTTTTCAAGGGCATTACTTAAAAAGTCACTAAAGCTTTCAATGTATTGATCCTGTTCTGTAAGATTTTCTTGTAGATGATTTTTAATGAGTTGGTAGTTAAAAGGATCGGTACACTTTAAGCTTAAATCTTCAAGTTCTGTCTTGATATTGTAAAGTCCAATTCGATGGGCTAGGGGAGCATAGATATAGAGCGTTTCTGAAGCAATTTTCATACGTTTATGCTCGGGCATGGCATCGATGGTTTGCATGTTGTGCAATCGATCGGCTATTTTAATGATGATCACCCGAACATCATCATTAAGGGTAAGCAACATTTTCCGAAAGTTTTCAGCTTGAAGTGAAATATCTTTATCTTTTTTTAGATGGGAAATCTTGGTAAGTCCATCAACAATGCGTCCAACCGTAGGGCCCATCAATTCAATCACGTCATCTAGTGTGTAATGGGTATCTTCTACCACATCATGCAATAATGCACTAGCAATAGATATAGCATCCATACCTATTTGCTGAGCCACTATTTTGGCAACACTAATGGGGTGAAACACATAGGGATCTCCGGTTTTGCGACGTTGTCCTTGATGTGCTTCGACAGCGATATCAAATGCTTTTCGAATCATTTTTTTATCGGCACCAGAAAGCGTTTGGTAACTGATTTGTAATAATTCTCGATAGTTCCTAACGATTTCAGAACTTTCTATGTCAACGGTTTCTTGTAACATGTTAGTATTTACAAAATATCTTTAATATGTTGTCGTACAATGGTAAAATTAGCAATTTAATGAATGAATAAAGAATAAAACAATTAAATTCTAGTTTGATTTAGTGGGGATTAACGTGGAGAAATAGTTATACTTGACGTATGATGTTATTCATTCGTTATTTTGCACAAAAAACAATTCTTAGAGACCTTTGAATCATGCAAAATCAAAAAAAATAGGGTG
>JAPORT010000081.1 GCA_026710085.1 Flavobacteriaceae bacterium | reverse complement strand
CATCAAACAACCCACCATCACCCCAATGGGATGGGCCGGACGGCCTGTTTGGGCATACAAGGGTTCCAAGTCTTTTTCAAAAAAAGACCAGTCGATCGCATCAGCCAGCCACTTGATCTGATGTTCAAGAGACGCATTTCCTTGCAGATTTAAAAACTAGAATGGAACCATTCAATCCCCCCATATCAAGGGGAGGATGGACTCTATTTGAGTTTTTAAGGAGCGACTATATAATCCTTCCAATGAACACCTTTGTTTTCTAATAACCAATAAAAACTGTCTTTTTGATAGACTTCAGCTACAAGATTCTTTTCATAGTATAATTCGTGAGATTTGCTTTTTGATTTTCCTCTTTTAATTTCCTTGATTGAGTAGCCATTTATGTTTTTAAACTTGGCTATAAAACTCACGTTTTTTTCAAAATGCAATCCAGTGATGGTTTTCTCACCGCCTTTTCCTCCTTTAATCATTTTCTGTAGGGGATCCCTAATTTAATTGTATCCAATATTTTACTAACGAACACCAACTCTTTTCTAGTTAAACCAAAGCTTTTCGATCCTAAGTGTGAAATGGTATTTCTATGCGTGTTTATTTTTTTTAGCCATTTTAGAGCTTTATCTTTGTTACTTTCCTTACCCAATCTAAATACTTCTTGACCATCTTTGTAGGTGATGTTTTCTATATCTATTGAAAACATTTCCTGAAAGGATTTATTTCCTTTTTCTCTCCCTTTTGTCCAATGCTTAGTAATTATGTTAATATAGTCTGAAATCATGAACATATCTGTCCATGGAATCTCTTTTATTTCACTAGTTTCATCAAATATCGTTCGTTTTGCATTTTCAGCCCTTGTCATGCATTCTGTTTTAATTTTGGTAATCTCTAAATCCCATGAATCACCATAAATGTCTTTCATCTGCTGAATGGTATTTTCTTTAATTAAACACTCAATCTCATCTAATTTTTCTTTGGCTTTTAAACGAATATCTTTATTTTTAGTTTCTTTATATTCTTTTAATTCATCCGTATAAAACCCTGAATCTTCAGCATGAATTAAAGACTCAAAAAACATTGCCCAATGTTTTTCTGCCAATTGCCCTTGCGTTTTAAAGACACTATCTGGATCTTCATTATTTATTCTATAAGTGTCTAAACTTTTTAATAAGGCATTTAAGTAGGGAGATAATTCTGTTATCCTTTTCTCAACGGACGTTTTAATGTTTACTTTTTGTTTGATAGACAAATACCTGTTCAAACTCCCTAACACATAGATGATAGCATATATACCTCTATTGGAACGAACGTACGAACCTTCTTCATCAAACAAATCAGGGAACCCTTCTTCGATAAACAAAAAAGATTCTGTTATAAAATCAGACACATATTTTTTTACTCTATACATTTCTTTATCGATTCCTTCACCATAGATTGATGCATCATACAACACCCCTTCTGAAGAAGTTAGTCGATGCCTACTTGCTGGTTTTGGAAGCAATCCCTTACTTTTTTTCAATGCGTTTTCAATAAATGTAGGTGAAAACTCTCCTTTATCCTCCCCAATAGATAAACGATTATTAAATGTTCCATAACCATCAGCAATCCGATTGATGATACCAGATCGTAATGCTTTCATTCTGCTGACAACATCGTTTGAACTCCAACAGATATCTTCCTGTAACGTTAATTTTAATTTCGTTGATATTTTTTTTTGATTTTGATTGATGTCCAAAAACATATCAAGTTGTTCATCCGATGTGAGGTTTATAAAGGCTACTACTGGAACAGTAGAATTTTTGATTTCCTCGTCAATGTTTGAGAAACCATAAAGCCTATGCTGTCCATCAATTATGTATGCTGTAGCATACATATTTGGAATACTCAAAACCCCGAATTTAGCGTTTGAATCTAGGTTTTCTGAAGAACTAGATTTGAAATTAAGCCTTACCTTATCATCTATTTTAAAATTCACAATGATTGAGTTTGGAAAAAACCCTCCATCTTCTATAAATTTTGATATATTCCTTAATCTAGAAGGAACCAACAACCTTTGGTATGCTGGACTCTCCGTTTCATTTACTCTAGTCCTATGTAAAACAAAACCCATTTTTAACAAATGAATTGGTTCAATCGAAAACATGTAATAGGCTTTCTTTTTTCCTCCCATAGTCCCTTTTAATGCAGGAACATCTATGGTGTTGCTCGATATGGATTCTCCCCTAAAGATCAATCCTAAAAATTGATACAGAGAAACTCCTCTATAACTTTTGACTAAACTTTTGATGTACTTATATACATTGTCGTCCAAGTGAAACATTCTTGCTTTTTCCATTCTTGTCTTGTCCTCTGATCCGGTTTTTAGATTCCTAGTAGCTAAAATGTATTTGACCCGTCTTTTTCCAACAAGTTCTTCAATAGATTCTCTAAACCCCTTTATTTTGTTTCTGGATCCCTCGAGAAAAGTTTTATAATTAGCTCGCTTTGGTTTTTCACTTGATTTACATTCGATTAGAATAGCAACATCATCGTTGATAGCAACCACATCAATTTGTTGTAAATCATTGGAATTCGATCCATATTTTAATTGAAACCTTTCATCTAGATTCAACATTCTAAAACCTAATTCATACATGAGACACCAAATATGATCTTCAAAAAGGACAAAATGTTCTTTTTTCCTTTGAACCCTAATTTTTGTTTTCAGTTCTTTGGTTATGGTATATCCATATTTTTCGTAATCTTCTAATTGATTGGGTCTAATAGAAATGGTGTCATAATCTGACTTTTTTGCTTTGTAAAGTTTACCTAAAACCGAAAGATCGGTAATAAGTTTTTCTTTACATTCTTTATACAATATGGGACTTAAAAATGGCATGGTTTCATTTTGATGATTAGTATGGAACGCAAAAGAACATAGGGGGTCATGCAACTAATATTTTATCCCCAAACCTCATTTAATACCCCATCCTTAATCATACTTAGATTGAAAATATGATCATTGTGAATAAAGGTTTCCTTTAATGGGTTTAAAGTAGTTTTCCAACCCTCTCCATCAGTAACCCAGATAAATTCTATGCCGTTGGATTTATAAAAATCAAACAATGCTTTATACTCACCACATGTTGCTTTTAATTTAGAACCACCACCGGAATAAAAATTTGTTTCTATACAGAATAGTTGATTGTTTTTATAAACAACAAAATCTGGTCTTCGACTTGATTTATCAATCGGTAAATCGATTTTCCATTTTTTATTAATTTTTTTTGGAGATCCTTGTGTTGTATAGTCGTTATCATCAAACTCGTATACATTTTTTAATAAAAGATGGACAAAGTTTTCCATTATCGTTCCACTTCTATTTTTTCTTCCATTAGAGTCCAAACCAACTTCTACGCCATATGTATAATCTCTAATGTTGGTTATTCCTTCTTCTATCAACAATTTCTTCAATCCACTTTTTTCAAAAAATAGGACAAGGTTGTCAATGTCTAAATCAGTCAAGACCGTGTTTTGAAAATTATAATTCTTAAAAGTGAATTCAGGAAATGATGTGCTATCTAAAACATCAATTTGGTTTTCTCGAATCGCATACAAGGAGGGAAAAACTTTCACCACTTGTGGATATTCTTTAAGAATATAAAATAACTCTTCATCGAAATTTTTAGACCTACATAGAGAATTAAGAATATTTAGTTCGATTTTATACTTTGATACGCTGGCATTCACCTTATTCCAATTGATAAAGTACTCCCAAGTCCTATTGTTCGATAGGATGGTTTCTACAAAATAGGTGAAAACCGAGTCTGTATCTAAAAGATTCTTTTGATTATAAAATTGTAATGGTTTCATCTATTTGAAAGTTGTTTTTTAAAACGCTTACCATGCAAACAATTTTATTTTACTAAGAAAAGAATGATTTAATTCTTTCCATAGGCCTGGTCTTCTATAATCAAGACTTCTCGAAATCACCTCTTACAAACTTTTTCTATTGTCTTCAAAAAGGAATAAAGTTTCAATGTATCGAGTAAAGCACATCTTTCTTCCTTCAAAATTTTCAGATATGGGATAGTTGATGTCTTCTTGAACTGATATGTATAAAATCGAATGAAATAATTCCTCAAATGTTAAATCGTACCTGTTGCCTTTTCGGTTGAAATCCTTATTCAATTTCTTGTGTACTTTGTCAAAGTAGTCTACCAACTCAATTGTTGGGTTTACAGAATGGTAGCTACATTCTTTCGTCACTTCGTCAATATTAAAATCACCGTCTATTGACGATTGAACTAGGTGTTTTTGAAAAACTTTATGATTCATCCCTCCTTTGGACATTTTGTTGTAGATATCGAGAATGATGTTGTTGTGGGATAGGGCTGTTTTCAGATCTTCTTTTTCTATATCCACACGATAATCATAGATTATTTTCTTGTTTTTCATTTGTGCTTTTATGCCAGGAAAGGAGATGTATAATTTTGAATTATTGGAAAACTCTTGAACCAAAATACGTTTTTGGTGAAACTCTTTATTTTCTATCCATTTTTTTATACCAAAGCCATTAAAAAGGTTGATTAATTTGTCTTTAGTTTGCTTAAATCTTATAGAGATAATTGACTTTCGATTCTTTTTCTTGTTAGATGATGAAATTCATTATCCAATTCAATACCTATATAATGTCTTTTATTTATCAATGCAGAGACTCCTGTTGTTCCACTTCCCGAAAAAGGATCCAATATCGTATCGTTTTCTTTGGAGCTAGATTGAATGATTCGATTCAAGAGTTTTAAAGGTTTTTGGGTTGGGTGTTTTCCAAATTGTTTTTCTGCTTTACCTGGAGCTGTCATTGTCCAAACACTTTTCATTTGCTTTCCTCCATTTTCTTGCTTCATCAAATCATAATTAAAATAATGTTTGGATTTTTCGTTTTTAGATGCCCAAAGAATGGTTTCTGTTGCATGTGTAAAGTATCGACAAGAAAGATTTGGTGGAGGATTCGGTTTTTCCCAAGTGATGCTATTTAAAATTTTATAGCCTAGTTGTTGCATCGCAAAACCAACAGAATGAATGACATGGTGAGTTCCAGAAACCCATACTGTTCCGTTTTTTTTGAGAAGTTCTTGGCATTTGGAAAGCCAAGCAAGATTAAAATGGTGGTTTCCCTCAGCTCCTTTTGATTTATCCCATTGGCCTTTATTTACCGACACCATTTTTCCATTTTGACAACTGATACCATTGTTTGAAAGAAAATAAGGTGGATCAGCAAAAATCATATCAACCTTCACTTCTGATGCAATGAGTTGATCCATCACCAATAAACAATCTCCAACATATAAACCAGCATCTACTTCGCCAAAAGAAATACGGTATGGTTCAAAATGTTTTTTCTTTATTTGTGTTTCAATAGTTGTATTCATAGTTTTAATTGTATCTTTTCTCTATAGTCAGTGACGATGAAGTCATTGTTTAAAAAATAAATATAGCTTTCATTTATTGCGTCTACCACTGAATATATATCATCTGGTATTAAGAACTTCAAATACGACCTTTCCGTTTAGGAGAATATCACCATTTTTTAGGTTTCGTGCTTCACAAAATGTTTTATCTCCTTTTTTCAATTAAAAAACTATAGATATTTACTTTTCTTTTATTTCAACATTATTTATGCTTCAAATGACAAAGATATAGTTAGGGAAACTAATTTCCTTTTAGTTGTAATTAAAATGAATACGAAAGCATGAATGTGGAAAGTCAAATATGTTTACGCAACTTCAGTTATTGGCTCGCTACAATAATGAAGTGCTTCCAAATATCATATATAAACTATTCCATATGTTCCAAATAGGCCATAATATCGATCATGGGTACAGTAGCATAGGATTGTAATTTTGATATTAGCGTAAACAAAAAATTTGTGGTTGTTTTATCTGAAACTTGATAATCATATGCGTCTTTTTTTGAGTTAAAGAAAAAGCTTCCATGAGAAGCAATGCATCCACAATCAAGTTTTCCTTTATTTTTCTCCAATAAAGACTTAAATGACTCTCCCATAGGAGGGCTCCAATCACTTTCAAAAGATAAAATGCCTCCCAATATGTTAATTGGTTTTTTAGGATCATACTCTCCTCCAGCATGGGGGATCCGTAAACTAGTTCTATGCAATTTCTTGACACTTTCTGCTTTTTTCATTGCATACTCAATCAATTTTTTGTTAATTGTTTGCTTTACCTCAAAGACGGCATAAACACTTTCGGCAGGTATTATTAAATTATCGTTATACTTGAAAATTAGTGGTGAATACTGTCTATCAAAGATAACAATGTCCATTTGTTCGCTATAATTACCTTGGCTGTCAATAACGAACGCTTTTTTTACCTTATATCGTTTTGGTAAGTATTTTTGGAATAGTTGAAGCCAAGAAGATTCACTAGCGTCTCCTTTTGCTGCCATATCTCCCATGGTTGTCCTTGCTGTTTCCAGTTTTCGATGTATCTCATTGTGTAATTCATCTAATAGGGTATTTAAATTCCAATCTGTCACATTAATTTTCTTTAAAAACTGGTGTTGGTATCATATCTTTTGTTATTCGTCTTGCCATTTCCGAAGAAACAGCTTTGGTTGGATATGCACTGAGAATAATAGCTGGAATTAATCTCTGTAATAAATCAGAATATGTGAATCCATAATCCCTATTATCGGTATTCCCGGTCAATTCAGCTAAATACTTAATATCCTTTTCCATAATTCCCAGTTCTTTTAGCAGAGGTCCTAATACTTTCCATCTTTGATTGATATCTGGTCGTTTGAAGTAGAAAACTTCTGTCGCTCTTCTTATCAAAGCTGGGTCGAATGCACCGTGTCTATTAGTGCACATAATGACTGCGACAGGGAACTTTCCGTTTCCAAGACTATCAACACCTCTTATAAACGCATTAACTCCCGATTTGTCCTCATGATGCATTTGAGCGTTTTCACGAGATTGGGCAAGCGCATCTGCTTCATCCACAAGTAAAATAACGGCTCCTCGAGATTTGCCTATTTCCCCTTTCAATTTTTTTGCTTTCTCAAGAGTATATTCAAATGCTTTTGAAATGAGTTTTGTCATTTGACCAACTCTACCTTGTCCTCTTGTTGTTAGACTTAATGGCAAAAGAGTGATGTTAATATCTTCTTGCCTAGCTACTGCATCCCCAATGGTCATTGCCAATTCAGTTTTACCTGATCCAACGTCACCAGCCATCATAATAAGAGGAGGTCTTCGTAACACAATATCCTTGATGTTTTGAGCCCCATTATGAAATTTATCAATCCACTCGGACAAACCTTTTGGATTCACTAGTAACCCTAACACCTTTGTCAAATGTTCCTTTTCTAAATCGAGTCCGACTAATCTGTTAAACCGTTCACTGTAATCAACATCTGGATATTCAATGGCCTGTTCAAACAACTCTCCAAAACGAATCTTTTCGTTCATTTTCTAAAAGCTTTTAACTGTTGATCTGACAATGGATTTTCCTCCTGCCGAATAGGTCTTATCTTGGCTTAAATAACCGTTTATGCTAGGTTCTTCGCCCTTTTTTCTAGTAAATGGCAAGTTTCTTTCAAATATTTTACGCTCATCCTCCGTTAATGTCCACCAATTACTGTTGTAGATTAGAAATGAGTGCAAATTTGCACTATAAATAGTCGACCCTGGTTTGATATGCCCTGGATCGTCATCTACTGATATACCTCCTCTAATATCTTCAGCCTCAAAGTGTAGAGACGGCTCAATCCATTGATCATTTTTTTTTAAACCATAAGATATTTTTTTTAAATAACCAAACCTTAATAGTTGAATAATTTCTTTTTCGTAATCTACTATGGTACGATCACTAGGCTGACCATAAAAACGTTGAATGCGTTTTAAATCGGTTGCCACCTTTACCGCAATCTTTTTGGCGTGTGTAATAGTGAAAGATTGGGATTCCGAACTTGTATAACTCGTAGTCACAACTTATATTGAAAATGTTGGGCCAAAGATCTTTTGCCAATAGTAAATAGTGTCTTGCTTTGTTGTTGCTTTCATAGCCGCATCGATAGCGTCTCCTGCTTCAAGGGATGCATTCACGATATTTTCAGCTTCATGACTCTTATAAAGTTTGGCTGTATTATTTTTTTCATTGACTGGATCAATAATTTTTATTCGTTCGCCATAATTCAAAATTTTTGATTTTGAATAATAATCTGTAAAATAAATTATCTCATTGAGATTACTGATTGCTACATAGGTGAAAAAATGCTGTAGGGCCTCAGGGTAATCACTGAAGTCTTTGCCTTGGTCAAGTAATTTAGCCATGATTAATTCCACCATGAAAGATTTAAATCTAAAATCCCTTCTTTCAGATTTCATGTGCTTAACCCAATACTTTACTAGCCTTATGGTTTGTGCAAAATGTTTGTCTTGTTTCAGTTTTCGTGTTCGAATAAATTCAAGGTGTCTCGGAATGCAGGTTTCTAAAAATGATCCATCATCTTGGCTGACTAAATAACCATACCAATTGGGATCATTATCGTATAAAACGGGAACCACATCGATATCTAGTCCGGTTCCCTTAAAAGAAATCGTCACGCTATATGTTTTTGGTTGTACCTGATCTGGACTCAAATTCGGAAAAGCAGATCTTAAGCACTTGGTTAGGTAATCCAACAAACTCTCTATTGATCTAGGTAGCCCCGCCCCACTAATATAACAAGCCATATCTATGTCATTCAAAGATTTTAGCGATGTCCCTTTCGCCAAACTTCCAGAAAGCATTATCTTTCTTAGTGAAAAATTGGGGAGTTTCAATAAATATTTTTCTAATTTTTCTCTGACTCGTCTAGCCTGAGCTCGATATTCGTCAGCCTTTATCTTAGGAAGATTCACTTTGTCTTGTGCAAACTGAACTAGTTCTCTGTGATTTACATATTCTCTTGCCATCATAATTTCTGTTATCGGTTCTAGTTAAATACCTCAAAATATTGTTTTCATTTTGTTACTTAAGTATATAATCCCTTTTTTTAATAAAATCTATGACCCAATAAGGCTCGCTAAGTTAACTTCTTTTTCTTTTAAAAATTCAAGGCATGTCGGTGTTCTATACATAGGGTTTTGGTAAAATCGAACAGGCGAGACTTTATATCTCTCCTTAAATGCTCTATCAAAAACTATTATACCAGCAACATGTGACAAATACTTGGAAAAACCATCTTTACCATTAATTGGATCTCTATCGTGGATTTCATATATAGCTCTCATTTCGCCAATGGGCGAACAATACTCGGGATGACAAATGTTTAAAGCAATGATGAAGATTGATTCTTTATTTTTCATTCCCCATTTTTTCGCTTTTTTCATTAAAGATTTCTGAATCGGTTGACTACCCTCTCCAACCCATTTTCGAACTGGTTCAATAACCGTATTCTTTTTGTTTTTAGATATTTTAGGTTCAACAGATAAAGTCAATTTCCAATCATCCTTTTCTATCCATATATATCCTGGCTTACAACATTTTTTAATTATAATCTGTTTAATCTTTTTGATTATATCTTTCTCTTTGGTTGAATCATTCAATTTGCCCTCTACATTCTCGATATGAATGTTAAAATCCAATCCCGAAAGTGATTTTGTTATTCTTTGCAAAAAATCTTGTTCACCATTATTAGGATTTAGATTACTCTTTGAATCCTTACACACGGTCGCTTCTACAAAAAACTGTTCTTTATCGTTTCTTACTTCAAAATCAACTTTCCCCCTTTTAGATGGGTAGTCGGGGTGCACAATCACACAACCAAGTTTACATAAAAAATAATACACTATTAATTCAAAAAAAGCATTTAGAAACCCATCTTTTGAGTTGAGATCTCCAAGTATTTGTTTTTTGTGATTTTCTGGGTATTGCGATAAACTTTTTTTGATCCAATGATTTATTTCAACGTCTTCTGGCGTCCTCTCTTCTTGAATAGTTTGGTAAATAGTTTTACTTTTGCTCATGTTTTTTTTGATATATACGATTTTTGAGTTGTTACTTAGTCGTTAGTTTCAGCATATTATTTTAACCCAATCCTGATCTTCTACCTCCCCCAACTCACATACCAGTCATCTTCATGTGTGATGGATTGATTTACGATGAAATAAGTCAACCGATCTAATTTCTTTTCATCAACCACTTGCTGAATCATTGGCTTGATCGATGGTTCCTTGATACAAAAGCCTTTTCCCTAAGTTCCCTTCCCATTGGAGTTCTTCTTTAGTGAATGTAGCGAGTTGGTACTGAACTGAAGAGATTTTTATTTGCTATTCCCAGGCATTGTTTTGTATAAGGTTAGGTATTTTTTTAGATATTTCTTCCAATTTTGATTTCCAATCTGTTTTCATACCATATTATCTTGTTTAGTTTCTTTTTATCTCAATAGTATTTTGTTGTTAAAAGTGGTAAAGGTAAGTTATGATGGTTTTAATTATACATCACAAAGAAAAGTGTCTTTCTAAATCGTTGACCAATTGAGGAAAGAAGGATCCGAAAGTCGTATGAGGCGATCCATTGGACTGCTGATACATATACCCTAAATACTTCTCGAAAATATCTTTGTTGTTAAACCGAAGCCAAAAGATTTCGTTGGGATTTTCGACTCCTTTTCTTTTCTTCTCTTCTCTGAATGTTTCAGATGCGTTAGATAGGTGGGGGGAACGTCCGTT
The DNA here is from genome assembly GCA_026710085.1 of Flavobacteriaceae bacterium. GTDB lineage: Bacteria > Bacteroidota > Bacteroidia > Flavobacteriales > Flavobacteriaceae > Bin25. The sequence goes on along the minus strand of JAPORT010000081.1, from coordinate 2,286 downwards.
TTCGTTTTTATCAAATCATCGATGGCATGATGAAAAAAAGAATGTTCATGTCCCCATGTTTCATAATCTTTCGTCTGAAACAAAATTTTTTGATGCAATGCCTTGTATTTTTCTAAAACCTTGACAGGAACCGAAAATCGAATGGCTTCATAGAATGTTTCTTTTGATTTGATGGTTTGTTTTAACCCATCGATTGGCGGTTTTTGAGCAACTTCTTTAATATGACCGATATCAATCGTCAACTCTCGATCAACACCCGTCGCTTTTTTGGTATTCTTCATCGCCTTTGAAGTTCTTTGGCCACACTCCAATAATCTTGAGCGGCTCTTGAATTAGGGTTGTATTGAAATAAGGTTTATTGTTGATGAACGGATTTCTCGATGGTTACATCCGCTCGAATAAAAGAAGTAAATACCTTTTCGGGGATTTCTTGGTGAAGCAAATGCATCATCGATGGGGATAATTTTCTTGTTTGCAAGACATTACAGAATAAAAAGCCCATCCGTTGAGAAGGATAATTCTGTGCGATTTCAATAAATGAATTGGCGTTTTTGACCGAATAATAATGAGCATCCAATGGCACAAGAAACTGATCACTCACGGATAGAGCTAAGTGATTGGTGTTGTTTTTGGCGACCCATTGAGGAGGACAATCTAAAAACCATCATCAAAATGAGAGGATAAAAGTTGTAGGGACATTTGAAATGCTGAAATGGATAAATCGCCTACTGCTTTGTGAGCATTGCCCCGTATAATGAAAAGCCGCGATTCTCGTTCTTTGAGATTCATGGGGTGGTCTCGATGAACAAAAGAGATTACATCAATCGTGTCTGACCTCTCGACACCAAGACCAAAAGACAGATCGCATGGCGTATCTAAAATCTAGTAAAAAAACTTTTGATCCCTTGAGAGCTCATGCTCCTCCAATGTTGATCGTAGAAGTGGGTTTGTCAAATCGTAACTTTGGGGAATTATATACTTTCGTAACCACTATGTGGTTGAGACATAGGTGATGATACGTTATTTCCTTATTTCGTTTAAAGTAGATCGGGTTTTTGATTATTTAATAATTGTTCAATTGAGAATCCTTGAATAAAGGGGTAAATATGTCCAAAGTTATTATAAGTATCTTGCTTTAAATGTTTATTTACAGTATTCATATATTGTTCAAAACACACGAAAATACCACATTTACTTTCTGAATCTTCTACATTTTGATACAAAGCTTTGACAGAATCAGGCTCTACTTTACCTCCTTTAACTTGAACAATAGCCATTTCATAACTGAATTTTTGATTACCATCAGAATAAGGAAATTCAATGACCCCATCAATACCGCCATCAGGGCCTTTTTGTCCTAAACGTTTATACATTCCTTTAGCACCAATTAATCCACATGCCCATTTTTCAAATTCAAATGGATCTTTTTGAGCTAGTTTTTTTGCTTGTTCTATATTTCTTGGAGCTCCATAAATCTCGATTCTATTTTCTAAAAACTTGTTTTGATGTTCTTTTAAAATTCTATTTTTCATCAAACCTGTTGAAAATTTAGCAATATCAATTCCTATCCATTGTCTCTTTAAACTTTCAGCGGCATCTATTGTTGTTCCACAACCGCAAAAAGGATCTAAGACGACACCTCCTTCATTAGAAGAGGCTTTGATAATACGTTCTAATAAGGCTAATGGTTTTTGTGTTGGATAACCTAATTTTTCTTTTGATGCAGGTTGTAAGCAAGGTATCGACCAAACAGAATCAATTTTTTTATCTTTTACGATACGATAAATGACTTTTCCATCTTCTCCTTTTTTATTCTTTAAAACGCCATCTATATTAACTCTTTCTAATTGTTTTATAGGTTTATCCCTTTTTTCTCTTTGTTGTATAAATTTATAATCATTTGTTTTTGAGTAAAACAGTATTTGATCATAATTTTTTCCAAAAGATTTTTTTCCAGCACTGTATTTATTGTAATAATGCCAGACAATTTCATTTCTAAAATTTTTTCTGCCAAAAATCAAATCCATGATTAATTTTAGATAATGGCTTGCCGTAGGATCGCATTGTAAATAAATACTCCCCGTATCTTTAATGACTCTTTTCATAGCGTGAAGCCGTAATGTCATGTAAACAAGATAGGATGATAAACCTTGATCTATTAGATTAACAAAGTCGGTGATTTTTTTGATTGCTTTATTTGGGTAACTGTAGTCTAATTGCTGTATATCTTTTGGTTTGTTTTTTTGATGGTTCATGATGGTTGATTTCTTGGTAACGATTGACGGG
>JAPORT010000070.1:9902-13476 GCA_026710085.1 Flavobacteriaceae bacterium | reverse complement strand
GCAACCCTCATGACAGCCAAACCATCCAACCCTTATGGGAACCACAGGAATCCATCGTCGGTCTCGCTCCCAAAGAATGGGTGGTTGATCGAGGGGGGGGCGTGGAAAACGTCAGATGGGAAACACCAAGAGATTGATTCCAGGCAAACCACTGAAAAACCATACCCCGTATCAAAAGCAAAAGAAGCGGAAAAAGTGCCGACACCTAACGGCCATGGAGCTACTGATGGGCCCTCAAAACAGAACATCGCATGGGAGAAAACGATCTGATGGGCGCCCCATTGCCAACGATCAATGCCTCTATGGCAGCGACAGGGTGGCATTGAAAGAAATTCATGGAACAGTGAGTCCAGGATGTTCTTTTTTACTTTTTCAGAGGGGCTTCATTGTCAGTTCAAAGAACTCCGATCATCAAAATAATCTAACGACAACTAGTAAAAAAGACTTTTTAAGGAGCGACTATTTAGGTATCATTTCCAAAAACTGATGCCAAAAAATAGCCATTTCAGGTGAATAGTGGACCATAGGTGTGAATCAAAGTCAATTTGGCATCCTTTCAAATGTCAAACTGGTATTGTAACTTGAAGTAAACATTGACTTGGTCGATTTGAAAAGTTCGAAAACGATCAACATAGGAATACCCATTGGTCCCACCGATATAGAATATCGTGAATGGATTTGGTTGCCATTGCAAAAGCGTTTGGATAAAAGAATTTTCATCAAATGAATTCACCTCTCCAACAAAACGAAAAGATAGGTTGTTAGAAAACTGATAATTGATGACGGATCGAATAATTTGTCCTTCATAAAAGATATGAGAATCCGAAGGTCTGACTAGTTTGGTATAACGAATACTCGGCTCAATAGACAATCGAGAAGACAATTGGAAATTATTAAAAGTTCCTAAAAATGTTCGATTTCCTAGTTCTGGGTTAGAGTCATAATAGATAGCGTCACCAACGCCTATAAATATCCTTAAATTAATCGCTTCATTGGGATGATATCGAGCAAACCAACTGAAATTTTGTAAATTTTTAAAGTTTTGTCCTTCGTAGATTTCATTGAATTCAAAGTAATAGTCTATTTCAGTAGAAATGTTTTTAGCCAATTGGGCTCCAGTTTCAATGCCGATGTCTGCAAATTTTCGAAGTCCGTGATAATTAAAAGTAAATTCTGCTCCAACAAAGGTTCGCCATTGTTTGATAAAACGGTCATCTTCAAAGTATTTGGTATGGGATTGTCCTACAAAGAGATTCTTGATGTTGTTTTGGGTAACGAAACCAATAGGCGAATTGAATAAAGGGGAGTAATGTTCGTAGGAAAAAAAAGTGTTCCAATTTCGAGTAGATCGACTAAATTCTATTGAAAGGGCATCACCATGATGCTTTTCTCCATCGAGTCGCAAACTTTTTTGCTTGATGATTTGATCAGAATCAATCCAATCTGCAATGGGTTCATTGGTAAAATTCTTATTGAATTCAGCGGATAGAACATAGTTGCCACCAAAACGCCATGTGGCGTCCAAACCAACTAAATGGCCAGTTCCACCATCTTCAAAAAATCGGCTTGTGGTTATCAAGCCGATGTTGGAACCACCCTTGTAGCTCCTCTGGTATCTCAAAACATTGACATAAGCTTTGCCTCCTTCTTCCAATATGGAGGATTCTTCTCCTGCTATCAAATAAGGGGAAGATTGATCAAAAGCAGTTAACAGATATATTCTATCTTTTTCACCTTGTGAAATAAGTTTTGAAGCAAAAAGTGGCTGATTAATAAAACGAGTATAAACCGTTGATAATTCAGTATCGATGATATCATTCCCTTCATTAAAAAAAGGTCTTCGTTCTGGAAATCGAACAGCAAATGTATTGTTGACTGTGACTTGTGAAACATCGGCCTCCACTTGTGAAAAATCAGGATTGATGGTGTATTCAATCGAAGTTGCATTATTGATATCAAATAATCCACTTAGTCCAACACTACCTTCCGGGTCTTTATAATGTAAATGTTCATTTTCTCTTTCAGCAAAAGAACTTCCTACAATATTGGGAATCAATGATTTTCGATTTTTAGACTCAATACCATGGAGATGGATGGTGGAAGGAACTTGACAAGGCAAACAAGGGTTATTTCGATCGATTGGAAAATTGAGATTATCGGTATTGTATTCATCTGCATAGGTGTTTCGATAGAAGGCTATATTCCATTGATATTGCTCACTTTTTTTAAACTGAAGAACACTAAATGGTATTTTTAGTTCTACATGATAACTATCATCATTTTTTGATGTTTTAGATTCATAATTGATGTTGTATGATTCATCATCTTGCCCACTAGATGATAATTTCATATCCAATTGACTTCCATCTGCATTCGTCCCCATACAGATCAAATACCGACCATCGCTATAAGTATCGATACAGGCCATGACAAAATCATCTTGCCAAGATTCATCTCGATTTCGAACCGATGTACGCAGTGAAGTCATATTAGCATAAGATTTGAAACCGATGTATAAAAAGTCCTTATCATAATCAACAAAGACATCGGTCAAGTTTTTTGAAGGGACATTATCACCAGGATCAATTTCATAATTGATTTGAAATTTTTTAGACTCTAACCATTCATTACTGTCTATTATTCCATCAAATTGAATTTGATTCATTTGAGCTTTCGCAGGAAAAAAAAGCCCTAACGGCAGCATGAAATAAATGTAATATTTCATTAAAGTGGATTGAGGAAAACTATTGCACAAAAGACGGAGGCACCGTCTCTTCGTTACATCAAAATGAGGTTAAAATCTAGATGATATTATGCACTAGCAACTGACCTCGATTCCTTTCTAAAATATAGAACTTCGTAAAACCATGCTTTAAAAGCACTTTGTTGATGATAAGCTGTTGAAGTTTGAGTGAATTCCCGGTAATGATTGAAAATTCGTAAACTCCTGAATTATTGCAATTGTTTAAAAGGAAAACTTCTGTACTTTCAACACATTGAGAGTGCGAAAGACCGTGTAAATCAATTTCGAGCATGAATTACTTTTGTCATATACAAAGATCATTTATTTCCTTGGGAAATCGAAATGGAATTGACCAAAAACAACAACTAAAAGGGCTTTTAAAGCTAACAATGGCCAATCAACATAATGTATTCATGTTTTAGAAAGTGAAAAACTCAAACATGACAAAAAATAATCTTTTAATGGGATGACTAATTTTGCGACGCAAAAATGAATTATGTCGCAAACCGATTTAGTTATTGTTGAGTCTCCTGCGAAGGCAAAAACAATCAAAAAATTCTTGGGTAAAGATTTTGAAGTGACTTCGACGATAGGACACATACTTGAATTACCCAAAAAAGAGTTGGGCGTTGATGTGGCCAATGGCTTTCAACCCAAGTTTGAAGTGATGTCGGATAAAAAGAAAGTCTTGAGAGAATTAAAAAATAAAGTCAAAAAGTCTCATGCGATATGGTTGGCAACGGATAATGATCGAGAAGGTGAAGCTATTGCATGGCATCTTTTTGAACAACTTAAACTGAAAGAAGAAAATTCAAAGCGAATCACGTTTAC
>JAPORT010000070.1:0-9577 GCA_026710085.1 Flavobacteriaceae bacterium | reverse complement strand
ATCGAATTTTTTGAATCATGCAAATCATTAGACTTTCAAGTTCTAAACATTGAATCCAAACCAGGATTTAAATCACCTCCGATACCCTATACAACCTCTTCTCTTCAACAAGAAGCTTATCGAAAATTGAATTTTTCTGTTAGTCGAACGATGAAAGTAGCTCAGAGGCTTTATGAAGAAGGATGGATCACTTATATGCGAACCGATAGTCTGAACTTATCCTCTGCGGCAGTTAATAGCATTGAACGTGAGATCACAACTCTCTATGGCCAAAGCTATGTTCAAAAAAGAACTTTCCAAGCCAAAAGTAAAACAGCCCAGCAGGCACATGAGGCTATCAGACCATCCTACATCGAAAGGAAAGAGTATCCTCCCAGTGATTCTGATAAAAAAAGGCTTTACAAACTCATATGGAACCGGACTGTTGCTTCTCAAATGAGTCGAGCAAAAATCAATAAAACAAAAATTGAAATCGGAAATTCTAAAATCAAACATATCTTCAAAGTAGAAGGAGAAGTCATCACTTTTGATGGATTTCTAAAAGTCTATCAAACGCTTGATCGTTCCATTCAGTCGGAGAAAGCTCCATTGCCCCATGTGTTAGAAAATGAATGGCTCAAGAATCTATCATTGAATGCAAAACAAAGATTTTCAAAAGCTGCGGCACGATTCACACAAGCGAGTTTGGTCAAACAACTCGATGAAATGGAAATTGGCCGTCCCTCCACGTTTGTTGATACCGTCGAAAAAGTACTCTCTCGAGAATATGTGGAGATTGGTCAAAGCAAAGGAATAAAGCAAGATATCCAAATCATTGAATTAAAAAACAACCAAATCAATCAGTCCATTGAAAAGGAAAATGTTGGGGCGAACCATGGAAAATTAGTTCCTACAGACACGGGACGTATCGTCAATGATTTTTTGTTTGAAAAATTCCATGATATTTTGGATTATGACTTTACGGCACAAATGGAAAAAAAATTAGATGATATTGCTCAAGGAAATGAAAATTGGATCGACACGCTTGAAAAATTTTATACTCAATTTGAATCCAAAGTCAAAGAACTAGCATCGGTGAGAAAAAAAGAATCTGGAGAACGTGTTTTGGGAACAGATCCGAACAGTGGGCGAGTCATTAAAGTCCGTTTTGCAAAATATGGCCCTGTGGTTCAATTAGGAGAACAAACAGATCGAGACAAACCTCTATTAAAGCCCATTCCTCAATCCATAAGATTGTCGGCAATCACTGTAGATCAAGCTTTGTATTTACTGTCATTACCTGAAAAAATAGGATTGTATCAAGACAAAGAAGTTTTTCTTGATTGTGGAAAAAACGGCCCTTTTTTGCGATACGATGGAAAAATTCATGCTCTTTCTCATGTAGAAAACTCCATTCCATTATCGATTGAATTAGATCATGCCATTGGGGTGATTGATCAAAAAATGAAAGAACAAAAACCCATTTTAGAAGTTGAAAACATGCCCGTGACAAAAGCCATTGGACGTTTCGGTCCTTATCTCAAATGGAATGATTTATTCATCAATGTTCCTAGAAACTATGATTTTGAACATTTATCTGAAAAAGAAATTACTGAATTGATTCAAAAAAGAAAAGAAAAAATCATTCATGATTGGAAAACGGAAGGGATTCGTATAGAAAAAGGAAGATGGGGGACCTCTCGTATTATCAAGGGGAGCAAAAGAGTTAATTTGCCAAAAACAATGGATGCTCTTGAAATAACGCTAGACCAAGCCATTGAATTTTTAAAAAAAGGCAATAAAAAATGAGGCTTGACTGATGATGGTCGTAAAAAAATGCTAATTTTAGCCCTCGTAAAATTCAAAAAACAATCGTTTTAAATCGAAAGTTTCGTGAGAGCACATAGAGTTTTCCTTATCATGGTTATCGTGGGGTTGTTTTTGTCTTGTGGTCTCTTCAATCGATCAAACCAACGTGGAGAAGTTACGGGGATTCGGAGTCAAAAAATCAAACTAGAGAGACCTTTTGGCATGACTTATATCAAAGGAGGTTCTTTCAATATTGGAACCGCTGATTATGGAATGATTGAACTTGGAGATTTCAATCCAAGAACCGTATCGGTCTCTTCTTTTTTTATAGATCAAACAGAAATAACCAATGGACAATACATGCAGTTTGTTCGATGGGTTAGAGATTCAGTAGCTAGAGATATGCTCGCTCGTCAAGTACAAGAATTGGGAGCTGATAGTCAATCGGATGGTATTGGACAATTTGCCTATCAAAACTTTTCGGATACCGAGTCTCTTACCGAATACCAACAATACATGATCGAGCAATATGGACAAGATTTTCCTGGAAGTTCTCAAATCAATTGGGACGCTCCCTTAACGTGGGATTTTAATGCTTATCCCGACCAGTATTATGCTCAAGTCATGGATTCCTTCTACATCCATCCATCAAAATGGATTAAAGGCGTTCCTAAACTAGATGTTAAAAAATTCAAATATCGTTACATCTCATCGCAGCAAGATCAACCATCTGTCGACACCAATGTCCCTAATTCGTTTTTAAATTATGAACCTTTTATTTCCGAGAAGGTCATTGAGATCTATCCTGATACGACGGTATGGGTTAAGGACTTTTTTTATTCGTACAATGATCCCATGCACAACAACTATTTTTGGCATCCCGCTTACACGGATTATCCTGTGGTTGGTGTCAATTGGCATCAAGCGAATGCGTTTTGTATCTGGCGAACTCAAATCAAAAACAGTTATAACTTATCAAGAGGAGAACTAACCGTTCCCCAATTCCGGTTACCTACTGAAGTAGAGTGGGAATTTGCTGCAAGAGGAGGCTCACAAAATGGGATTTATCCTTGGGGGAGCAATGAATTAACCAATCGTAGAAATCAATTTTTAGCCAATTTTAAACCCGATAGAGGGGATTACAAAGCAGATCAAGTCCTTTATACAGCACCAGTAAAATCATACTTACCGAATGGCTATAACTTATATAATATGGCTGGAAATGTGGCGGAATGGACATCGACACCGTATGTTTGGAATAATGCAGAATATATTCCTTCTTTAAATCCTAACATCAATGAAATGAAAGACGACCGTAAAGTCATCAAAGGGGGATCTTGGAAAGATGTGGGCTATTATTTGAGAATTAGTTCTAGAGATTTTGAGTATGCCCAGTCAGCAAGGAGTTTTATTGGTTTTCGCACCGTTCAAGATGTTCCACAAAATGAGCCATTCTAATAAATAATGTGGTCTAAAAACACAATAGTATAGAAACATAGATATATGAATCACACAATATTGAAAAAGAGGTATCATATCCAATTGAGAATGCACCGATTATTTGGTTTTGGTGCTGCCATTGTGATTATTGGGGTGCTTTTCAAAGTTTTACATATAGAAATTGGATTTCTCACTGGAAATTTAGTCTTAGGGATTGGTTTGGCTGTGGAAGCTTTCATTTTTACTCTTTCGGCATTTCAAGTGGGTGAAATCAAATCTCAGAACGAAGACCGAATACGACAGTTAGAAGATATAGAAAAAAAGAAACATCAAGGGAGCCCCGATGGGCTAGCCGCAAAAATTGATCAACTTTTGATTGATTCGAAAGTCGATGTGACCTTGATCAATAATTTGGCAGAGGCCATCAAAAAACTTGAGTCAACGGCTCATCAAGTGTCAGAAACCTCTAAAATTGTTTTGTCATCAGAAGCTTTTGGAAATCAATTAGAGCAAGCGACAGCACGGCTGACCTTATTAGCCAATAGTTATCAAAATCAAGCTCAATTCATTGAAAAACAAGAAACGTTCAATGTTCAATTAACTCAAAATATGGAGCAAATCAATCAGCAAATGGCCCATCTCAATAAAAATCTTACGGCCATCAATCAAGTTTATGATGGGATGTTGGTTGCGATGAAATCTCCTAAAAACTAGTTCATAAAACGTGGCGAAAGAGTCCATAAGACAACGTCTGATCAATTTGATGTATCTGGTATTTATTGCGATGTTGGCACTAAATGTCAGTCGAGAGGTCTTATTTGGTTTTTGGCAAGTCAATTCGAAAATGCAAGAATCAAATAATGAATTGACTTATGGCAATCAAGAGATATCAGAACGAATTCGTCTCAATGCTAATGAGCGTGGGGGTCGATGGTTGGCGATACTCAATGCATCACAAACGGCAGATTCACTAACCTCAAACTTTGTTCAATATGTTGAAGAACTCAAGCAACAAGCCACGGCCAAACGCAAAAAAAGAGATCCTGAATTAACCGACTACAATCAAATGGATTCTTCTGAATCATTAGATGATATCTTGTTTGAATTTGGTGGTCCATCTCCAGTGGGCAAGGATTTTATCAATCGAATCGAAGCGTATCGAGATCAAATTAAAGGAGTGCTATCTCCTGTCAATGAAGATTTTAATACTGTGGTCAATGAACGTTTTAATACGGGGGATGAAAACAATGATGTTGTGAATGCTAGTGGGCAGACAGTTGATTGGTTAGAATATCATTATGAAGGGTTTCCACTGATTGCTTCCATTGCTAAAATGTCGATACTTCAAAATGATGCTCTTCAAACTGGAAATGATGTTTTCAACATTTTAGTAGGCGGAGAATATCGCGGAGCTGCCGAAGTCAACGAAGAAAACTATTTTTCCATTTTAAATTCAACAAAGCAAGTCTATTATCAAGGCGATACTTTTGATAGTGAAGTTATTTTGGCTCGAAAAGGCAGAACTCAAAACCCAAACGAAGTTGAATTATCACTGGATAATCGACCATTAGCTTCTGATGAATACACCCTCATACCTGGAGGTGTTCAATTAAAAGTGGATAATCTGAGTATTGGAGATCATGCATTGACTGGAAACTTGGTGTTTTTAAATGAAGGAGTTCAATCCATCATTCCAATCCAACAAACCATTACAATCGTCAATAGACCCAATACAGCTGTTGTTTCTGCAGACAAAATGAATGTCGTTTATCGTGGTGTTGATAATCCCATGACCATCTCCATTCCAGGTGTTCCAGACAGTCGCGTTTCGGCTTCAGCTCCTGGATTGCAAGCTATTGGGAATAATCAATACAACATGCGTCCTGCCTCTGGACGTGAAGTCGATATCAAGGTAACGGGACGCTTATCCGATGGTCAAGTGGTCAATTCGTCATCTCAATTTCGAATTAAGGAAATTCCAAAGCCAACAGGGTTTTTTCGAGGAAATTCAGGAAGTTTTACATTACCTCGCTCTAGTTTTGAAAAAGGTATTGTTGAGGCTCGATTAGAAGATTTTGACTTTGATTTGACTTTGAGGGTGATTTCTTTTCGGTTTCGAGTGCCAAACCAGCCTAGTTTTCAAATTACTGGAAATCGATTGGATTCTCGATCAATCAATGCCATGAGAAATGTACGTTCGGGTCAAGTGGTGATTATTTCTGATATTGAAGTAGAAGTCACTTCCAATACAACGTATCAAATGAGACAAACATCACCCATTTCAATTACTGTAAACTAATCTCAATGAAATCCTCAACTCACGCATTTTTGATCATGTTCATGATCGTTTGTGGTCTTTCTTTATCGTTCAGTCAGTACAATGAGATATCAGCCCCTTTTCCAAGTCTTATTGGTCAACCGATTAATCAAAACATCAATTTAGGGAAAGGGGAAAACTACATCCCCTATCCTTTTGTTGATGAAAAAGATATTGTATGGAAAAAAACGATATGGGAAATTATTGATTTAAAACAAAAAACCAATCTTCCCTTTTATTTTCCAACCATCAATAATGGTTATTTATCTGCAAATCGAATCTCCCTTTTTAGGGCTTTATTAGACGGGATTGAAAGTGGAGAAATCACTGAAATCTATAGGACATCTAATTTCAACGAGCGATTAACTCTTGAAGAAGTACGTCAAAATTTATTTTTAAAAAAACTTTCTGATTTAGGCATTACTAAGACCAATGCTGGGGAACCATTGACGGAGGATGATTTCGATATTTATGAAATCCAATCAGATAAAATATTGCAATATTGGATTAAAGGAGTATGGTATTTCAGTAAAAAAATCGGCTCGTTACAGTACCAAATGATTGGTATGGCCCCAGTAGCACCAGATGTGACCACTTTGGACGATCCTAATAATCAAGGCATCAATATCTCAGAAGATACCTTGGTTCCATTATTTTGGGTGTGGTACAAAGATGCAAGGAAAGTACTCGCACAAAACAAAGTCTATACAGGGAATCATTTGGCACGTCTTCATAGTTTTGATGACTATTTGGTATCGCGTAAATTTCATTCGGTGATTTATGCAGAAGATAATCTTTATGATAACCGAGCCATTAGAGATTATATTCCTGAAAACGCCATTCAACAACTTTTTGAGGCTGAAAGAATCAAAGAATCGATAAGAAATTTTGAACTTGATATTTGGGGTCAATAGATTTCTTGATTGAGATTCCAAAGCGTTGTATCATTCCATCATTGTTGGTTTTGGTTTGGCTGGCTTGTGCTATGCGCTCCAGTTACAAAAAAGAAATAAGACGTTTCTCATCATTAATCATCCTTCAATCAAAGGAGCTTCTTTGATTTCAAGTGGCTTATGCAATCCTTTTAATTTCAAACGATACACGCTTGCTTGGCGTGCAACAGATTTTTTTTCTTATGCCAAAGAATTTTTTCTAAGTCATGAGCAGCAGATAGGGATGTCCATTTTAAGGCAAATGCCCATTTACAAGCAATTGGACAGCATAGGGGAATGGAATCTATGGCAAAGTAAATGTGATCAGCCCTTTTTTCATTCATTTTTTGAGGATCAAATCCTCAAAAATGAATGCAGTTATCAATCTCGAGGATCGGAATATGGGGTTGTACGCTGCACCTTTCAAATTGATTTGGAATTGGTTTTTGACCATTTTTTACAATCTTTAGAGGAAAAAACCTATGTCAAGGAAATTTTTGATTCAGATGAATTACATACTGATGAAATCAAAGTCACCTACAAACAATGGACATCCCAACACATTGTTTTTTGCCAAGGTTATGGATTAAAATCCAATCCATTAACTCACCGATTCCCGTTGGTTGGAAATAAAGGAGAAATCTTGATGATTACTTCAGATGCAATCCCCAACAATCAAATTTTAAAATCGAAAGTCTATGTGATCCCTTTGGTTTCAAAGAACCATTTTTGGGTTGGAGCAACCTTTGATAGAGAATCAAAATCAATGCAACCCACTTCAACATCAAAACAAAAATTAATGGATGATTTAAATCAATCAATGGATGTTGACTTTCATATTGTCAGTCATCAAGCTCAGATTCGTCCAACAATGATCGATCGAAGACCTCTTTTAGGAAAAATCCCCAATCAATCTCGTGCTTTTGTTTTTAATGGTTTAGGAACAAGAGGCATCATGATGGCTCCCTTGCTTTCCCAATGGCTTTACCAACATATCGAAGGGAATGTTGCACTTCCACAAGAAATAGCAACGGATCGGTTCCATTCAATGGAAAAAGAATCAAATGCTTCATCAAGGTGTTGTCCATGTTAAAAACGGTTGACTTCAAGTATTTATTTTTGCTTTTTCTACGATAAAGATTCAACGAATTCGATTTAATAAACTTTAAACTCTAAAAATGGCCGATAGATTAACGTATGTTCCTCCAGGAAGATTGGAAAAGACTCGATTCGAGAAATTACATCTTGCGTTTTATGAACATCCTGAAAAAGCAGCGATTGACATCGCTCATTGCATCGCTGATTTGATTCGGTCGAAGCAAAAAGAAAAGAAAACATGTGTGTTGGGATTAGCAACCGGAAATAGTCCTTTAAATATTTATAAAAAGCTCATTCAATTACACCAAAATGAAGGTCTGAGTTTTCATAATGTGATGACGTTTAATCTTGATGAATATTTTCCGATTTCACCGGAAGATGCCAATAGTTACTATCATTACATGCATTCAAATTTGTTTGATCATATTGATATCGACAAACGAAATGTACATATTCCTCGAGGCGATCTCGATCGACATGAGATTTCAGAATATTGTAACCGTTTTGAAAACGAAATAAAAAAAGCAGGTGGAATCGATTTACAGTTATTAGGCATCGGTCAAACGGGACATATTGGATTTAATGAACCAGGTTCCCATTTAAATTCTCGAACGAGATTAATCACTCTTGATTATGTAACCCGAAGGGATGCTGCAAAAACTTTTGAAGGTTTTGAAAATGTTCCTCGAAGGGCCATCACCATGGGTGTGAAGACCATTTTAGAAGCGCGTCGTATTTTCATTATGGCTTGGGGAGAAAATAAAGCAAAGATTGTACAAAAAGCTGTTGAAGAATCAGAAACAGAAATTGTCACGGCTTCTTTTTTACAAGAACATAGGAACACAACCTTTATTCTTGATGAACAAGCAGCTTCTGAACTCACTCGATTTAAAACGCCGTGGGTGGTGCGTCATATGGATTGGGATGATGATCAAACAATCCTTCATGCGGTGACTTGGTTGTGTGGCAAAACCAAGAAGTCCATTTTAAAATTATCGGATGAAGATTATAATCAAAATAGTTTATCAGAATTAATTTCTCTACATGGGCCTTCCTATGATTTGAATATTAAAATGTTCAATCGATTACAACATACTATTACTGGATGGCCTGGTGGAAAACCAAATACTGATGATACCAATCGTCCAGAGCGATCCAGTCCTTCCCAAAAAAGGGTCCTTATTTTCAGTCCCCATCCAGATGACGATGTCATTTCTATGGGAGGATCTTTTGATCGATTGGTCACCCAAGGACACCAAGTTCATATTGGTTATCAGACCTCGGGAAGTGTGGCTGTTACCGATGAAGATGCCATTCGTTTTCTTGAAGTCACATTAGATTTTAATTCCAAACAAAGGAATCCCTACATTGAGCATTTAATCGACTGTATCAAAAACAAAAATTTATCGCCTGAACAATTTCGGAGAGTCCTTCATCTCAAAGGAACCATTCGTAAAAGAGAATCCTTAGCAGCCACTCGTTATTTTGGACTTCCGGACCATCAAGTTCATTTTTTGAATTTACCATTTTATGAAACTGGAAAAGCAATAAAAAATCCACCATCACAAAAAGATTTGGAGATTGTTGTGGAATTAATTGACCGAGTCAAACCCCATCAAATTTTTGCTGCGGGAGATTTAGCGGATCCACATGGGACTCACCGCGTTTGTCTCAATATCATCTTTGAGGCATTATCTGTTTTAAAATCCAAACCTTATATGAAAGATTGTTGGGTATGGTTGTACCGGGGGGCATGGGAAGAATGGGAATTACATCAAATCGATATGGCGATCCCCATGAGCCCAGACCAAGTATTAAGAAAACGAAAGGCTATTTTTTATCACGAAACTCAAAAAGATGGTGCCATGTTTCAGGGAAATGACGAACGTGAATTTTGGGTTCGTGCCGAAGACAGAAACCGCACGACGGCCGAACAATATCGTAAAATGGGATTAGCAGAATATGCGGCCATGGAAGCTTTCAAGAGATACTATTATTAGTC
>JAPORT010000135.1 GCA_026710085.1 Flavobacteriaceae bacterium | reverse complement strand
CTTGGAAAGTTCCCCCATAAAGGCCCAGTAGATCATAGGCTTCTTTAAAATCTGTCCGTCCTTGGACTGCAGAACTAAGAACGTTTAAAGCAAATAATTTTCCAATTCTGGAATTCTGACTATTGTAAAAGTCCCCTCCCCCTCCTTTATTTTTCAACTCCTTATCAAGGTATTGATTATAAAGTTTGAAAAAGTAATCTCTATTGATGAATTTTAAATCCAATAATCGCCTATGAATAACAATCGGACTCACTTTAAAGTTTCTTGCTAAGTATTCAAATCGATTCGTTTGGTTTTTAAGGCCATTCCATTGAATCAATAATTCCTCTTCTGGGACAAGAAATTCGGCAGCAACTTGATTACACCAAATCTCTACATCAATATCATTTGGATATAAATTTTCAAGATTAGAAATACCTTCTTTTCCTAACCAGATATGTGCTAGTTCGTGAGCTAGTGTAAACATTTGAGCAGATTTTGAATCGGATCCGTTCACGAATATTAATGGCGCATAATTATTCACTAGAGCAAACCCTCTAAACTCATTAACATCTAAAGTACGTCTTGTATTATTTCCTACGACTCCATTGATTACTACCATAATCCCTAAATCTTCCATTTTATCTCGAAGTAGTCCGATAGAGCCCTGCCAAGTTTTGATGTTATGAGACCGCCCCTTCTCTAATCCTAACCTTTTACGAATTCCAATAGCAGTTTCTTTTGGATTGTCATTTAAACTAGCACATCCAACAAAATTTAAAGGAATTGAATCCTGTTCAATTAAATGCTCTTCAAGCCATTCTTGTCGTCTTGACATATAATTAATCGTATCAAGTAAATTTCGTGATAGTTTATTTTTTTTCTGAGAAATTGTTCTAAAGTCTGCAATGGGATTATTATTTTCTTCTGGAGGTTCAGAATAGAAAAAATATCCAAACGGAGTATATGTGTCGTTCGCAAATTTCTCAAGTTGCTTGAAGGTAGGTTTTTTCTCTTGCCTGATCCATGATTTAAGATTAGGTATCCGTTGGACAAAATAATCAACATCATACCCAGCTCTTTCACATGCCCAAATCAACATTTTTGGAGTTACTGAAACACGACTCATTTGATTTCTATAATGAATTTATTGCCTATCACATATAACAAAATCATACGATTCTTTGCGAATTTAATTATAAATCTAAAAGTCTAATTAGTCGCTCCTTA
Organism: Flavobacteriaceae bacterium; assembly: GCA_026710085.1. Lineage (GTDB taxonomy): Bacteria > Bacteroidota > Bacteroidia > Flavobacteriales > Flavobacteriaceae > Bin25. The sequence continues at coordinate 12,609 of JAPORT010000135.1, read as the reverse complement.
AAAAGTCTAAAATTTACCTCTAGCCCTTTTAGGGGGGATGGTATCCTACTGGCAAAGACAAGGTTTTGAAATCTGCACGGAAATGTGTATCATAATCTCAAAACCTTGTAGAAATGATCAAAAAAAACAGCCCTGGTTATTTGACTCGGAATTTAAAAGTATTCTCAATCCAAAACATCAGATCAAGTTGCTAGCTGATGTGATGGATTGGTCTTATTTTGAAAATGCCTTTGAACCCTTGTATGCCAAAACAGGTCATCCGGCCCATCCCATTTGGGTGATAGTGGGTTGTTTGATGCTGAAACGGCTTTGCAATTTGGGTGATGAAATTCTCATGGAACGATGGATTGAAAATCCTTAAAGGCCGTACTTCACGGGTTCTGATGTCATGAAACACCAAACCCCTGGCGATCTCCTCTGATTGGAGTCACTCCTAGAAATCGTATGGGCCAAGCAGGGATGGAAAAGATTTTTGCTTATTCAGTCCCGTGGCATCAGAAAGAAATCAAAAAGTCATCGATGGTGTTATCCGATACCACCGTACAAGGGAACAACGTAGCCTTTCCGATGCCAAACTGAACAAAAAGGTCATCGACAAATGCAACAAAACAGCCAAAAAAGAAAAGGGAAGTATATCCAATCGTAACCTTATATACTGACTTTCAAAAAGGTCTATTTCTAAAATTATTGTGTGCTATTCCTCATATTTTTCCCATTCAATTAATTCCCATTCAGAAGAGTAACTTAATCGATATGAGCCGATATAATCATAAAAAGTCAGTTGTATGGCCACCCCAACGTCAAATATTTCTTCAGTATCACGATGATATGGAAATACACCAACATTAACTAACGCATCCCAATAGTCCTCTATTTCCTCAGTTTGCATAATATCAATGAGGTCTTCAAAAATTATAGGCATAGGCATATCAAATAGCTTTCCCTGAAGCGATCCGTAAAGAATGGTATAGTGTATATAGACTGTGTAATTAAGTTTATTTCCTTTATAATTCCCCCTTACTATAAAATGAGTTTCACCAACCCCATAATTTGGATCCTTGTTCATTATGTAACCAAATTCAGTATAAAACCCTTTTCTTATGGTGTCATTCTTGTTTTTATAATATTCTGTTAAGTTTTCATGATCGTCTATATTTTTCAATATCGAGTTCAAGCTTTTATTTAGTCTTTCCATCTCAAAGGTACATTCTGTCTGATTTTTATAATAGTCTATATTTTTCAATATCGAGTTCAAATTTTTTAATACAGAGTCTAAACTGTTATTCAGTTTTTGTATCTCTAACGATGTATTATACCTTAGTTCAATAGTTTCTTTAGGCTTGTTTTTACATTGAACAAATAATAGAGTACTGACTGCTATGAGTAGAATAGAGACTGCTTTCATTTAATTAGTTGAAGTGTGAAGTGTACCCCGTTGTTAGGACAGTTATTGGCTAGGTTTAAGTTATCTATAACTCTTATATTCCTTCGATTTGTTGAAAATTTCCCCATTTCGGTAATATATGTATTAATACTTGCTGGTTTTTAGATTCTATAAGTCGATTTCGACCCAATCCACTGATTCCACTACCAGATATTTGAACTTCACAAATCTCTTGATCAAATTCAATTCCGTTATCTTTCCACAATCGATAAACTTCTAATGCTCTACAATAACTCAATTCATAATTTCTTTTAAACGAATCTGCAGAAGCCATACCCTCAATCACTAATAAATACTTTATTTCAGTTCCAAATTGCTTTTTCAAAGAATTTATTTTAAACCTTAACTCTTCTCCTACACTTAATAGTTGTTTTTTGTATAGTGACTTAACTGCACAATCTCCTAGCTCAAACTCGACTGGATCTTTTAATTTAAATCGTTTGTATTCATTTTGGTATACAAAATACTCATTAGGCAAATTTTGAACCGCACTATTCATCTCCCTTACTTTTTTGTGTTCTTCAAGAGATACTGACATGCTATCAATTTTAGATTCAAAATCTTTTAGTATACTATCCTTAACAACAAGTTTGGATTTTAAATCAAGAGATGCGGTATTAGATTTTAAAAAAGTGAATGCGAATAAAATCAAAACAATAAAAAACAAGCTACTCAATACATCAGAAAAGCTTATCCAAAATAAGTTGCTTTTTTTCATCTATGACTCTCTTCAACTAACTCAGTGGTTAATTTCCATGACTTTCCCACATCAAAAACTTTATTAGTCCATACTAATATCGACGATGTATTAAATCCTTTAACTTCGACGTATTCTTCACTATCTCCATTAAATTCAATTGAGCTGTCTATATAGATTTGCGAAATGATTAGTTTCTCAATATCTTTTTGAGGCATTATTAATCTCCAAAAAATCACGTATTTTTTGACAATAATATCAGCAATTATGAATATTTTTTCAACTTGTGCCCTTTGGTAGTTATCCACATGTTCATTTGTTTGTAGCACAAAAGTTTGTTTTCCTATATCGTCGTAATCTCCTGAAACCTTGAACTTATCGTAACAATACGCAGAAGAACATAGTTTCGTTTGCATTGTAAAAACTTCAATAGTTTGTCCGTGTACTATATTTGTTATCAACAAAAAAATCAAAGTGCACTGTAGTTTTTTCATTCCTTTTTAAAAATCAGCTACTTAACAAACATCTTATAATTCTAAGAATAAAATTTCCCATCATAATCAAAATAACATTACGCCTACTCAGATATCGTATATCATCTTCTCTATAAAAAGGCACTTTAGTCCCAAACTTCATTGAACTAAATGTCATCGTCAATCCTTATATAGTTTAATCACAACCCGTTCCAGCTAATAATAATGTTCAATCCGTTAGTTCAACACGGCGTTATATGTTTTGGAATATCTAATCGAATCTTCTATTAATAGCATTCCATCAACGTCAAAGAACATAACAAAATCTGTATTTGGTTCAGACACATCTATAACAGCCGTTAATCTAAAAGTCTCCAATTCTCCTATAAGTTGGTATTGAAATGTTATAGTTTGTATATCAATTTCATCCCAATTATGCCATGACAGATTACGAATCATTATTGGAATTTTTCCTAATATCATATTGAGGTTATTTTTTAATTCAAACAATACTAAAGCTCGTTCACTTCTAGATTTTTGATGTATCACTCTAAAGATTTCTGACCCTATTTGTTCTATGTCAGCTAGTGCAAAGTAATGATCCCAACACTTTTCTATCTCGCAATCATCTATCTCTACCACTACAACATTTCTAACTCCATAATATTGTGCATTCGCCTTCATAAGTAAAGACAAGAATAAAGTTCCAATCATCATTCTTTTCATACCTTTATCTGATTGATATAAGCGTGTGTGAAGTGCCCTCCTCCTACCTAAATTCTTTCAATCATTTGACTTGAGATTATTCATATTGCACTTGATAGTTGAAATTGTAATTAAGTTTCGGTTATCCTATCCATACATTTTTGTTCTCCCCAAGCTTACTGTTAATTACAAAAGTTAGTTTCTCAACTTTTTCTATTAAATCATTGGTGATTTCTGCAATACTCTCATCTTCTTCCAGTTTTTTTTGAATCTCTTCAAGTCGATTCAAAATTTCACCTGACTTATAATACACATTATTTGAGTGGGTGTCAATTTGACTAGTATCGGAATTGATCCGTTCTAAAGAATTTGATATCGTGTCTATATTTTCTAAAATATCTCTACTCGTTGAATTAAGCTTTGGTAATTCTAAAAGGTTATCAAATAAATCTAATTTATTTGATCTCTCAGATAAATCCTTTAAAACAAATTCATATTTGTTAGTCATTTCATTAACTGTCTTTTGAATTTTACTACTACTTTTGTCTATGTGCCTATCCAAAGTATCTAAACTAGTTTCAATAACGCTATTAATATTTTTGATTTTATCACGTAAAAGATCAACTGACTTCTCAAATCTATTGTTTACATCACCGATATAATCATTGATTTTATTAACAGAATTTGAAAAATTAGACTTCACTTCTTCGTTAACTAAACCAACAAAGCCCTCAATTTCCTTTTTTGATAATCCAATAAAATCAATAGCATAATTTTTTGAAGATTCAATTTCTTCCAAATGACTTCCCAATAAACTGGCTAGTTTAGTGGACACTATAAAATTGTTATTGATATCCTGAATAATCCTTTCAACTTCTGAAGTTCTTACGGAAAACTTTTCGATATTGTCCGATACCTTTTCTATGGAAACGAGATAATCAGAAAATGATTTATAAGCTTCCATATTTTGATCAATTCTGTTAAATAACTCGCTAGAGTGCTTTGCCCATCTGCTAACATCTAATTTTTCTACTTTTTCAATAAGATTAATTTGCTTTTCTAAATTCTCACTTGATTGGTTGTGTGTTTTGATAAAGTCTTGAGATAGTGTTTTTGCATTTTTCGTAAATCTATCCAATCCCAATTTCAGGCCTTCTAGTCCAGTTTCTTCTATTTTATGAAGTTTGGGAAGAAGTCTTGTTTGTAGATATGATAAAGTTTTATTTTTGCCTTCAAGCACTAATTGAAAAGCTCTTTTATAATGTATATTAGATAATACCGTTGTCATTATAAGGCCGAAAGCGCTCGCAAAGACTGCTATTGCTACAGCTTGCAACAATCCCATAAGTCCATCTTCATCGAAAGTTTCTCTCCCCCACCACATTGAACTGATACCAAAGAAAATACCGATAAGGGTTCCAACTAAACCTAGATATAAAGGTGATGGTAAGGTTTGTGTAATCTCCTCTTCTTTTGCATGAACCTCCCTATCAATAATATCCTTGACAATATGAAAATGTATGCCGAAAGAATAGTTGTTTTTTAGATAATCATTCAATGACTTTAATATCGATTGAAGAACTTCATGATTGCTTTTTGCTTTGAGTATTGGAACTTGTTTTTCTTCATTTTCATCATCAATATCAACTTCAATAGGAAATTCGAATATTTTTTTAAATCTATTGATGCGTTCTACTAATGATTTTGTGATGTAAATCTGAAATAAAAGAATACCTATAATGATTATCGATTCAATGATGAAGGAGTCCGTCCATTTTATCATATCCTAAGCTAATCTTAATACAACCCTATTATTTTGATGTATAGCCCATTGATTACCTGATAGTGAAACTTTACCTGGAGTAATACAATTAATGCTATTTGCACTTGGAGCATACTCAGTATTCTCAATAAAGCAAACCGGGATTAAAAATGAATCCATTCTATTTAATGCTTTTTTATCTCTATTATTACTGATGTAATGCAAACTTCCCATACTTGGATTTTTATCGTCAACAACAATTTTATAATAGTTCTCTCCATCGGTGAATTCCCTTTTGGCTTGTTCCTGAAAAAAACTTCCTTGATAAGTTGGTACTGAGAAATAGAATGCTGTTTCTTTTGGTATGACCTCTATTTCTTTTTTCTCTTTTCTTGTTACACTCTCTGTTTTTGATATTCTGTTTTCTTCTACTTGGGTTTGAGAATTAAGTAATTTTTCAAATGTTTTAAACTTATAGTTTATCGATTTCTCAAATAAATCCATTTTCTCGCTAACTTCCTTTGTTGAACTTTCAAACTCAAGTCTAAGTGACTTGATCTTTTTAATATTCGCTTTTCTTTCAGGTTCGATTAAAATAAAAACAATGAGCACCCCTAGAACATATCCAAACGTCAAACTGATAAGAACCCAGATCAAATCCGATTCGTTTAATATACATTCTTGAATATTATCAAACATTAAACTAAAGCTCTGAATGAATTACAACAAACTCATTGTTTTGGAGCTATCATTTCTTGAATGCGAGAATTTATCTTATCTAGAAAACCTCTAACATTAATAAGAGGAGTCTTAGTTGTTTCTTCACTTAAATAGTACACAAGATCATTCAAAACGCCAATCAAGGGATAAAAGAATAATGTTTCTTCAATAGGTAAATCGTTGCCACTGTAAAATGAATTAATACCCTTGTCGAAGTAGCCTTCTAAATTTTCAGCTCTAATCCCTTTAAACTTTTCTACGACCTTTTTCGATTTTGCTTTCCAAAGAACCGAATTTTCTAAAACCGAATCAAGAACTTCATAAAAATCGGTTATTGATTTTATGATTTTATTTTTTTCATTATCGTCTATTTTAGATATACTCACCGGTGTACTCTTATCTATTTCTAGAACACTTTCAGTATTGCCAATCCAAAACACTTTTGCAATATCATTATCTACTTGTTCATCTATATTTAATGCGCCTTTACTCGTAATTTCCTTTGGAAAGTTTAATTCTTGTTTCACATCAATTTTTATCGAATCATTTTCAAATAAAGATTTGAAAATGTCATTAACAAAACTGATGAAAGCAGTTTTTTTGGGGTTTTGATCAATGACTTGAATCAACTGAGATGCCCTGCCACTAAATATTATCGTTTTAGGAGGTAGGGACCCTTTGTTTTTCATTGTTTTTGCTGAGTAATAAAGAATAGCCCCTAAAAAAGTTAAAAAAACAGGTTTTAAGGCAGGAATTCGTGATAGTTTAACGGTATAATCGAAGTTTGACTCTGAATCATATTTAAGAGAAAATAAGTAGTTGCTAAAATCAACTGATTCTTTTCTTTCCAAGATTTCTTTAATGATATCCTTTTTATTTAAAGAGTCTCTTGTTATTTCTTCTATAAATTCTGAATTATCTAAGAACAATCGAACAAAGCCATTTTGCTCAAATTTTCGTTTGTATCTACTTAAGGGGTACCCATCTCCAAAAACAGCATTTCCACCAAACTTAAAAGAAGAAATAAATTCTGGATCTTCTTTATCATTAAAAACGGCTATGTCTGTCGAACCACCACCAATATCAATTGAAAGAGATTGGCCAATGTTTTGATCAAGATAATGATAATATGGACCCAAGCTTTCACTAACACTGATGAGGTTTTTTTCAACAGCATCTTCTTTAAACACTTTGTCATATGAATCTGACCACACTTTTTTTAGAGTATTAATTCTTTCATGAGACATGCTCAATGGATAAAGCCAAACAATTTTAGTTCTATTTGGATTACCTCCTAACAATAATGACTTGTAATACACAATGGTTATCAAAAACTCAATAAATGCTTTAATTAAGTTATCGGAGTTTCCTGTCTTTGAATCTTTCCACTTTAAATCAGTCGTTAACTCCAAGTATTTGGGATAGTCAAGTTTCTCAAGTAAAAGATAATTGTTCGATTTTAGAATAACTTCCTGATAATTACTAGTTTTTTCTGATACATTTCTAGTTAAGGCAGTTCTAACTGGAAATTTAAAATCAGATGAACTTTTTAAACCCACATCAGAATGTGGAAACATTTCTTGAAAGAATGTCTCTTCATGACTAAATGGTAATGCATCAGACTCTGGATGGTGGTCTCTGTCTAACAACGAACGCCATAAAGGAAGCTTAATGGCATTATCAAATGCTCTCGAGTCTCCCTGTAATTTATACTCTATGTGGGTATTCGTCGTTCCAAAATCAATAGCAAATTTTATTTCTCTATTTTCATTGACCGAGCTAAATTTTGGTAAAATCATACCTTTTACTTGTTGTGTTTGAATTTGTATTGATTCAAAACTCTTCGTATTATAGTACTTGCTAACCAAAACTCCCGATCTTTCAGTGTTTCTATAACCTTCATTTAACACTTTTAATTGATTGCCATTGTTATAAAATTGGCAGATTATCGGATCGTTATCATAATCAGAGTTTTCACCATACCTGTTATCTAAAATCCCAACATAATAATTCAATTCTTTATCTTTTCTCTTGAAAAATGGGAAAATAGACACATGGGTATAAATTTCATGAATGTTTTTTTCTGATTTGCTGTACCTCTTTGTGAATACAATATTTTGATTGTTTTTAACCGGAATGCTTAACTCAGCATAAACTGTATCACTACTATGTATTTTAAAGCTCAATAGCCTCTTGGCATCACTAACTGTAAAATATTTAAAAAATAAAGGTTTAATTGGTAAAAGATATCGTACAGATGCGTTTCCACAAGAAATAAAATTCACATTATCTACTGTGTATGGAATTTTTATAATCTCTCTTTCAAGGAAATTATGTATCGTTAACCACGGATATAAATCACTTGCATTAGGTAAAATGCTTTCATCTTCTTTGGAATGATTTTCATCATTTATACTACTTTTCATTTGCCACTTGACTCCTTTTGTAGTGTAATTCCATTGACTCTGAAATGGTTTATCTGGCAATACTAAAGGGAGAAACGAATCTTTTGGCTGTCGCCTAGTTGAGTTAATTACAAAATCGCTTTCATTTTGAATCTTTTTTTTACGATCATCACCTTGTTGCTGAACACTAAGTATAAAAACATCATGAATCTCACAAAATTCGTTTGGATTACTTGAGATTCTACAATAACTAGGATTGTAATCACCTAATTCTGTCAAACGCCTTCTAAATTCAGATGAGAGTTGATTTTTTACCTTTTCTAAATATTTATTGAACTCGGGAAAATATGTAGAAAATAAGTCTTGATTCGCAAAAGAGTATAGGTATTCAATGTAATCAGGAGATCGATCTTGTAATTGTCTAGGATTATCCTCATCAAAAAATGGGTAGTTCTGAATACCTTGAAACTGATTTCTATATTTCACGACATCTGGAGATGCAAAAAACAAAGTAATCGGTGAAGTAGCTCCAAGAATATGTCCGTTTTCTCTTTCAACAAGAAAGTACAAACGCTTTACTTTACTGAAATTGTATAAAGACCCTAAATTATTAGCGTCCTGATCTTGATGCCAATAAAGATTCATTAAATCAAAGCATCTTTTGTGAGCTTTGGATGAAAGATTGCTATTTTCATTAAATCTGTCTTTAGGGTACCACGGGACCACCCTCATCAAATTTTTGAGTCTATCAGTATGAGACAGATAGAATAACTCTCCGATATCTAATGCATATGAAACAAGTCTATGATGGGCAGTGGTTTCACTTGAGTCTAAATCCGACTCAATCAACTTCTTAAAAGCAGATTTATAAAGATCAATTTGTGCAAAAGGACTCGGAATCGATGTTGCAACTTCTTTACTTTCTGTTTTTATGGTTTCGAGTTGCTCATTGGTGAATTGTGAACTATTGAACCATCCCTCCCCTTGTTTTCCATGATGTAATCGAAATACATATCTATTATCGCTCATAATTTTCTCTGTTTTTTGTGTATAGTTCTTTTAATGAATGCTCAAAAAGTCGAATTAAGATGGTATACTTTAAAGTCTTTTCTTTCTTTGAGCCTATGATTTCCTTTTTTGTAATAAACCTGTTGTTTGATTGATCTAAAAGCTTATACCGTTTACTATTAAAAGTTTTATCATTCGATAAAATATCCAGCGGTTGGTTTTGAGATGATTTATTTCTAAATGGAATAAAAGAAGGGTTGTTATCTTCCATCTCTTTAATCCATCGATTAAAATAGTTGACAAAAGATTCAATCGTTGAAAATTCTGGAGAATCAAAAAACGATTCAGTCAAAGTGGAATTTCTAGATTTAGCAACTGGGAAACGTCTATTCAATTTGTTTTTTGTCCAACGTGAAACATTTTTTGCTTTGGATAAACCATACTTACTGGTCAAATAATCCGAGAACACTTTAAATTTAGCGAGATGCTCTTCAACTTTGTTTCTAGTTGAATCATCCAAATGAAATAAATCAATGACATTGGAGTATGTTTTTTTTAGTCCAAATTCTTTGACTACAGTCTTATCATGATCTTTAAAGTATTCATTTGAACAAAAGTCAAAAATTGATAACGCTCCAATTAACTCTAAAAAATTTGCATGGTTCTTTTGTGATTCTCCTCCAACAGAGTACACATAATTTTTTCCTTTGGTTTTGTTTCCAATAAAGTATATGGCGTTTAATTCATTATTGTTGATGATCGTTCGGTTATAATAACTCAGCGCCACTTTGGCTTTTTCATCAAAAGTCTCTGATTTTATTTCATTATCTGCATCTGTTTTATTATCAACAGAAAAATATGGAAGAAAAGTTATCGCACCTACTTTTGAATCACGGATTTTTCTATAGTTAACTACTTTTTCATTTTTTCTGATATTCTTTAGCAATAGCGGAAGTCCGGCTGCGCCCGTACCGCCAAAAATTGAGTTAATTATAAAAATCGCATCTCCATCATTAAAGCCTTTTGCAAAATTTCGGAATTGATCAGATTCTGTAATCTGATTTAATACAACCACACCCATATTGGGGTTTCCTTTGAAACCAACATTTAGAGAAGAATCTAAATTTTTTTGCGAATAAAATAGCTTGACGAAATTTTGATCATTATTTCCCTCATCACTATTAAGGGTTTGAAATTTGATATAATCTTCAAAGGTTCCCGAATCAACATCCTTTAAATCCCATTGAAAATTATGTTCAGATATTGATTTTGATTCGTCATTTTCTATATTCTCAATGGATGAAATTTCTTGTTGAAAAAAATCAGAAGGTTCTTCTATTTCACTTCTAATCTCTTGATATAATCGCATTAAATGTTTTGTGCGGTTTAAATCTCCATTACTTTTATCAGGGTCAATAATTATAGGGACAATTTGAGAGAAGCCACCTTCCAACTGACAACCAGAAGCCAATAACAACGTCATTGCCTTTAAGACTCTGGAACCGGTTCCTCCTATACCGAAGATATATAGAGTTTTTTTGCTTGATTCGGAAGTTACATAGTTTTTAGACATGAATAATTTGTGTTTTAGAAATAGTATTCATATGTTTTCAACATATTACTGTTTGATTTTATTTAATAACCATCCATTAATGAAGCTAATACTCCAGCAATTATAAAAATGAACATCACGATATAAAAAATCAAGATAACGGTGACAATAGTGTTTGTTCTTTTGGCCATCCGAGTCAATTGATCTAATTGACTTTTGAGATTATAATAATTATTTTCGTGCATTAGTTGGAATTTGTTGATTCCTATGTTTACCTAGTCAATACTTCGCATTCACATCAAATTTTCGAAAGATGAACTTGATGAGTGCTCCAAGATCTTAACAATAGTGTCCAAACATATCCTGTAAGGGCTGAAAGAACAATGTTTGCGAGCCCGTATTTTATAAACAATCCAGCTATATGGTTGTTGGTTAGTTCTCTTGTGGTCTCATCTTCAATATAAAATATAGGATCAGTACTCAAAGCATAATAATTCGATACAAGTACACCATAAGCTACAAAAACAGTAGCACCAACTTGAATGAGCCAACATAAAATCCAATGTCTGTTTTTAGCATAGGGATTTTTGTAATAGAAATAGAAGTAAACCCACAATAATATTGGAAAAGTAATTACAGCTAGTCCCATTTCACCATAGGTGTTATTCTCGTAAAGAATTCTATATACATCATCGAATACAACTTCGTATATCCCAAATATTTTTTCATAAATGAACAAGAATATTTCGTTTAATCTATTTAACATCTATCTTTTAATTTCAAAATTCAATTCAAACAAGTTATTGTTATGATCGCAGTATGACTTGCTTATGGCATTGATAATGCTATTTATTCCCCAAGTCCTTTCTTGATCTCCTTTAATACCAATCTCGTCATAATAGCATGAATTAAGACAACAATTCCTTTGAATATCTTGATCACTACACTTCCCATCCTCTTTACAACCTGATGATTGTACCCAACTAGGAAGAGTACATTTAGGAATATAAATTTTAAGATTATTATCGTATACATTCCAAGTATCAGTTGAGACTGTGATTTGATGAGTATATTCGGTATCTTCTATCGCAGAAATCACATCAAATGGTACGGAATCATCATCTTTTAGTTGATACAAGTCATTGTTGAATTTGTAGGAGCTTGGAGATTTAATGAGATTTTCCATCCAATCAAAATCTGAAAAATCAACTTTTACAGAAAAATCAAAACCTTTAGAGTTAGAAATTTTTACATCTTCGATACAATGATTATCCCCCCTGCATTTTCTGTATGTACCCCTAGTTTTATTGATCCTACTGTAACCTGCAATTTCATATCTAATGTTGTTTCCTTTATCATTTTTGTTCAGTTTAAGGACTTCGTTGACATTTGATGTATTTTCAATTTTATGCTTTAACTCAGTGTTTTCTAATAGTCCTTCAGAACCAAAAATGAAATAATAATATGGCCTATTTTGATTTAAATTAACTGAACATTTACCAGGTTTTGTAGCAAAATAATATGGACCTTTAAAACTAGACTCTGCTTTTAAAATAATGGTTTGAAAATTGGAAGACCTAAGTTTCTTATTGATGATATTGTTCAAATCATCCGTTAACCCTTGCAATCTGATACATGGTTTATTGATCAAACATTTCTCGTCTCCAGGTAAGCGTCCTAAATCATATAAAGCATCGGTGACTAGTATCGAAGTCTCATGAGGCACCTTTAATAGTGCCTGTTCTATCATGGAATTTAAATCACTAGTCGGACAATTAAAGTTGTTACTCGTTAATGCTTTTTCAACGTCCGAAATGTCATTTCCAATTTTTTTTGTGTTACT
>JAPORT010000017.1:120632-137155 GCA_026710085.1 Flavobacteriaceae bacterium | reverse complement strand
AAAGGCCACCTCCAAACTGAAGACTTTAGCCGGCCGACCAGTGCGGGAATGAAAAAGAAAACGGCCTCTTCTGCAACGAAGCCAATATCAAGAAGCTTTCGAGCTATACCAACGAGTGATCGATCAACAGCGATTCGATCAAAACAAAGTCGATGCCGTTCACGGCTGGCATGGCCAAAGGGAAGGCTCATCAAATGGATGCATTGGGGAATCAAGTCGGCCTGATGGCGACGGGAGGCCCCACCATGATCATCACGGCCATCCTTGCCTTTGAGGGCAACCCTCATGATCGCCAAACCATCGAACCGTTGTTAAAACAACATCCATCGATCGTGGGTCAAGCTCCCAAAGAATGGGTGGTTGATCGAGGGGGAAGCGGAAAACGCCCGATGGGCCATACCAAGAGATCGATTCCAGGCAAACCACGGAAAAGCGATACCCCGTATCAAAAGCAAAAGAAGCGGAAAAAGTTCCGACGCCGAGCGGCCATGGAACCACGCATCGGCCACCTCAAAACAGAACATCGTCTGTAGGAAAACGATTTGATGGGCGCCCCATCCGCCAACAATCAATGCCTATTTAGCAGCTACGGGGTGGCATTTAAAGAAATTCATGGGACAATGAGTCCAAGATGTTCTTTGTTACTTTTTCAGAGGGGCTTCATGTTCAGTTCAAAGAACTTTGATCATCAAAATAATAGAACTGGAACCGCTAAAAAAGACTTTTTAAGGAGCGACTAAATAATAATTATATCTGTGCAATATACATGTGTTATAATGCTAGAAATTTAATGTGAAATGGTGGGGAAAAACGCTGATTTTTCCCATGTGTTCTTCACAGGTGAGAAAAAACACTGATTTTTCCCATGTGTTCTGTACTTTCGTTAAAAATCAAATTGATATGTATTCTCCATTGATACCTTACAATGATTTACCAAGACTACCCATTGAATTTGATTTTTTTAAAAAAGAAATCATAGATCAATTGTTGAAATCGATTAGTGCTTTATCAAGCTTAAATACTTCTATTCAATTAGCACCAAATCCAGATATTTTACTGAATAATTTATCTATTACAGAAGCGACAGATAGTTCTGCAATTGAAAACATTGTAACCACAAGTGATGAAATTTATAAAGCCCTATCATTAGACAAAAACATCAGTCCTGAAACAAAAGAGATATTAAATTATAAAAAAGCTCTATGGAAAGGAATTGAAGATATTAAAACAAAACCATTACGAACGAATACATTGATTGAAATTGCTGATACCATTAATGGAAGTAATCAAGGAATTAGAAAACTTTCTGGAACGGCTCTTCGAAATGGATTAAACCAAATTATTTATACGCCTCCTGAAGGGGAAGATGTTATTCGCCATTTATTGGGAAATTTAGAAGAGTTTATTCACTCAGAAGATGAATTACATCCCTTAATAAAAATGGGAATAATTCATTATCAATATGAAGCAATTCACCCATTTTATGACGGAAATGGAAGGTCTGGTAGAGTTCTCAACATTCTTTACTTATTAGAAAAAAACCAAATGGATCATCCTTCTTTATTTCTAAGCCGATATATTTTAAAAAATCGAAATGATTACTATGAAGGTTTTACAAAAGTTAGAGAAAAAAATGATTGGAAAAATTGGACATTGTATATGTTAAAAGGAATTGAAGAGACCGCTATACACAGTTTACAACAAGTCATAGAAATGAATCAGTTAAAAGAAGCAACGATTAAATTTTTGCGTCAACTTATCAAAAGAGAGATTAACGTTGAAAAATTTGCTCATGCTTTATTCCTACAACCTTACTGCAGACCTGTTAATTTATTAAATGATAAAATCAAAGATCGAAAAACATCTTTATCTTATTTATCTAAATTGGAAAACTTAGGATTTTTGAAAAAAGAAAACACGAAACATGGGGTTGTTTTTAGAAATAAAGGACTTATTAATGTATTAAGACGAGAAGATTTGGATTCTGAAATCAAAAAATTATTTGAAAAACACTCCATCCCAATTCCTTTCTCATTAAAAGAAAGAAAAGGATAACGGAATTAAAGATCGAAAAAAGAATATTCTCATTACTTCATCCAATCAATAACAAAACGAAAAACTTTCAAGTCAAACTATTCGTTAAAGCCATATAGATGTCAAAATAAATGATGGTAATAAGGAATGAAACGATATTTTCAAGATGCGTTTTAGATAACTCCGTCATGCACTTTTAAAATCAATTAAGTGATTTATTGCTGTTTTTATTGGAAAATAGAACGCCTGCTACATTTAAACTACTTGGTAGTTGAAAGGATATAATTCCCATTTCATTGAATACACTGTACATCAACTTATCGCATCTAGAGCATAATTATCATCACATTCGTTCTAAAATTGGTTCCCATGTGAAACTAATGGGCGTGGTTAAAGCCAATGCCTATGGTGGTTCTGATGTCGAAATTGGAGATCATTTGCAAAAAATAGGGATTGACTACTTGGCCGTGGCAACCACCCAGGAAGGAAAGCAACTGCGACAAAACAATATTGAGATTCCTATTTTAATCTTTTATCCTCAATTCGGAAATCTAGAAACTCTATTTGAATTCGAATTAGAACCTTCCATTTATAGTTTCAGTTTATGGGATTATCTAGTCGATTTGACTCGTAGAAAGAGAATAAAGAACTATCCCATTCATTTAAAATTCAATACAGGAATGAATCGTTTGGGATTTGAGCTGAATCAAATTACGGGATTAAAAGAAAAACTTTCAAATAGTTTTTTTGACATTAAAAGCATTTATTCCCATTTAGGATATAGTCAAGAACCATCCCCCTATCGTTTGATTGACACACAAACTAAAAAATTCAAGAAAATTGTTCAAGAATTCACCGATTACTTCACTCAAAGGCCTTTATTTCATTTGCTCAATACCTCTGGAGTCTTCAACCGACCTAATTTAACATTCGATATGGTTCGTTGTGGTATTGGACTCTACGGTTATGCCAATCATTCTAAATGGGATCAAAATTTAAAATCTGTGATGTCTTTAGAGTCCAAAATAATGCAGATACGTCATGTTGAAAAGGGGGAATACATTGGTTATAACAAAGCTTACCAATGTGAAAAAGATGGTCGTATTGCTATTTTACCGTTGGGGTATGCTGACGGGATTTCTCGGCATTCTGGAAATCAAAAAAATAAGGTTTGGATTAATGGTCATTTGGCTCCAATCGTTGGTAATGTGTGTATGGATCTTTTAATGATTGATGTGACCCATATTGATTGTCAAGAACAAGACAAAGTCGAATTTTTTGGAAATCATCAATCTGCTTCCCATTTTGCTGAAAATTCGGGAACCATTTCCTATGAACAACTAAGTCATATTGGTTCAAGAATCAAAAGAAAGGTCATTGATTATCCTTGAAAATTGCTACAATCGCTAGTTGTGACATACATTTCAAACCCCTTGACTTAATATTTCTTAAACCTCATATCCACACAAATGATGGGGTTTACAAGCAAAAGTGCTAGATATCTTATCAAAAGAGGTCTTAAATAAGTCATAAAAACAAGGTTTTCTTTGTAATTTGGACGGTATGTGCCGTTTTATAGGTAGACTTTCTGATAGAGGAGAAGTTCTGTTCTTTCATGGCCTGGAAAAGAGTTATGATACGATTCCATAAAAATCAATTCAGGCGACACTTTTCTAATACAAGGTTATCTTGGTGCTGGTAAATCAACTTTATTTGAAGAATGTCCAAAGATTGTAAAAAAGGAAGGATGGGAGGTTGTTGATACTCAACCCAATATCCTTTGGGATATTCAGACATTAAAAAGTGCATTAGGATTGGAAAGTCAATTGCTCATTCAAACTTTTTTCACAAGTATAAAATTGGGGTTTTTGAACATCGGTTCTCATTTCAAAATAGTAGAACAGACCCTCATCAAACGAAAAGCAAAATCCATTATTGCTAGTCATTAATAAAGCAAAAAAATGAGAAACAATGAACGCAACTGCTAAAAAATCAAAATCAGTAACCAGTATTATTATAGAGGTGATACATAACCGAAAAATAAAACGGCCGCTTGTTCTTCTTATGGCTGGACTTGGAACAACATATGATCTTTTTCGATGTTTCGGTATGACAAGACTAAATGATGAATCCTTCATCAAATGGGATGAACTAGACTCGGTATCTGAAAGAGCCATCAATAAAGATTGGTTGGTTAGGGAGGGAAAGGCTAAGGGAGATGTTTCGCGTTGGTCCATAAGGAATCAATGGCACCGATAGAATAGAAACCATTGAAGCTTGAGATGACTTTTATTGAAAAGCATTGTAGGGGTTAATCCTATTGGTAATTGGTATTTTTGTAGATAGTTTCTTAAAAAAAACACTATGCGTTTGGCTATCGTCGGTTGTACTGGAATGGTTGGAAGAGTAATGCTCGAATTGATTGAAGAACGAGATTTTCAATATTCTGATCTTTTATTGGTGGCTTCGGAAAGATCGGTTGGAAAAAAAATAACGTTCCGAAACCACACACATAACATCATCGATCTAGAGCAAGCCATTGAAAAAAAGCCTGATTTGGCACTTTTTTCAGCAGGAGGAAGCATTTCAAAGCAATGGGCTCCTAAATTTTCTGAAATGGGATGTCGCGTGATTGATAATTCGTCAGCCTGGCGAATGGATGCTTCTAAAAAATTAATTGTTCCAGAAATCAATGGACATCTCCTGACCAAAGAAGATTTTATTATCGCGAATCCCAATTGCTCTACGATTCAACTAGTGATGGCCATTTGGCCAATCCATCAGATGTATACCATTCAGAGAATGATTGTTTCAACGTATCAATCAGTGACTGGTACAGGTCAGGCTGCCGTACATCAATTACAACAAGAATCCTTAAACCAAGAAGCTGAAAAAGTTTATCCTCATCCGATTCATCAAAATGCCATCCCTCAATGTGATGAATTTTTAGACAATGGATACACCAAAGAAGAAATGAAAATCATCAACGAAACGCACAAAATATTATCAGATCCTTCTA
Source organism: Flavobacteriaceae bacterium (assembly GCA_026710085.1). Lineage (GTDB taxonomy): Bacteria > Bacteroidota > Bacteroidia > Flavobacteriales > Flavobacteriaceae > Bin25. The sequence goes on along the minus strand of JAPORT010000017.1, from coordinate 132,102 downwards.
TTTCCATTACATCAACAGCTGTCCGTATTCCAGTGATTGGAGGACATAGTGAATCCGTGAATTTGGAACTGAAAAAAGATTTTGAAATCTCCGGAATTAAAAATCTCTTATCTCGAATGTCTGGCGTTATCGTTTCTGATAACCCAAAAGAAAATCAGTATCCGATGCCCTTAATGGCTCATGGGAATGATTTTGTTTATGTTGGTCGAATCAGAAGAGATTTCAGCCGGCCTAACGCTTTGAATATATGGGTTGTATCTGATAATCTTCGAAAAGGAGCTGCAACTAATACGGTACAAATTGCTGAATGGCTTCTTAAAAAAGGGATATTAGAATCCCAATCCATACGCCAAGAAACTTCAAATTAATTTTTACTGTAACTCAGAAATTGACTAGTAATAAATAAATGAGGGTTGTATACTAATATGTGGTCAAAAAAAACAACCAGAAATAGTTGGATTCTGAGGGTTATATGTCATTCCTTTTTCGTAAATCACTGATTCTTAAAAGATGGGCAACATGAATTTTTAGGAAATGAGAATCTCTTATTAAATATGTGCCTTAGCAATAAAAAATTGTGACAAAATCTAGAAAAAGTCATCAATGGAGCGTCTTCTCGTATTAGAATAAGCTTAGTAAGAACACCATCAGAGTTTCAAATGGAAGACTTGAGTAGTAGAGAAATCAATTAAAAATTGAAAACGATAACATGGCTTTAGATCGAGGTTTAGGGAAACTTTTTTCATGGACGAGAGCAAGAAAAGAAACAATTTCAGTCCTTTCTAAATACGATGAAAAGGGCAAAATCAAGGACCTCTTTTTGATACAAGGTTCGCCAGGTGTAGGGAAAACTGCTTTATGGGAACATTGTTGTGCGATGGCTAAAAAACAAGGTTGGAAAATTGTTTTGATTGATCGTTCTACATTATAGGATCTTCAAGATTTTAGAAATCGTTTAGGTCGAGAACCTATTTGGAAAGCTTGGAGCAGATCTAAAATATCATTAAAAACATCTTATGATTCGATACGTGTTGGGGAAGAACTTAGAATCAATCACCATACTTTTTAAAAACCTTGAATTCACTTAAAAAACCAACCATTGTTGCATTAGATGAGGCTCAAAAATTGGGAAACAAAGATTTATCATCCGATAAAAAAGCCATCATAGGAGATGTTTTAGACCATTTACATAATAAACGAGGAAACAATAAAAATGCCTTGATTTTTTTAATGAATGGTTTGGGGAGAACGAAACAAATTCTAAAAGAATATGATATATCACGATTTGCAACATCATCAGTTATTCATTGAAACGCTATTGATCATTCGTCAGAAAAACAAATCATTCAAGATTGGTTGGTTCAAGAAGGGAAGGTTAATTTAAAGATCCTTCACTGAATCAATGGATTCAAACCATTGCAAAAGAAACACAAGGATGGGGATAACACATTGCATCGTATAGTCTTCACACGATTCTGTATTTAAAAGAAAACGGAAGAATCTTATCTTCTGAAGGACTGACGACTGTTTTAAAAAATGAAAAAGAAGCCAGACATTAATATGATGATGATCGATTGGATTCTATATCTTTAGAAAAATGTGAGTGGATCGCTGAATATATTGATGATACGAAGATGAAACAAGAATTTAGACAAGACGATTTCATGATATTTTTAAAGAAAAAAACATCATTTCAAAAAGCGAATGAACTTTTTGAAAAAGCAGTCCAACAAGGGGTTTTTCATCAAAATAAAAACAAAACATACATCATTCCTATTCCTTCGATGAAAACTTGGTTTCTTGAAAAATTTCAAAGAAACAAAAGGGAATTATATACTTAAGCGGCCAAAGCATAGTTAAAATAGTTCCATTCTGAGAAGGATCATTCTCTTAACTTTGTTGGTATGAGTTCAGAAAAAAGAATTATGGTTTCGGATCGAGGTCGAGCTGATTACTTTCATGGTCGAAAAGCGGGAATTGATTTTTTTAAAGAGACTTTAACCCTATCTCAAGAAAAGAAAAAAGGTCTTTCGATCTTAATACAAGGAGCTCCTGGTGTTGGTAAAACGGCTTTATTAAAAGAACTTGAAAAAAAAGGAAAGGAAATTGGTTGGACCATTGCTACAATCGAGTTGGAAGCGTTATGGAATGTGAATGAATTGTATAATTGTTTGATTGATGAAAAAAAAGATGAAAAAACCTCGAAAGAGGTGCATGCCAATGTCCAATTAGCAGGTGGATCGATGCGTTTTAATCGAACGAAACAGACGGTTTCAAAAACCATTAGGGCGATTAATAAACCACTAATCTTGGTTTTAGACGAAGCACAAATGATTCGTGTAGGTCATACAAAAGATAGTCCTGAAATGAAAAAAGCAGCTCAATTATTTAATCAGTTGCATAATCTTGAATTAGAACATGGATTGGTTTTTCTAATCGCTGGATTAAGTGATACAAGAAGTCTATTCAAAGAATTCAAAATATCAAGATTTAATAGTGATTGCGTGATCAATCTGAGCACATTAGAAAAAGAAGCGGAAAAAAACATTCTCAAAGATGATTTAGTTCAAGATGCCCATGTTGATGAACATGATCCGAACTTGAATCATTGGATCGATCAGATGGCTAAAGAAACGTATCCATGGGCTCATCCTATTTCATGTTATGGACAAGTGGCATCAGAAAAAGTAAAAACCAATCATGGTCTTTTATCGAATGAATGGCTATTCGAAGTGTTAAAAGATTCGCATAATAAAAAAATGTTTATTCCAATGGTCGTTTCGTTGAATTGGAAGCATCAGAAAGAGCATTCATATTCAATGCCCTATTTGAAAATGAAGAAAAAGAGAATGTCATTGTGGGATTTAAAGTCAAATCAGATTTTAAAGCCGATCCGATGATTGAACATCCCAAAAAAATGTTTCAAGAAGTCATTTCAAGGGGGAATGTTACAGATTCGTCAAGATGGGTTTTTATCAAATTCCAATTCCATCTTTGAGGACTTGGATGCTCCAAGAATATGAGAATTATTTAAACATTATGAATGAGAAACCAAGTCAGAAGGTACAACGGTTCATCGCTTCGATTCAATCACCAAATGAAATCGAATCATCAAGAAATAATAATGTTGATAAACACCATGTTCGAACGATGAACAAAGAAATGAGTTTGAATCCGTCAAATGATCAAAGGGCAAACTGTTTTCAGTCGATGGTGTTTTGATAACTGAAAAAGAAAATCAATTAATTCTATACCCTGATTTGTAAATAATGTACCACTTTATAGTATATAGTTCTCAAACAAAGCGTTTCAAAAAAGAAAACAAGGTGTTCAAAACAAAGGCTCCAAAAACCTGTTTTCATCGATGTCGATAATCGAATTTATGAGATTAAGAAAAAGACTCCTATTTCAATCGAAAAACAAATCAAAAGATAATTATATAGGAGACACGAAACAAAACCAAACTATGATTTACTTTGAAATCAAAAACATGAAAGAAAAGTCCGTATTCATTCAAAAAGAAAAACAACGGTTGGACGAATTGAATCAAAACCTATCTCATTAACAAAAACGACAAAATTTATGATACTTTGCCATTTTAATCTATAATCCCAAAAAAATGTATTCCAAAAATTTAACTCTTGACATGAAAAAATGGATGCCATTGATGGCTCTATTATTCATCCTGAACAGTTGTGATTCGGGAATCAAATACCCGCAAACTGAAAAGATCCCTGTGGTCGACACTTATTTTGACACTGAAATTATCGATAATTATCGTTGGCTAGAAGACGATTTAAGTCCCGAAACGGCTCAATGGGTTGAACAACAAAACAAAACAACCTTTGGGTTTTTAGACAACATACCCTTTCGCAATCAAATTCAGCAAAAACTAGAACAAGTTTGGGATTACGAAAAAGTAGGAACACCATTTGATGAAGGGAATTATACCTATTTCTATAAAAACGATGGCCTCCAAGATCAATATGTGCTTTACAGAACTGATGACCAAGGAGATACTGAGGTCTTTTTAGATCCCAATACATTTTCAGAAGATGGAACCACATCGCTTGCAGGATTATCTTTCTCCGATAATGGTCAATATGCTGCGTATGCTATTTCGGAGGGGGGAAGTGATTGGCGTAAGATGATTGTTATCGAAACGGAAACCAAAAAACAAATAGGTGATACATTACAAGATATCAAGTTTTCTGGAATCGATTGGAAACTCAATGATGGTTTTTTCTATTCAAGTTATGATAAACCCGATGGAAGTGAATTATCTGATCTAACCGATACCCATAAACTCTATTACCACCAAATGGGTCAACCCCAAAGCCAAGATCAGGTCATTTTTGGTGAAAAAGAAAATGAAAAACACCGATATGTTGGAAGTGCAGTGTCTGAAGACGGAAGCTATTTGATTATCGAAGCCGCTAAAACGACAACAGGAAATAAATTGTTTTTAAAGGAGTTAAACCAAGAAAATGCTCCTTTAGTCTCCATGGTTGATGATTATCAAGCCAATAGCTATTTATTGGATTCTAATGGAGATACCCTTTATATCGTGACGGATTTGGATGCTCCTAATAGACGACTGGTAGAAGTGAATGCTCAAAATCCGCATTATTCCAATTGGACGGATCTTATACCAGAAACTAAAAATGTACTGAATGTATCAACTGGAGCTAATCATCTTTTTGCACGTTATACGATAGATGTTCTTTCTCGAGTCTATGTCTATGATTATCAAGGAAATAATCTAAAAGAAATCGAATTACCTGGACTCGGAAGGGTTTCTGGATTTGGTGGCGATAAAGAAGATGACATCGTCTATTATTCATTTACAAATTATCATACGCCATCGAGTACCTATTCTTATCATCCTTCGACAGATACCTCTGAATTGTATTGGTCTCCAGATATCGATTTTGATCCTACAGAATACACCTCAAGTCAAATATTTTATGAATCCCTTGATGGAACCCAAATTCCGATGATCATTACTCATAAAAAATCTGTGACATATGATGGGACCAATCCCACTATTTTATACGGATATGGAGGATTCAATATTTCGATGTTACCTTCATTTGGTATCACCAATGCAGTTTGGATGGATTTAGGAGGTGTTTATGCGGTGCCTAACATACGAGGTGGAGGGGAATATGGTAGAGATTGGCATGCCGCTGGAACCAAATTCAATAAACAAAATGTATTCGATGATTTTATTGCTGCAGCAGAATATTTAATCAATCAAAACATCACAAGTCCAGACTTTTTGGCCATTAGAGGGGGGTCGAATGGTGGTCTTTTGGTTGGAGCCGTCATGACTCAAAGACCAGAATTGATGAAAGTTGCGATACCAGCTGTTGGTGTTTTGGATATGCTCCGATACCATCAATTCACTTCTGGAGCTGGATGGGCTTATGATTTCGGTACATCAGAAGAATCTCAAGAGATGTTTGACTATTTATTGGGTTATTCCCCGTTACATAACCTAGTTGAAGGGACGAATTACCCTGCTACATTAATAACAACAGCTGATCATGATGATCGGGTGGTCCCAGCACATTCTTTCAAATTTGCCGCAACCCTTCAAGAAAAACATCAAGGGGATCATCCGGTTTTGATTCGGATAGAAACCGATGCCGGGCATGGAGCAGGAACTCCAGTATCAAAACGCATTGAACAAACTGCTGATATTTTTGCTTTCATTCTCTATAATATGGGAATCCATCATCTAGAAACGGAATCAATTGAGTTTTAAAAAGGCTCGAAAGGCATCAAGACGTTTCTTTGTATTCACAAGATATGAAGGAGTATTTAAACGCGATTTTGATTCTGAAAGAGCAAGAGTAAATGAGTTGAATAGGGAACATGAAATAAAATAAGGTATCGTATTAAGAATTAAAGGGGGCACATCAAGGACCGAAAAACCCATGCCGAAATAGACGTATCGTTTCCTAGTTTAATCAAGGAATTTCTTGATTATGATAACCCTTTTGAAGATCATTTCATTGTTTGCAATCATCTTAGTGTATCGTTGTGCAACGACAAACAATAGTCACATTGCAACGAAAGTGAAACAAACAGATAAGACATATGTTTATTCATCAAAGTCCTCAAAACACTATCTTTCCAAGATTAGAAATATAATTCAAACAGAATATCCTAGTTTTTCAGATGACAATTTTCAGATTCATAACCCAGAAGTCATTATTACATGGACCAACAATAAAAAATTTGAAATAATTTATCAACGACTAGACCATAAAAACGAAGATTTTGATAAAGTCCTAAGGATTACCCAAAAGATAGAAGAGTTACAGAAATAGTTATTTCCTATTGTTTGATTTCAATAGCTGCGCTCAAAACAATAGCGGGTAAAATCATTGAACTGTTTATGAAATGTGAGGTGTCCACCCATCTTCTAACTATGATTCAGTTGGTGAATAGACTCTTATTCATATAATTCCTAATTTATGTAAATTGGAGTCCTTTAAATTTAATCTAACCATTCATCATGTCAGATAATAAAGAAGAAAAGAAAAAACTACTGGATTTAACGCTCGGGAGACTCGAAAAAAGTTATGGCAAAGGAACCGTCATGCGTCTAGGTGATACGCCTGAAGAATCTGTTGACGCCATTCCTTCAGGTTCATTAGGACTGGATATCGCTTTGGGCGTTGGTGGGTATCCTCGGGGGCGAGTGATTGAGATTTTTGGTCCCGAGGCGTCAGGAAAAACTACATTAACCCTTCATGCCATCGCAGAAAGTCAAAAAATTGGGGGGATTGCCGCTTTTATTGATGCGGAACATGCTTTTGATCGATTTTATGCTGAAAAAGTAGGCGTGAATCTTGAAGACTTAATTATTTCGCAACCCGACCATGGGGAACAAGCACTCGAAATAGCCGACAACTTGATTCGATCTGGAGCCATCGATGTTTTGGTGGTTGATTCGGTAGCCGCGTTAACTCCAAAAAGTGAAATCGAAGGTGAAATGGGGGATTCCAAAATGGGGCTTCACGCTCGATTGATGTCTCAAGCCATGCGTAAACTGACCAGTTCGATTTCAAAAAGCAAAACAACAGTCTTCTTCATCAATCAATTAAGAGAAAAAATTGGGGTGATTTTTGGAAATCCAGAAACCACTACAGGGGGTAATGCCTTGAAATTTTATGCCTCTGTTCGGATTGATATTCGACGTTCGACCCAATTAAAAGATAGAAATGCTACTGTTACTGGAAATCGAACTCGAATTAGAGTGGTGAAAAACAAAGTAGCCCCTCCTTTTAAAACGGCTGAATTTGATATTATTTATAGCCAAGGTATTTCTAAAATAGGAGAAATTGTCGATTTGGGAGTTCACTATGGCATCATTGAAAAAAGTGGGGCTTGGTATAGTTACCATAATTCCAAATTAGGACAAGGAAGAGAAGGAGCTAAAGCATTGCTCCATGATAATCCAGAATTGCAAGCAGAAATTGAATCGAAAATTCATCAGCAGATTCAAGCAAGCAAATGAATTGGATGCTTTATGCAACAAAGATCATTAACCTTTTAATTTGATTTTTCACTCTCGTTTTAAGTCCTTTTTTAATTGTTCTGCATCCCATAATCCATCGGGTTTTATTTTAACACAACATCCCAATGATGATTCATTTCCATTTCCTTGTATTCGTCTAACAATGCCGATTTTCCAACACTAGGGACCTTGAATTAAAAAAGACGTCCCCGTATTTCTACTCTCTGTTTTTTTCAATGCCTTTTTGAAAGAGTTCTTTTCACTTTTTCTTCCATGAAAATAGTCAGCTTTAGCTCTTGGGAACACGAATTTGAAGATACAACAACGCCCATTGACCGTATCAGTCTCCCCATTTGATGCTTTTTATTGAATCTATATACCTTTGACACTTTGATGCATCACTCCTTAACGATGCTGTAAATCTTCATATTGAAAATCTCAATGAAAAAATTCAACCGACGGTCTTTTATCCGTAAATCTGCGTTTTCATTAGCTGCTCTCGGTTCGTCGAGTTATCTTAAAGGAAAGAATAATCCAGCCTCTGTTTTTTCCGATAAACACCCTTTTTCTAACAATGCTTACTTAGGAGATTTCAAAGCACCTCCAATCCCCCATGTCCGATTGGCCATCATTGGGGTAGGAAATCGTGGATATGGTCATGTGCAGAATATCGCTAAAATAGATAATGTAGAAATCGTTGGAATTTCGGATCTCTACCAGGATTTAGTAAATCGTTCGATTAAAATGATTGACAAACTTGCCCCCAATCGACATCCCAATGTGAGCACTTTCTATGGCCATCCCGAGCATTGGAAAAAAATGATTGATCAAACCAAACCAGATGTCTTATTTGTTTGTACCAATTGGAACAATCATGCTCCCATGGGAGTTTATGCTTTGGAAAAAGAGGCTCACACTTTTATTGAAGTTCCTATTGCTGTAACAATTGATGAAATGTGGCAATTGGTTGATGCCGCTGAAAAACATCAAAAACACTGTATGATGCTCGAAAATGTCAACTATGGTCGAGAAGAATTGCTTTATTTGAATCTTTGTCGTCAAGGTGTTATCGGTGACATCTTACACGGAGAAGCTTCCTACATTCATGATCTTCGCTGGGAAATGGAAGATCAAGAAAGAGGGACTGGTTCTTGGCGTACACACCATTATGCCAAACGAAATGGAAGCCTTTACCCGACCCATGGTTTAGGACCTGTAGCTCAGTATATGAATTTATGTCGAGGTGAAGATCAATTTCACACACTAGTATCCATGTCTTCACCAGCAAAGGGGAGAAAAGATTATGCAGCAAAAAAATATCCTGCAGATCATCAATGGAACCAACTCGAATACATTGCTGGCGATATGAATACTAGTCTGATTAAAACGAACCTTGGTCGAACCCTTATGGTACAATGGGATGAAACCAGTCCCCGACCCTATACTCGAAAAAATTTAATTCAAGGAACCAAGGGAACGCTGGCTGGTTTTCCGACGCGTGTCGCTTTGGAAGGTGGGGTTGAAGATGCAACCGAAAACCACAACCAATGGGCCTCTGGAAAACAGCTAAAGTCTTTATATGAAAAGTATGAACATCCTTTGTATAAAAGACTGGGACAAAAATCTTTGGAAATGGGAGGGCATGGTGGCATGGATTCTTTAATGCTGCTTCGAATTTTTGAATGTCTCCATCAAGGATTGCCTTTAGATCAAAATGTTTATGAAGGTTGTGCATGGAGTGCTGTAGCACCACTGAGTGAACAATCGATAGCCAATGGAGGTCAAATTCAGGTTTTTCCAGACTTTACAAGAGGACACTGGCAAAAAACCCAACCTTTAGAGATTATTATCTAGTGGCTATTCTCTATCCTAATACTTTTCAAGTACTAGAGCCATGAAAAGTACAGCAGAGAATATCAGTATTCAGATTCCTGCCAGAGTTTGCCTTTTTGGTGATCATCAAGATTATTTGAAGCTTCCGGTCATTGCGGCCGCAATTAATCGATACATCACCTTAACCGCTCAATCCATTTCAGAACCTTATTTTAAGATTCAATTGCCCGATATCCATCAAAAACGAAGCATTGATCTACAGCATACCATTGATGAATTACCTCCCAATGATTACTTTTTATCAGGAATCAAATGGTTTCAAGAACAAGGTGTTGTGTTCCAGCAAGGTTATCAAATAACGATATCGAGTGATATTCCAATCAATGCTGGACTGTCTTCCTCTTCTGCCCTTGTTGTTGCATGGATTCGGTTTTTATTATTGATACAAAACAAAATTTCAAGGCCAAGTGATCTAGAAATTGGAAAAATAGCTCATCAAGTTGAAGTCTCCCATTTTAATCAACCAGGAGGAATTATGGATCAATACACCATTTCTCAAGGAGGAATGTTATACATCAATACAACGACAAGAGACTGCACTTTTCTTCCAAAAAGTTTAAATCATTTGGTCATCGCCGAGTCAGGGATTGAAAAAAAAACTCTTCAAGTGCTTTTAAAAGCCAAAACATATGCCTTAGAAGCTGCTCAACAGGTCCAAAAAAAACATCCAAACTTTGATTTACTTCAAAGCTCGGTATCTGATTATGGAAAGTACAAGGATTTAGTTTCTCAAAAATTACAACCCTATTGGTATGCGACGATTCATAATTATTCCATTACTCTAAAAGCTAAAACCATATTACAAAAGGCCCCTATGAATCAGCAGCAAATTGGGAAATTAATCAATCAGCACCAAGATATTTTGCAATCATGTATCCAAAACACTCCTATTGAAATGCAACACCAAATTCAAAGTGCCTTGAGAGCGGGGGCTCTTGGAGCGAAAACTGTTGGTTCTGGAGGTGGTGGTTGTATCGTTGCGTTGGCAACCCAAAAAACAAAAAATAACGTGATTCAGGCGTTTTTGGACGCAGGATCGAAAAACGCCTATCCCATCGAAATTGTATAAAATCAAATGAAAAACAACTCAAGTATTGTCATTTTAGCAGCAGGAATGTCTTCTCGAATGAAAAAATCTTTAGGTGATGTCTCGTTGGATCCAAAAATTCAAGAAATTGCACAATCGAATCATAAAAGTCTCATTCCAGTGACCCAGAATAATGATAGTCTGATGAGTCTTTTACTTCAAAATATTGAATCGGCAAATTATACAGATGTCTATCTGGTCACGAGTTCTCAAAATCAAGGATTTAAAGATCTTGTGGGGTCTAAAGATGCCAATAATCTTTATGGACAACTCAAAATTCATTTTGTCATTCAAAAAATTGAAGATCACAGAAGCAAACCTGCCGGAACCGCTGATGCACTCCTCCAGGCTTATGATCAATATCCCCAATTAAAATCCAGCTATTTTACCGTCTGTAATGGCGATAATTTATATTCCATCGGAACCTTAAAAGCACTCAAAGCCCAAAGAAACGCACCATGTGCTATGATCGCCTATGATCGAGAGGGATTACAATTTCCACAGGAACGAATTTCAAAATTTGCCATCATTGATTGTGATGACCATTGGTTTCTCAAAAAAATCATTGAAAAACCCAATGCCACTCAAATCGCTCAATACAAAGATGCCAAGGGAACCACAAGACTCAGTATGAATGTCTTCAATTTTGATGGCAGCATCATGTTTCCTTTTATCAACGAATGCCCCTTCCATGACTGTCGAGATGAAAAAGAACTCCCTCAAGCCGTCGCAAATTATGTCGCAACACATCCCAAAGGAATGCTATGCATTCCCCTTTCAGAACATTTGCCCGATCTCACATCGGCTCATGATATGGACGCTCTCAAAAAGTTGGGTCACCCCTAAAAAACCGATGGCACTACGGTTTCTTCAAAGGGACCTTTTCAATGACTTTTCCAAACCAAAACATCCTCTTTTTTGGTTCTACTACAAAAGTTGTGGGTCGATTTACTTTTGAT
>JAPORT010000017.1:0-120480 GCA_026710085.1 Flavobacteriaceae bacterium | reverse complement strand
GTGTGCCCTGAGATTGGCGAAGGAGGACCCATCGACGATTGTCGTCAGGAGTGTGTCTAACGTCATTCGGATTGGGTTCAATACTAGTATTCCATTCATTGTCGGGTATCTCGCATCTCGTCTTCTGCGGGTGTCCAAACGATTGATGTTCCTTGGGCTGATGGCTTCCATCGGTTCCCGTTGTTCTTTGAAACCTGGGCCATCAATCTCCTGTTAGCCACGAGAAATCAAACGCAAAAGGCCAAGCTCTTACATTGTGGTTTTCAGACCATCCATGGCCTCTTGAAGCGGGACGTCTCTCGTGGTATGAAGAGGCGTTCCGAAGACCCACCGTTGCCCATTCGTTTGGATGAAAAAGCCATCCAAAAGGGTATGGTGACGCGACGATTCTCAGTGATCCGACTCAAAGAATGGTGCTTGATTTGGTGGAAAGACGAAAAATCACCCATGTTCACGACCTCCTCCGTCGTCCATTTCCAAAAGAAAAAAGAAAACACATCAAAACCATCACCACCGATAGGTGGTGCCCTGACATTGACTCTGTCCAAAAACGATTCCCTGAGGTTACCTTGATTCATGATCGGTTTCATTGGATACCATACCGCAATAAGGCCATGGACTAGGTACAGCAAGGGAAAGTGAAAAAACATGCGGTGCTCCAAAAGGCTCGATTGGCTATCCTAAAAAACAAGGACAACCGAACCGAAAAACAAAAAGAAATCTTCCAAAGAGTCCAAGAAAGTCACCTCGAGGTCCGTCGCGTTTGGAAACTCAAAGAGGACTTGCAATCCCTTTTCGAATCGAGTGGCTGAAAGGAGGCCGCATCATACCTCCAACTTTGGATGGGTCGCGTCATTCAGTCCGGCATCTAAGAAGTGGTTACCGTGGCCAAAATGTTTCAGAACCATTGCCAAAGCGTTGGTCATGCTTTATGTCGCCCATAATCCAATGCCAAAGCCGAGCGATGGAATGGAAGGACTCAAGAGATTAAGGCCATGAGTCGAGGCTATCGAAAGTTCGAAAACTTGAGAGCAGCCGTCTTGTTTTTTAATGGAGGCTTGAAACTTGCTCCACAACTTTCTTAGTAGAACCGTGAATTAGAAACAAATCCACTATCATATAGGAGATTGTTTATAGGTTGTTTACTTACCGATTTGGTTAACAAAAAATATCTTAACTTTGTTTTGCTATGGATGATACAGTAGATTTGCCTTTCTTAGAAGTTGCCGGGATATCTATGGTGATGCTTGTCACCATGTTTATAGAAGAGGTTAACCCTTGGATTACAGTTGTACTTGGTATTTCTGGTATCTCTTGGCTTGTCTATCGCTTTTTTCTCTCTCGAAAAGAAAGCAAAATATCTGACGCTAGAGAGTTGAGAGCGAAAGAAAAACATCAACTTGAGATGAAAATTCTTCGGAATAAACTAAAAAGCGATTCTGATAATGATAGAGATGATGAAGATTAAATCTCTGAAAGTATTTTTTGGTTAGTTAGACTCGTTTTACTATCTCTCTTCTCCAATAATTTATTCTCTATCTCATTTTGTTATCTTTTTTCTAAAAGAACCAAGGGCTTTGTTTTATCAAGTATCGAATGATCCCCTTTCAAATTTTAATCATCATTAGAACTTGTCCCTTTTTTCCGCTCATAAAGCTTGGTAATATATTTTCCAATGATATCAAATTCGATATTGACTTGAGTCCCCCTTTCTATAAATTGCATGTTGGTGGATTGGTAGCTATATGGAATGATGTAAATACTGAATTGAGAATCAGCAGTATCTACAACGGTAAAACTGATACCATCGAGACAAATGGATCCTTTTTCAATGATAGGAAATTTTGGTGGATGGTAACATTCAAATCGATACAATCCAGGTCCTTTGTCTTGTGGTGTTTCAATGCAAACAGCTGTTTGGTCCACATGTCCTTGTACCAAATGCCCATCTAGAAAATCACCAATTTTTAAACTTCGTTCTAAATTGAGATAACTTCCCTCTCTGAGTAAGCCAAGATTACTTCTTTGCAAAGTTTCAGAAACAACAGTCACACCATAGGTTGATTTGTCAAACTTGGTGACCGTCAAACACACCCCATTGTGAGAAAGACTCTGTCCAATGCTTAAGTCCGAAGATAAATGACTATTGATGATGAACTCTTTTGAATCCTGATTGGAATGAATGCTTTCTATCATAGCCAAGGATTCTACAATGCCTGAAAACATACGCTACTGAATGACTACTTTTGAAAAGCAATTTAGTCAGAAAATACGTGTCACAAAAACCAAAAAAAATACTAGTTGGTATTTCCATGGGAAACCCTAATGGAATCGGTCCAGAGATTATCATCAAAACATTTGAAGACAAAAGAATGTATGATTTTTTTACTGTGATTGTCTTTGGCAGTAGCCAAATTCTCCATAAGGTGGTAAACTATTATAAATCACCTACTAAAATTCGATCGATTGGTGACGATAACAAGGTATTAAATCATACATTAAATGTATTTGAAGTCGGCGATCATCAAGAATTTCAATGGCAAGTTGGACAATCAAATACTGAATCGGGGCGAATGGCTGTTCTAGCATTAGAAGAAGCCACTCACGTATTAAATCATAATAAAATTCATTGTTTGGTGACTGCGCCTATCGATAAACAAAGTAGTTATTCAGAAGATTTTCCATACGCTGGTCATACAGAATATTTGAAAGACTTTTTCAATCAAGAAACGCTGATGATGATGGTCAGTGAAAATTTAAAAGTTGCCTTAGTCACAGAACACGTTTCATTATCAGAAATTCCCCAGTTGATCACTAAAGAACGCATACATCAAAAATTAGATTTATTACTACAATCTTTAAAGCAAGACTTTGCTATCCATCGACCCAAAGTCGCTGTTTTGGGCTTAAATCCCCATTCAGGGGACAATGGAGTGATGGGGTCTGAAGAAATTGATGCCATTTCCCCTGTGATTAAAGAATATCGAAATAATGAAGCATTTGTTTTCGGGCCTTTTTCAGCCGATGGGTTTTTTGCTAGTGGAAAACACCGGCAGTATGATGCCACCTTAGCCATGTTTCACGATCAAGGATTGATCCCTTTTAAAGCTTTATCCTTTGGTAGTGGCGTGAATTTTACCGCTGGATTAGATAAAGTGAGAACTTCGCCCGATCACGGTACTGCCTTTGATATTGCTGGAAAAAACAAAGCCAATGCCAACTCATTTAGAGAGGCTCTTTTTATCGGGAGACAAGTTTATCATAATCGATTGGATTATCTTTCGATGAAGTCTAATTCGGATTAGTCCATACTTGACTGTCTTTATATCCAATACGTACCGCTTTGGATTCGAAATTCCATTCGATGGACAACGGTTGGGTATAAATATCCCAACGTTTGTTTCCATTTTTTCGATAAACGATTGTCGCATCTTCCAATGGACTTTCCAAATAAATTGAATCGTTTTTAATCGTCGCTGTTGGAGGTAATAAAATCGGATTTTGTCCTCCAATCAACCATCGATTCATCAATTCTTTTTCAGGATAGACCCCTAAATCCCCTGAAAAGAGCATCCATCGATCCAACTTTTGACTCAGCGAATCAGCCATCTGATGGTATTCACTCTGGTAAGCCAAATTATTTAATTCATAAGGATCAACTGATAAATCATACAATTCGGTTTTGGGTTTGGGGACATCAAACCATTTATTTTGATGCTCATCGAGTTGGTTGTTTTTATGAAGTTCAAAAAGATTTTGCATCAATGGCATGGAATTTCGATAACTGATATCCAGTGCATTTGAGATTTCAGGATATACATTTCGAATGAATTTATAATTTCCTGATCTGATGGCTCTTTTCATATCGATTTTTTCATCAAATCGATTGGATGTTGCATAGATTTCATTGATTGAATCATGACTGGCAAATGAACCTAAAAATGGATTTCCATCCATAATATCTGGTGGTTGTATTCCAGCCAACGAAAGAACTGTAGGAGCAAAATCAACAAAACTTACAAAATCATCTTTAGTAGTATCACGGGATTGATTGAATGGTAGTTTGACAATTAAAGGCACTTTAATACCCGTTTCATAAAGAGATCGTTTGTATCTCGGAAATGGTCCACCATGATCCCCATAAAAGAAGATCACACTCTTTTTAAAGAGTTTGTCTTCTTTTAACTGATCAATGATTTTTCCGATTTGTTGATCTAATCGAATGATATTGGAATACCCAATGGCTAAATCCTTTCTGACCACTTCATTATTAGGGAAAATTGGAGGGACTGGAACTTGCTCTGGACTAACCAGCAAAGGTTGATTCGATTGATTCCAAATTTGCGATTCATGAGTGATTCCAAAATTAAATACGGCGAAAAAAGGTGTGTTTTGGGGGCGATTTCTCCAATGAGCTTCGGGACTTGATTCATCCCATCCAGAATCTAAAGATTTGAAGTTATAGTCTTCTTTCGCATTATTGGTGCAATAGTAACCATGGATTCTCAAATATTCAGTAAACATTTTGACTCCATGGGGGACGATTGGAGAATAACTTGGAATCCCAAGGGTCGGTTCATTGATATTTTGATTGCTTTTGTATGTGCGCATGTTATGAGTTCCTATGGTGGTTGGATACATCCCAGTAATCAAAGCACTTCGTGCTGGAGCGCAAACGGGTATCGGTGTATAGGCATTATTAAAGACAATTCCTTTTTTTGCCAACAATTCAAGATTCGGGAGTTCGACCGTTTCATTGCCATAGATTGACAGAAATTCTGGAGATAAATCTTCAGCAACAATCCAAACGATATTAGGGCGTTCCACTGTTTTTCTATCACAACTCATGTAAAGCAATCCAATGATTATATAAAAAAGCAATCGTTTGAATCTAGTTTTCATCATTTTATGAATTCTGAATTGCATCATCTATCAAAAATAGGTTTGTGTGGCATTCCTCCATCAATCTCAAGGGAATGTGCTTGGATTAAAATACTCGAAACTTCAATATTCTCTTAAAATTATAATGGATGGCACAAAAGGGAATATAATGATTGTCATTAGTATTCGTTCTATATTAATGAATTAATAATATCTACTTGTTCCAAATAAAATGATTCCATGATAGAGCAATAGGTATCCGATCATTATAATACTGTTTATCAGGATTAAAAATACATAATCCCTCCAATATGATTCATTGTTTCAAAAAGTTGATCATAAAGAGCCGTTTTCTGACTAAAATGTCAATATTTCATTATTTTGTAGGGTTATTTACTATTTTTAAATTATATGAAAACTAAAGTCATTACTAAAAACACATCGAATTTTTTAAGATACCTTATCGATAATAACAAACCCTATTTCACCAAACAGGATACTGAAAATTATTTTTTGGATGCCTCTAGCGCCTATGTACAAAGCTTTTTACAAGAATTAGTTGAGCGTCAGTTAACCTTCAGACTTAAAAAAGGACTTTACATGATTATTCCATATTATTTGATGGAAAAAGAATTTTTTCCAAATTCTTATTTAACCGCTAAAGCGCTGACTGGCTCTAATGATTATTATTTAGGCTATTGTTCGGCATTACAAATTCATGGATTACTTGAAACCCCTCCATTAAAACAGCACATTGCTTTAAAAAACCAAATGATGCCTAATTTTATTGAGA
This sequence comes from Flavobacteriaceae bacterium, assembly GCA_026710085.1. GTDB lineage: Bacteria > Bacteroidota > Bacteroidia > Flavobacteriales > Flavobacteriaceae > Bin25. Next base: position 114,806 of record JAPORT010000017.1, on the reverse strand, counting down.
TAAAAGGCATGGAATATCAGTTGATCAGTCACAAGAAAAAGTTATTCTATGGATTTGAAACGATTTGGATTGAATATTTAAACCACATGTACCAAGTTCGTTGCAGTGATTTTGAAAAAACCATTCTCGATATGGTCAATCGTCCTAAGTATGTTGGTGGAATTCAAGTTGCAGCAAAAATAATTTCGAAAGCAAAAAATCGCATCGATTTTTCTAAACTCTTGGATTATATCAAACAATCTAACATTCAGGCAATCATCAAACGATTGGGTTATTTGCTGGATGTATTGGAAATTGAAACGCCCATTACTTCCGAACTTCAATCGTTGATTTCCCCGTCTTATATTCCATTAGATCCATCAAAAGACAGAAAAGGGAAAACAATTAGCAAGTGGAACATTCAAATCAATTCTTCTTTACAGTTTGAAGCGCTTTGATATGAAGTTCCATTCAAGAATAAACAAGGAAATGTTTGATGTTGAGCACAAACTTTTTTATCGAATCAATCTGTTTTCCCGTTTTATTCCAAATTCTCAAATGCCTTGTTCCTTCAATACGGGCCCACGGGACAGTTGGCAATTCACTCTTTGTTTGATGATGCATTTTATAAACCTATTCTCCTACAAATTCAATGTTTTTAATTACGCCATCTTGTAAAAAAACTAGACTTGCAAGGCCTCTCGTAATAACCAATGGATGAAACGGCTTGTGATATTTTAGAAATGGCTTTTCTAGATCGTTCAATTCGTGCTAAATCTCTCCTGATTCGATTCATTCAAAATCATTTTCATATCTCTCAAAATACTATTTCTCATTGCTGAATGAAAACAATTAAAATTCACCAAATCAACATTTCAGTGGATTCTTTTTTTGGGACTTACGTATTTATCTTGAGTGAGGGTTTTCTCTTTTTGGATGAGAAGGAATGTTTGCTTTCTTGAAAACTTGCCCCATGACATCATCGACTATTAAATGCCATTCCAAAGGAATGTTTTCGTGATTTGGTGATGTTTTAAAAGCTCGCTTTTCACGAAAAGGTTTTGTCATTGTTTTCATTTAACCCTATCGAAGAATCCTCATCGCTTTCTCGGTAAAAGTTGGGCTTGGGAAGGTGGGGGTTGTCCGGCACCATAGGTTTCAATCAAATAGGTTTTTAATGATGGAATAGGAATCGATGATTTTCCATCTTGGTCTAGATGAAGTATCCCCCTCAAAAGCATGGTTTTATATAATTTTTGGGATTCCTTTTGAGATAAAAACGTTGAAAAAGCTTCTATAAAATGTCTTTTAACAAACGGATGAGGCAATGTTTTAACAACATGAGCGATCATTTCTCGATACTCATAATCAAGGTGATCACATCGTTGTTGATAATAGATGTTTTTTAGATCATTTCCATCATCTAATACCTGCTTTAATCGTTGATTGGTTAAGACTTCCTTGGGTTTTAAATAATTACATAGAGCATTGGCATAAGATTGGATATGTCGAGGCCACTGATCGGTTTGTTTGCTGATTTGTTGAATCCAAAAAGTCGTATGACTTGGCGTTTGAATTTCTTTTTTCAACCAATCTCGAATGATTTGCTGTTCCGCATGCTTTCCAATCATTCCTAAATAATGAATGGCTTTAGGATTAAATCGAGAAATACCAAATTGTCGTAACACATCTTTGGTGGGACTTAATCCTCCAAACAAAAAAACAAAACCTTTTTCCGATAGAACATTATGATACGTCCTGAAGAAATCAGCCACTTTATCACGATGGTTTTCTGATAAGATAAGTTCTAATGTTTGAGCTTCATCTAAAACCAAACAAGTGGGTTGAGAACGAATGATGGCTTCATTCAAATAAGGTGTTTCTTCGATATGTTTCGGAACAAATCCGACGTTAAAGATCTTTAAATCAACCCCAAAAGTCGTTTGAACATCATGAGCTTTTTGGTTTTTAGTCAATCGTCGAAATAATTCTTTGGGATCATATAACGATGGAATGGTTAAATCAACCACTTGCCATCCTTGCAGAGAGGCTTCTTTTTTGTGCTCTTCAATGAGAGCTGTTTTTCCAACACCAGGTGGGCCTTGAATCAAAAGACTACTTCCTATTTTCTTTTTCGATGTTTCTTGTAATAACTGTTTCAAAGCGTTTCTTTCAGAGATTCGCCCATGAAAATACTTGGCTGGCCCACGTTCAATAATAGCTTCATGATGGTTCATTGGAAGTCTTTGTTTCAAAGATACAAAAGGATGGGGAACGATCAGGGGATTATCTAGTCGATGATCTCATGGGACAAGTTTTCAAGAAAGCAAACCTTCCTTTTCATCCAAAAAAAGAAAATCCTCATTTCAAGATAAATACATAAGCCCCAAATATTATTCGAAAGGGCTATTGAAAAAGGGATTTTTCACCGAATTCGAGATGGAAGATACATTGTTCCTATTCCCTCCATGCACCACTGGTTCATAACAGATCAATGGAAAACAGAAGTAACTTAGTAATGACAACATCGTCATAATGGCATCATCGCTATTTTATTCTTTTATAGCCATTGTCACATCTCTCCACTCCAATAAAGGTAAAGTCAATGTTTTTGGGTCAGAATCGTGGTGCTTCAAACGAAAGCCCCTTTCAAATTGATCGATGAATCACTTGGGTTTGATATGCTGAAATTGCTTTCCTAATCCCTGAGCTTCAGCTTGCTGAAATGCTGTCTTGCCGTATTTGTCTTTGATGGTTGTATCGGCCCCCTTTTCCAAAAGAATTTGAGCAATTTCGGGATGGTTAAAACCTGCAGCATAAAACAGTGCTGTGGCTTGATTGTAATTTGTGATATCACAGTCCGCTCCATGCTCTAATAGAATCAATACAATCTCTTGATACCCTTTAAAACAGGCTCCCATAAGGGCTGTATTTCCAGAATGATCTTGGTGGTTGATATGACTTGATCGATGGAGCAAAAACTTCACAATATCAACTTGATTATAGTAAGCTGCCAAAATTAAGGGTGTCGAACCCCTTCGATCAACATAGGAATCAAAATCAACTCGATGATCTACTTTATTCAGACTATCGAGGTCTCCATTTCTGATAAACTGAAAAATTTCTTCCATCATAATAGGGCATTTAAAATAAACATGAGATACCTATCCGAACCGAATGCCCATCAGAAAAGAATTAACACCTCCATTCCTAAATCGAAGGAAACTAGATTCGATGTAAGGATTGATCTCTAATTCAATTAAAGATCCAGTGCTTTTCTCACTCCAGCACCGTATTCGGGATCCGCTGAATCAAAATGGCGTAGTTGTTTTTCAATGATTTTAGAAGAAACACCCTCCATAGCCGCAGCAATGTTTTGGAATAAACGCTCTTTTTGTTGCTTATCAAATAAACGAAATAAATCACCTGGTTGCTTGTAAACCCCATAGGTATCATTTTCTTCATATCGAGTGATGTCTCCACTAATTTTCATGGGAGGTTCTTCAACAGAAGGATCTTCTACGGCTCCGTCTTTGGTATTTGGCTCATAGTAAGCATCCGGATTCCCAAAATCATTGGTGAAAAATCGCATGGCACCATCTTTATGATAATGCGTTACTTGATTTTTTGGAGCGTTTGGAGGCAAAGCCTCATAGTGGGTTCCCAATCGATAGCGATGAGCATCAGCATACGCAAATATTCGAGACTGTAATACTTTATCTGGAGAAAATGAAATGCCAGGAACGACGTTTGATGGAGAAAAAGCTGCGTTTTCAACATGCTGAAAATAATTATCAGGGTTCTTATTTAACTCTAGAATCCCTACATCAATGAGCGGAAAGTCTTTGTGAGGCCATATTTTAGTTAAATCAAAAGGATTGAATGGTTGTTTTGGGGCATCTTCTTCGTTCATGATTTGAATCTTAAATTCCCATTGAGGAAATTTGCCTTGCTCTATGGCTCCAAATAATTCTTCTTGGTATTTTTCACGGGTTTGACCTGTGATTTCAGCAGCTTGCTCATTGGTATAATGTCGATGTCCTTGTAATGTTTTAAAATGGAATTTCACCCAAAATCGCTCATTCTTTTTATTCCAAAAACTAAATGTATGAGAGCCATATCCATTCATGTGCATAGGGGAAATGGGCAATCCTCTATCAGACATCAAAATGGTCACTTGATGTAAACTTTCAGGAGTTAAGGACCAGAAATCCCACATCGCTTCAGGCGATCTAAGATTGGTTTTGGGATGACGCTTTTGGGTTCGAATAAAATCAGGAAATTTATACCCATCTCGTATAAAAAATACCGGCGTGTTGTTTCCAACCATATCCCAATTCCCTTCATCGGTATAAAACTTTAAAGCAAACCCTCGTACATCTCGTTCGGTATCCGACGCTCCCAATTCGCCTGCTACCGTTGAAAATCGAGCGAGGACTGGGGTTCGTTTGCCAATTTCAGAAAAAAGGTCTGCACATGAGAACCGGGTGATATCATGCGTGACCGTAAACGTCCCATAAGCTCCCCATCCTTTGGCATGAACGACTCGCTCAGGAATTCTTTCTCTGTTTTGATGAGCTAATTTTTCCACCAATTTGTAATCGGAAACCAACAGAGGGCCAGGCTGGCCAGCAGTCAATGATTTTTGATTGTTTGAAACTGGTGCTCCAGCAGTAGTTGTTAGTTTTTTAGGCATCGTTTGAATATAAAATATGTTTCCAAATTTAAACCTTTAAAACTGATTTTCTAATAATATTTTTTCCGTCATTTTCATATCAACATTTATAGATTACAACAAATGCGTTTTATGGGCTCCTCCTTCGAGTGACCTTCAGTCTTACATAACGATATGATGTGAAAAAATAATTAGTTTTGCTATCTGTGAATCTGAAATACAATCATAAAGTCTTTGACATTTATTTCTTATCCTTAAAAGAAGGAATCCACCATTTCAATTACACGATAGACAAGCATTTTTTCGAACATTTTGAATTCAATGACATCATGAATCCTGACATTCACATTGATGTTGACTTATTCAAGAGAAGTCATCTGATGGAATTGAAATTTAGATTTAAAGGAACGATTACTCTGGTATGTGATCTTTCTTTAGAACCATTCAACACATCGATAACATCTCATTATGATTTGGTGGTTAAATTTGGACAAAAAGCAACTAATGCATCAGAGTCTGATGTGATTTATTTGGGACCCTCAGAATATAAATTGAACCTTGCACAACAGATTTATGAATCGGTTGTTCTTTCATTACCCATAAAAAAAATTCATCCCGGAGTGCATGATGGAAGTCTAGACTCAGAACTGATGGCCTATTATGAAACAAGCCAAAAGCAACAAAATAGCCATTCTGTTCCAGATTCTAGATGGGATAAACTCCGATTGATCACTAAAAATTGATAATATTATGGCTCATCCTAAAAGAAAAATTTCAAAATCTAGAAGAAACAAACGTCGAACTCATATCAAGGTCGATGAAAAGCAAATCAGTATTTGTCCATCCACATCAGAACCTCATCTATATCACAGAGCGCATTGGGTTGATGGGAAACTCTATTACCGAGGTCAGGTTCTAAGAGAAGAAGCTGTCAAAGAGTAATCCCTATCACCACCACATCTGTTCGTTGATTTTCTTTGATGGAAAAATCAAATTCCAAACCAATCAAAGCGGCCATTAAAGGCATCGGCGCTTATTTGCCTGAAGAAGTGCTCACCAATTCCGATTTAGAGCAAATGGTCGAAACATCCAATGATTGGATTATTTCTCGCACAGGTATCCGCCAACGTAGAATTTTAAAAGATCCTAGAAAAGGAACTTCCTATATGTGTGTCAAAGCCATCCATGAACTGCTTTCGAAAACAAATACTGATCCAAATTCAATCGATCTAGTGATTTTAGCCACAGTGACTCCAGATGTCCAAGTGAGTCCTACTTCATCAGTGATCATTTCTGAAATTGGAGCAACCAATGCTTTTGGATATGATTTGAGTGCTGCATGTTCAGGATTTTTGTATGCATTGAGTACCGCATGTAGTTTTATCAATTCTGGAAAACATCAAAAAGTAGTGGTCGTAGGTGGTGATAAAATGTCTTCCCTTGTTGATTATACTGATAGAACAACATGCATCCTTTTTGGTGATGGTGCAGGAGCTGTATTGATTGAACCTAGTCATAATGAATTTGGGTATGAAGATGAGTACTTCCGATGTGATGGAAGTAACCAAGAACTACTCAGCGTTAAATCTGGTGGTTCTTTACATCCCATAACCAGTGAAACGGTTGAAAAAAAATGGCACAAATTATATCAAGATGGTCAGTCCGTATATAGAAGAGCGGTTTCTGAAATGTATCATGCCACAAACCAAATCATCAGAAGAAATCAACTATCGATTGATGATCTTGATTTTTTTCTTTCTCATCAAGCCAATAAAAGAATCATCGATTCAACAGCAAAAAGAATAGGGCTTGATTCACAAAAAGTGCTCATGAATATTGAAAACTACGGCAATACAACATGTGCCACAATACCACTACTTTTATATGATTATGAACAACAATTCAAAAAAGGAAGTAAATTGGTTATTACAGCTTTCGGCGGTGGATTCACATGGGGATCCGCTTATATGACTTGGGCCTATGAAACACAATAAATTAAATCATCATGGATCTTAAAGAAATTCAAAATCTAATCAAATTCATTTCTAAAACCGATGTAGAACAAGTCAAATTGGAATTTGAAAATGTAAAAATTACCGTCAGCAAGTCAGTTGGTGTCAAACAAGAAACATCCCCTCCAATGGTACCAAGTGTTCCTAGTCCAATCCAAGCAGAACCCCAAGGACAACCGGCTCAACCAATAACTGAGTCGCCTCAAGTTCAAAAAGAATCATCACAAAGGAATCAAAATCGAAAAACGATTAAATCTCCCATGTTGGGAACCCTATACTTGCATCCATCACCTGATGACCCTCCATTTGTCTCTGTTGGGGATATGATTAAAAAAGGGGATACCCTTTGTACCATTGAAGCCATGAAACTATTTAATCATATCAATTCCGAATATGCAGGTAAAATTGTGGATATTTTGGTTGATAATTCATCGCCTGTTGAATTTGATCAGCCTTTATTCGTTATGGAGCTTTCATAGATTGATTCGTGAAACGATTTGATAAAATTTTGATTGCCAATCGTGGTGAAATTGCCATGAGAATCATTCGCACCTGTAAAGAGATGAATATTCGAACAGTTGCTGTGTATTCTCAAGCCGATAAGGATAGCCTTCATGTACGATTTGCCGATGAAGCCGTCTGTATTGGTCCTCCACCAAGTGCCGATTCTTATCTCACCATGGCCAACATCATTGCAGCTGCAGAAATCACCAATTCCGATGCCATTCATCCTGGGTATGGGTTTTTATCTGAAAATGCTGAGTTTTCTGAAATATGCAAATCCAATAATATCAAATTCATTGGAGCTTCTAGTGAGATGATTAGTAAAATGGGGGATAAAGCCACGGCTATTGATACGATGAAAAAAGCCGGTATTCCAACAATTCCTGGATCTGAGGGAATTTTAAGTTCCTTTGACCATGCAAAGCAAGTCGCTAAAAAAATAGGTTATCCTGTGATATTAAAAGCCACTGCAGGAGGTGGAGGAAAAGGGATGCGTATTTGTTGGCATCAAGCAGAGTTAAAAAAAGGATGGGCTAGTTGCAAACAAGAAGCACTCAAAGCTTTTGGCAATGATCAAATGTATCTAGAAAAATTCATCGAAGATCCAAGGCATATCGAAATTCAAGTTTTTGGAGATTATCGAGGTAAAGTCTGTCATCTATCGGAACGTGATTGCTCGATTCAAAGAAGACATCAAAAATTATTAGAAGAAACTCCCTCCCCTTATATGACTTCACGTTTGAGAAAAAAAATGGGAGATATCGCCATCAAGGCTGCAGAGTACATCAAATACGAAGGGGCTGGAACCATCGAGTTTTTGGTTGATAAAAAAAAGAACTTCTATTTCATGGAAATGAATACTAGAATTCAAGTAGAGCATCCCATTACCGAACAAGTGGTCAGTAGAGATTTGATTCGTGAACAAATTGAAATTGCCCAAGGGGCTCGCATTAGTGGTAAAAACTATATTCCGAAACTTCACGCTATTGAATGCCGAATCAACGCGGAAGATCCTGCTCATGATTTTAGACCCAGCCCGGGGGTTATTGACACGATCCATTTTCCTGGAGGGCATGGTGTTCGTATCGACACCCATATTTACAGTGGATATGTGATTCCTCCCTACTACGATTCGATGATTGCCAAACTCATCACCACTGCAGAATCGAGAAAAGGAGCTATTTTAAAAATGAGAAGAGCCTTGGATGAATTCATTATTGAGGGGATCAAGACGACCATTCCATTTCATCGTCAATTGATGGACCATCCAAGTTTTATAGCTGGCAACTATACGACCAAACTAATGGACAACTTCAAATACTCTCCATTAGGGGAATAGCCTTATTCTCCTAACGCCCCCTAATATTTCGACCATAAGAAGCTGTGATTCGTTTGATTTAAAATGATTTCAACAATACTTCTCAAACCACACACCATAATCTACTTGATGGAAGTTTCTGATTGATCCTTTGCTGGGATAACGATCCATTTCAGCAACTCCAAAAAAACAAAAACCGTCTTTTCAGACGGTTTTTTGTTATAATAACCTAACTTTTTAATGGTTAGTATCCATCATTCTGGACCATATTCGCATTCGATTCCAATTCATAGGTCGGAATCGGAAAAATTCTTCGGTGATCCGTTGAAGAAATTTCAGTTTGATTGTTATGCCCAGGTGTCACTGGAATAGCCAATCTTGTTCTCTGATAATCAAAGAATTGGAACCCTTCAAAAATCAATTCTTTTCTTCGCTCATTCAAAATGTCTTGTTTGGTTACCGACGTATAAGCGGATGCGCCTCGTTTGGAGGTAATCTTATTTAATTCTAAAATAGCGGCACTAGTTTGACCTTGTTCCAATAATGCTTCAGCATAATTTAGGATCACTTCTTCTATTCGAAGAACCACGACATTATCATCTTGAGAATCCGTTTTTGGCCACTTTGCCTTATTGACTAACTTCACATCAGAAGAGCATGTTTCATCTCCTAAAACGCCCAATCGAACATCTGATGCTTCATACAAGTTTTGAACACTAGGTAACACTTCAACATCTCCATAGTTACAACCTCTGTATATGTAGGCAAGACCATTGATTCCTCGATTATCGGTAGCAGAAAAAGCTAATTCAAAGATTGAATTAGCAGCATTGGTCCCTTCCCAGCTAGAGACGTAAGCATCTGCTGCTAGCACTGAAAATTTTCCTGAATCAATCACCAGTTTTGCGGCAGCAGCAGCTCGACTCCACTCGCCAAAATAAAGTGCAACTCGACTCTCTAACGCCTTTGCAGCTAATCTGCTGGGAAATTGCTTACTCGTAGCATTTGCACTAATGGTATTGTATGCTGTTTCGAGATCTGCATAAATAGCCCCTTTGACTTCTTCAACAGTATTTCTTGCAGGCGATAGTTCTTCCCCTTTAAATTCGGTAACGATAGGAATACCTAAATTACCACCAAGATGTTGTTGACCATAATTTCGCAATAAATCAAAATGAGCGATAGCTCTGACAAAATGCGCTTGACCAACAATACTTTGCATGTTTTCTTGACTTCCATCTATTTCTGAAAAATCTGAATTGATAATGATGTTAGTGGGAGCTATGGCATCGTAGGCCGTCGCCCAAACACCCAGCCCATTATCTGCAATATACGCATATCGAGCAGGATTCTCAAATCGACCCGAATTCCCATTGGCGAATACTGTAGTTCCTCTAATTTCATCTTCAATAATAAAATCCCTCCCATACCAATTCGAAGATGTTAGGATGTCTACAGCTCCTATTAAAACGCCTTGTATATCAGCCTCCGTTTTGATGCTGTCTGCCCCTTTGATCGTTGCTAAAGTCGGCTCTAAATCCTCTGATGAACAAGAAATAACAAGAATGGATGTCAAAAGAAGATGAATTAAATAGATTGATTTCTTTTTCATGATTTATAGATTAACATTAAAACCGACCACAATCGACTTTGTTGGTGGCGTTCTTAGATTTAAAAATTCAGGATCCCATAAATTTCTATCGTCTTTTTTCCAAGTATATAAATTGACCCCTCTTACATAAATCTGGGCTGAACTAAGCCCAGCCTTATTGACTAATTCATTGTTAAACGAATAGGTCAGCGTGATATCTCTTAAACGAATAAAATCGGCTTCATATAAAAAACGATCATATGTTGTCCAAGGTTCATTGAGGTGTTGGATCTTCGGAACATCTGTGATGTCTCCAGGTTTTTGCCAACGATCCATTAAGGCATTAATCCCATTAAACAGATCCGTAGAAAAACGATGAGATTCTCTAGTATAACGAGACCAAGGTTCATATTCACCGTGTCCGCCTGCATAATTTGCTTGAGCTGAAAGTGAAATATTTTTATAGCCAACATTTAAAAATAACGATGCTTGAAGTGTAGGATCAACCGTCATATCAGAGGCAATTCTAGGTGCTTGGCCGTAGACTTTTGTAGTTTCTGTTTTCGTTTCATCCGCATAGTAGATTTTTACTCCAGTTTCTGGATCCACTCCAGCATATGATCTCATATAATACTGATAAAGAGGCTCTCCTTCAACAATTCTTGTATCGCCGTCGATGATTTCAACCGTCTCTCCACTACCATCTTTTGCTAATTCTTTCACTTCATTTTGATTTGTAGAAACAGATCCTCTCAGTGTTAATATCATATCGTCTCTCTTGATAAGATCCCCTCCTATTGTGATTTCTAATCCACTGCTATTCAATACGCCTATATTTTGATTTTGGCTACTAAAAGACGTCGTTCTGGAGAGTGGTACGCTTTGCAACATATCTGTTGTTTGACCAGAATAATAGATAATATCACCGTTGAGGCTATTTCTAAAGAGTACAACATTCAATCCTATCTCAGTAGTTGCGAATTTTTCCCAAGTTAAATTATCATTTCCAAAACCGGCGGGAAGAATACCAGCAGTTCCTGCATAGGAAGAGCCAAATCCAAGAGAAGCCTGGTATGTATTTCGATTAATCCCAGCATTTCCAGTTTGGCCATAATTAGCAAATAGTTTGAGTCTGTCAATGTAATCTATATTTTGGATGAAGCTCTCGCGTTCTAGATTCCAAGCTATTCCCGCTCCAAAAAAATCACCCCATCGAGTATCTTTTGGAAAACGAGAGTCCGCTTCACGGGTATAATTTAAATTAAGCACATATTTTTCATCATAAGAATAATTGGTTGAAACTTTATACGATGTATTATAGCCGTCAGTAAAAGATCCAGCCACTCCAACTGGGTCTGCTGCAGAATTTAAATAGTATAATCCATCCGCTGAAAATCCTTTAGCATAACTTTCTACCCAACTGCGACTCGTGTCAATAAACTCTTGTATCGCAGCTAATCTAAAATTGTGTTGATCGACTCTTTTTGAGTAGGTTAAGATGTTTTGTATTGTGAAATCAGCAAAATGTGCTGACTCTGTCCCAGTATTTCCTTGATCTCCAACACCACCTCCATGGACTCTATTGTCGTAAGTCCGATACCATGTGCGCCCGTGATCCACACTGATCACAGATTCTAGTTCTAGATTTTCTATGGGTGTTTGCCATTTTAATCTTTGTTGGCTTGTAATTTGGAAATGTTGGTTTAAATCAATATCGTTTTCTGCTAAATATAAGGGATGGAATAAGTTTGTATTTAAGTCATTGATATTATAGCTGCCATCTTCATTGAATGCCCGAGAGGTTGGTGGCATAAAATATTTTGCCGTTCTTGGACTCGCAAAATAGGCCGAGTTTTCCAAAAGTCCATCAAGTTCTAGCACCGTAAATCTATTGTCGGTGCTAAACGTCAGTTTGTCTGAAAGCTTAAACCGCAAATTAAGTGTTCCATTGATGGATTCAAAGTCAGAGCCAATGACTGTGGCTTCGACTGATTGATAACCTATTGAAGCTCTGAAGTTGAGAGATTCTGATCCCCCTCTTGCAGATAGATTGATATTTTGAGATGGGGCATTATCCACTGTAATTAAATCTGCCCAATCTTCAGTATATTCTCCCTGTTCCGCCCAATTTTTATAGACTGGGTTAAAACTTCGTATATTATTTAAATAAAATTGCTCCGTCCCTTCTCGAGTAAAACCATTGCGATCCCCGAAGGTATTAAAAAGACCGTCAAAATAAAGTTCTCGACGTTCCGATGCCGTCAACATGACCGGTCCTTCAATGGCATCATTGGACCAACCATAATTGGCGTCAATATTGATCGCAATTTTTCCTTGTGCCGATTTCTTTGTATTAATCACAATGACTCCTCCTGAACCTCTTGAGCCGTACTGGGATGTGGCTGTGGCATCTTTAAGAACGGTGATTGATTCAATATCGGTCGCATTCACTCCTGCCAGTGTGCTCAACGAGGAAGAATTATTTCCCAATCCTAAATTACGAACATTGATTGGAATTCCGTCAATAACATACAATGGGGCATTGGATGCATTAATGGAAGATCGACCGCGAATCAACACATTCGATGTCGCACCAGGGGTTCCTGAATTTCCCCATAAGTACAGACCAGGAACTTTACCTTGCAAAATTTGATCAACAGAAGTCACAGGAAAGTTTCCAATATCTTCAGAAGTCACTTGAACCGCAGAACCTGTTAATTCACTCCTTGTGAGGGTTCCATAGCCCATAACCACAACCTCTTCGAGTTCAGAACTTGGTTGTAGTGTGATCGTGTAAGTATCTCTTTGGTCGACGGTGAATGATTGGTTTTCAAAACCAACATAACTGACAACAACAACATCCCCAACTGAAACATCAATAGAAAAATTTCCATCAAAGTCTGTGGAGACACCTCGGTTTTCGTCTTGAACTAAAACAGTCGCTCCAGGCAATGGAACTTCCTGATCATCCAAAACGGTTCCAGAAACTGTTTTTACTTGAGCGTGAGTAATGTTAAAACATACCCCCCCCCATAAAAAAAAAACATGAGCCAACAGAAAAACCTTATTTTTTCTGCTGTAAACATTGGAAAATCGTTTATGCATTTGGTAAAATTTATTTGTGATTTCTATTTGTAAATATAACGAATTTCTTCGTTAACATTCCATTAACAAAAATACGCGGTCTCGTTTTACCGTATGCAAACCAACTTCATATTTCACACGAATGACTGAAATTTTATTTGATGCATCCCTTTCATTCTCAGAAATGTAATTTTACTCTTTAACTCATGAGATATTTTAAATTTTGGAACGATACAATAAATTGAATGCTTCCCAATGGGAAAAGATTATAAGTTTCGAAAGGACTCCTCGATGGACGATTTCCTTTTATCGATACCATCAAATTAAAAACCCTCAACTATTTCGAGATTATTTATTTGTCCCATTAGAACATCTTCAAGTTTTAGGGCGCATTTATGTCGCTCTAGAGGGTATTAATGCCCAAGTATCCGTTCCAACGATTCATTATCAAGCATTTTTGGATTTCATTCAAGATATTTCTTTTTTAAAAAAAGTGCGAATGAATTTTGCGATGAATCATGATAACAAATCATTTTTAAAACTCACCATTAAAGTCAAAAACAGAATTGTTGCTGATGGGTTAGAAAACAATCCAATTGATGTATCAAAAAAGGGGGAATATTTAAATGCGGAAAGATTTAATCAGATGTTAGAAGATTCGGATAGTTTATGTGTTGACATCAGAAATCATTATGAAAGTGAAATTGGTCATTTTCAATCAGCAATTCGTCCCGATGTTGATACTTTTAGAGATTCGTTACCAATGATTGAAAAGGAATTAAGCCCTTATAAATCCGATAAAAAAATTTTAATGTATTGTACTGGTGGCATTCGATGTGAAAAAGCAAGTGCCTATCTGATCCGTAAAGGATTTAAACATGTTTACCAACTTCAAGGAGGGATCATCAATTATCTTCGAGAAGTCCAAAAAAAGCAACTGCCGAATAAATTTCTAGGAAAAAATTTTGTTTTTGACCATCGACTGAATGAAATGGGCTCCCAACAAATTATTTCAAAATGTCATCAGTGTGGTCAACCATGTGACCAACATACCAATTGTGCCAATCAAGCGTGTCATTTGTTGTTCATACAGTGTCCTGATTGCAAAGCTAAATATGATCATTGTTGTTGTGAAAAATGTCAAACCATCATTCATTTACCCGAATGGGAACAAAAGCAACTGCGTAAAAATCAACCATCAGGTCATCAAATTTTTAAAAAAGGACGCTACAAAGAAATCGTTAGAAATTGATTGCTTTGAGACAAAAGATGCCTTCAACCATTTAATCCCATTAACTTTGCTCGGAAAAATGAATACTCATGGGGTGCGCTAGTTGTTCTAATGGAAAAAAACCAGCTGGTTGTCGGAATAATGGTTATTGCAGCGATAATCAATGCAATAAACGCTCTTCTTTTGACTGGCTATCGAACTTAACCCGAGATCAACAAGGCGACTTCCCATTTGTGGAGATACGATTTAAAAATGGAAGAAAATCTTTTTTTAAAGTTCCCGATTACCTAGAACCCAAAATGGGTTCATTGGTCATTGTGCAAGTAGATTACGGATATGATATTGGAGTCGTTGCTCTCAGAGGAGAACTAACTAGAGCCCAAATGCGGTTAAAGAAAGTGGAAATCGATGATGCATCCATTGGATATGTCCTACGATTTCCCAATCAAGAAGAAATTGAACGATGGCATGAACTTCAAAAAAAAGAATCTCGTCTTCAAAGCAGATCGCGCCAAATGGCCATGAACCTAAGTTTAGATATGAAAATATCTGATGTTGAATTTCAAGCAGATGGCCGTAAAGCAATCTTTTTTTATACAGCAGATCAACGAGTTGATTTTCGGGAGTTAATCCGCGTGATGGCATCTGAATTCAAAATAAAAATCGAAATGCGTCAAGTTGACATGAGGGTGGAAGCTTCTCGATTGGGGGGAATTGGCATCTGCGGTCGTGAATTATGCTGCAGCACTTGGTTAACCGATTTTCGAAAAGTCTCGACCTCAGCAGCTCGTTTTCAACAACTGTCTTTGAATCCAGACCGACTCAATGGTCAATGTGGAAAACTAAAATGTTGTTTGAATTACGAACTCAACAGTTATACCCAAGTCCTCAAAAAGTTCCCGTCAACTAGTATCAAATTAAAAACTAAAAAAGGCCTTGGCGTCTTTCAAAAGATGAATATCTTTAGTGACTTAATGTGGTATAGCTATGAAACAGATCGTGTGAATTGGTTCAAGTTTGATGTCCATTCAGTTAATGAAATTATTAAAAAAAATCTTCAAGATATCCCTGTTTCCAAGTTAGAAGACTTCATGATTAAAGAAGAATCCATTTCAAATCAAGATTTTTTCGAAACCCCCACAGAAAATTTACGAAAAAAAAACGGAAAACGAAATCGAAACAGAAGAAAGATGAATGAGACTCGTTAATGAGATCGCCTGTTCTCATATTATCTCTGTTCCTTTTTGGTTGTGATTTCAAAAACAATGCGATGTACTCGAAAAAACTAATACTTGATAATGCATGGTCTTATCATGAACCGATCACATTCACTGCATCATTTGAAACATTGGAAGAAAATGAATTATTAGATTTTTTTCTGTTACTTCGAAAGAATGATTCTTATCCTTTCGAAAACTTATTTTTGATTGTTACGATTAACGATGCTAAAACAACTTTCACTCAAGACACCCTAGAATATTTGATGGCGGATAAAAATGGACAACTATTAGGGACTGGATATGGTTCTCAAAAAACGAGCAAATTGGTTTTACAACAACAATTTCAGAGTTTTTTTCAAGGTCCTCTTCATGTCCAAATTCGACATGCGATGCGTCATATGGATGAAGAAAATCCGATAAGTAGCCTCCCTGGAATAACTTCTATAGAACTCCTCATCCAAAAAGCCAACCAACCATGAAATCCATCTTAGCCCGAATGACGAGAAAAATCATGAAACTACTTTGGATTTTATTTTTTTTGGGAATTGTCTCGGTTGGGATCTTGTTTGGGGCAGCGGCCGTAGGGATCATGGGAGAAATGCCCGATGTGAGCCAATTGGAAAACCCACGTACCAACTTAGCCTCACAAATCATTTCCGCTGATGGTCAAGTTTTAGGTAAATTCTATTATGATGATAATCGGACTCCTCTAGATTTTCAAGATCTCCCAACCAACCTAGTCAATGCCTTAATCGCTACAGAAGATGAACGATATTACAATCATTCTGGCATCGATTGGAAAGGAACTCTTCGTGCTGTCATCTTTCTTGGGAAAAAAGGAGGGGGGAGCACCATAACCCAACAATTAGCTCGACAGTTATTTGTCGGGACTAGAGATCGTCATATTGCTCGAGCGGTTTCTCAAAAAATCAAGGAATGGATTATCGCTATCCGTCTTGAAAGAAGATATACCAAAGAAGAAATCATTGCCATGTATCTCAATATCTATGATTTTGGTTATCAAGCTGATGGCATCGAATCGGCTTCAAGAATTTTTTTTAATAAAAAACCCCACGAGTTGCTTCTTGAAGAGAGTGCTGTCCTAGTGGGAATGTTAAAAAATTCCTCACTATATAATCCCATTCGAAGACCCGAACTGACACAAAGTAGAAGAAATATTGTTTTGAAACAGATGAATCGAAATGACTTTATTTCCAAAAAAAAAAGGGATAGTTTGGAGAGACTCACCATTGAGACTGATTTTACACCCCAATCCCACATCGAAGGATTGGCTCCCTATTTTAGATCTTACGTCCAAAACTATGTTTCTCAATGGATTAATGAAAATCCACGAAGCGATGGGGGTTATCACAATCTGTATGAAGATGGTTTGAGAATCTTCACAACCATTGATTCTAGATTGCAAAAAAAAGCTGAAGATGCTGTCAAGCAGCATATGAGGAGTTTGCAATCTCATTTCTGGAAAGATGTTCAATCCAATCTTAGAGCCCCTTTTTCAGATATTGATGGCCAATTGATTGATCAAATCATGGAATCATCCGTTAAGAGAACGGAACGTTGGCGTCAAATGAAAAATAGAGGCTCCAGTGAAAAGCGCATTTGGGAAAGTTTTCATGAACCCAAACCAATGAGTGTCTTTAGCTGGTCGGGAGAAATCGACACCATCATGACTCCAATAGACTCGATTTTGTATTACAAACATTTTTTAAGAGCTTCTCTATTATCCATGGAGCCACAAACAGGAAATATAAAAGCTTGGGTGGGAGGAATTAATTTCAAGCATTTTAAATTCGATCAGGTAAAACAAGGAAAAAGGCAGGTTGGATCAACTTTTAAGCCTTTTTTATATGCCACAGCGATCGATCAATTGAAGTTATCACCTTGCGACCAATATCCAGATTCTCAATATTGTATCCCTGCCTTAAAATATGGTAACATGGAACGATGGTGTCCTAAAAATTCGACGAATAAATATGGAGAAACCAGGACGCTCAGTAATGGGTTAGCCAATTCAGTCAATAGTTTCAGTGCCCGTATTATGGACATGGTCGGGCCAGGTCCCGTCATTCAATTGGCACAAAATTTAGGGATTGATTCTCCAATAGAAGAAGTTCCCTCTATTGCACTAGGGACTCCTGATATAAGTCTCTATGAACTCGTCGGAGCCTACAGTGTCTTTGCGAATTATGGCATTTATATTGAACCCAATGTTATTTCAAGAATTGAAGATAAAAACGGTCGTTTGATTTATCAAGCTGATTTGAATACTCGAGATGTTCTCGGTGAAGAGTCAGCATATACTGTCTTGAATCTCCTAAGTGGCGTCACTAAATTTGGAACAGGGACTCGATTGAGGCATTTTTTTCAAGAAAACAATGAATCTTATAAAAGTCTTATAACTGGATATCCCTATCAATTCGAAAATGAAATTGCAGGAAAAACTGGCACCACTCAAAACCAAAGTGATGGATGGTTCATGGGAATGGTCCCTAATTTAGTAACTGGAGTGTGGGTTGGTGGGGAGGATCGCTCCATTCATTTTAAGTACTTGACTCAAGGGCAAGGAGCAACCATGGCTTTACCTATTTGGGCCCTTTATATGAAAGACATCTATCAAGATAGTCTATGGGTTAGCAAAGAAAACTTTAGAGTTCCTAAAAATCTAACCGTCAATTTAGATTGCTCTGGAAATATAGATCTTAAAGAATTCGGGCTTTAAAGTAACCTAGCGTCGAATTTGAATTGTTGGATTGGATTATCTGAAACAGTGTTCGTACTTGGATTCGAACCAAGGACCTCTTGCCTGTCAAGCAAACGCTCTAAACCAACTGAGCTATACGAACTCTTGGCAAATTTATTGGGTTTTACACAATTTGACCATTTATCCATAAAACATCGATTCTGAGACTTTCTAAATGATTAATTTGCTACCTTTGAAATGATTCAAAAAAAAGTTGAGAATCACTTCTTACATCTCAGTTTGATTCATTATGATTGTTGCCATTATTTCAGTTTTGGGAGGCTTTACCGTTGCCATCATTGCCATTGTAACAAAGCATAATCGTAAAAAGAAAGTGATTCGAGAGTTAAATAAAGCTTCTAATGAAGAAAAAATAAGGGCTCTCTCTGAAATTATTAAAGATTATCCTACTTGGAATGATGATTCCATGTTAAAATTTGGTTCTGTACTATTTGCAGTTGGCTTTGGTTTGCTTGCTGGGGCTTTTATGTATTATAGATTGGAATGGATCCCTCAAGCATGGTTGGCTTATTTGATCGGAGCATCGATCACTAGTGGACTTGCATTCCTCTTCGTTTCTATCTACAATAAAAAGAAAAAAACAAAACACTAGAATAACATTTCATTCAGATTTTTTATTTTTTCATCTCCACATTGGCTTCTTTAAATCTTTTTAGTTGAACTTAGATTCATTCATCTCATGGCTCGAATTCTGACAGGAGTTCAGTCAACTGGAATTCCACATTTAGGAAATTTATTGGGGGCCATTATTCCCGCGATTCAAATGTCTCAACAAGTGGACAACGATTCTTTTTTATTCATTGCGGATCTCCATTCATTAACTCAAATCAAGGATGCTGATCAATTAAAAAAAAATACCCTACAGACAGCCGCCGCTTGGCTAGCCTGTGGATTGGATACCAAAAAAACGATTTTCTACCGTCAGAGTGATGTGTGTCAAACAACCGAACTCTCTTGGTATCTGCATTGCTTTTTTCCTTTCCAACGGTTAACACTTGCACACTCATTTAAAGACAAAGCAAACACGCTTAAACATGTCAATGCGGGGCTTTTTAATTATCCATTGCTAATGGCTGCAGATATTTTGTTGTACGATACTGATGTCGTTCCTGTTGGTAAAGATCAGTTACAACATTTGGAAATAACTAGAGATATTGCCAAACGGTTTAACCATCAAATGGGATCCACTTTTGTATTGCCCAAAGCCCAGATCATCGAAGACAAACAAGTAGTTCCTGGTACAGATGGGCAAAAGATGAGTAAATCCAAAAAAAACATCATTTCCGTATTCGAAAGCTCTAATAGTCTACAAAAACAAGTGATGTCCATCAAAACTGATAGCATAGGGGTGGATCAACCAAAAAATCCGAATCATTGTCATGTTTTTCAAATCTATTCACTGGTTGCTCAAAAAAATGAAATCGATAACTTAAAGGCTCTGTACACCAAAGGATCCATCGGATACGGTGATGCAAAAAAACTATTGATTGAAACCCTTTTGAACCGTTTTGAAAAACCTATCAAACAATTTGAACACTACATGAGCCATCCTGAAAAAATTGAAGCGTTATTAGAGCAAGGAGCTTTTAAAGCTCAGAAAGTGGCCAATAAAACCCTTTCTAGAGTGCGTCAAAAATTAGGTTACTCCAACTAGGATACCGCTATTTTTTTAAAACTTCGATAATCGAATCTTGGGTATTTTTGAATCAATTGTGAAATAAGATGACATTTTTCTTTTGGAAGTTTGTTTTCGGCACAGTACTTTTTCTGAAGAATATACCAATTGTATAATTTCACTTGGTGCTTTGAAACCTTACTTGGCGCTGGAAAATGATTGTGTACTTCTAAATAAGCGACCAATCGATTATATACCGAATACCAGTCTTCCCGTTTGATTGAATGACTCAGTTTCAAAACTTCATATTTCATCGAATAGACCTTGCTTTCGAGCCCAATGAACCCACCTCTGTAAAAGATAAATGGATTGGGAACTTTTAATCTGAGATTGGTACTGATACTGCTCTTGCTCGTTTTTGGTCTGTATTGTAATACATATTGCGTAATCTGCTTGAGACTTATGGGTTCAGAATGCTGATTTAAATACTCAATGACAATTTCGCGAATCGTCCCCCCCTTAAAATTTTCCATTTTTCCTTCCCATTTTTGAAAGGCAAAAACACTTGATCTTCCAATGGGGATGAACCCATGCATCCGTTTCAAACTAGATCGTATCTGTCCTATTTGAAATTCTTTTTCTGGATACAGTTCATCCAATTTTTTTTTGATTTCTTGGACATGGGCAGGACGACCGATTGATTCTAAAGCGTGGCTACAAAACTCATGATACAAAACCAATGAATTTCTTTTGATGATTATCGATTCCTCGTCCATCATGATTTCTTCAAATTCCTCGAGCAGAATCTTTTTGACCGTTTGATGGATCAATTCTGTTTGAACCAACTTATAGGGTTGAATAAACTGATCAACAAAAGTGAAATAGGGAATCCTTTTATTGACGACATGTTTTTTTATGGCCTCATTGTGCAATGCATCTACTAATGCAACGAAATCAACAGATTGAGTCATTAAATTTTGAATCAAATAGATGTTTTTCCAATTGTGACGTTTCCGTGATTTTGAAACACGAAATTTAAACACATCATAAAATTCTCCAACCATATTGACTTTATGGCTTAAACAATAACCCAAAACCATTTGGATGAACTTGTTGCTGAATTGGGTATTGTTCTTTTGATTTATTTGAACATATTGTTCGGCTGTTATGTCAATGATTGAAGATTCTGTATCAATTCCGTATTTCGACTTAAAATCTTCTTCAACCTTCTTTAACACCGACAGGCCATTTTTTAAATTCTCTTTAAAACTCAGTTTCACTTGCCTCACTCTTTCTGTTGTCAAATGGAATTTCTTGGCCAGTTCATGAATGTTCATTTGCTTTGATTCAGAATAAATTTCATAGGAATTCAAATACACTTCTTGTTTCATCGTATCAAAAAGAAGTTTGTTTTTCAAAAGATATTGTACAATTTGAAATACAGAATCCTTAATGAGTAATTGAAGAGGAAAATCATGGTTTTTAAAAGCCAAACCTAGAACATACCTATTTCTATGGGCTTTAATCAATTCTTTATTTTTAAGTCTATAAATCTTGGCTAAATATTCTTCATACGATTCTATAAACGATTTAAGCTTTGGAGCTGTGCTTTTTCCGACGTTTTTTACGGTATTGATGTCTATTTTTTCAGATGGAAGACAATAGTAGATTATGTTTTTAGCAGAAAAGTCGTCTCCGACAATACTCTTAAATGCATTTCGGGTTCTTTTTTCAAGTTTTTTTAAATGAAACTGGACATAAAACTGAAGAACTTCTTCTTGCAGCTGGCTCATTTCAAGAGTCAGCAATTCAATAGAAGATAATTTTTGTTTTTTTTTCATTATGTTTTTGTTTTTTGAAGTCTGACAAATAAGGAAGCAATCCATATTTTCAGAATGCAAAAATACGTCTCTAAAAACGTGATGACTTGTTGAAAAGTAACCCATCTCACTTGTAAAAATTACATCAATAGAAAATTTAACATTTTATTAAGGATATTGATGAGGCTTATCTACTTGAGTGCCTAAATAATTAGATTTTGCAATAGGAGTGCTATCCCTTTGTGATTGATTTTAATTGACTATACGATCTATGGATATGTTGGAATAAGTGGGGTTTGTGGCACATGCGATGCGGGTATGGTTTTGCCTCTATGGAAGTGAAGCTCTCGAATGGGGCAAGGAGTGAATCATCATTAAATATCTAGTTTAATAACAGTCTATAAAAAAACATCGTGGTGGGGATTCAACAAGAAACAATGAACCAACAACAAAAAGAATACAATGGAATGAGTATTCCACTCAACACTTATTCTGTTGGAGATGTTATTGATTTTTTGAAAAGAATAAAAGAGTTACCAATCAAGGGAATGGCCACTTCACCGCCTTACAATAAAGCTTTTAATAGTCGTGGAAAAAACCTGGTTCCAATTGGAAGAACAGTAAATTAATGCCTGATCGTTACTCCCATTTTGAAGATAATTTACCTGAGGATCAACACCTCTCTTGACAAAGAGAGATGTTGCTTGCCGCAATGGATTGGATCAGGGATGATGGTGTTATTTTGTACAACATTGGGAGAAAAATCAAGAATTTACAGGAGGATCGGCGTGAACGAATTATAGAAAGCTTTCCTGTTAGACAAATCATCATCTGGAATAGAGGAAGTACTCATAATCAGGGAGGAAAACGCCCTTCAATGCTTCCACCAATTGATGAACTGATTCATGTCATCGCAGGTAAAACTAGAGACTTCCTGAAAAATACGTATCAGAGATGAGATATTGGGGGGACGCGTGGAGGATGAATCCTGAATTCAAAAATCCACATCCAGCTCCATTTCCTCTTGAAATAGCCACAAGAATGGCGAAACTTGCCAATGGGGTGATTGTGGACCCATTTGTAGGAAGCGGCACCATGGGGTTAGCAGCCATGAATCTTGAATTGCCCTATTTGCTTAATGATCTCTCACCTGAATATCCAAACATGTTCGATCACAGAAAAGTTCCATTTGAAGTCTCGCATAGCCCATTGTTTCAATCATACCAAAGCTAAAAAGATCTCTTTGGATCTACTGGGGATCATCAAGGAGGAGATCTTAGAACCCCATGTCTTTGTCAGTCAAATGATGAAACATTACCGCAACAGTGACACTTTCCGTTTCGCACAAAAACCGGATCGAGCAACACATGGTCTCTATTTCGAGGATGTCATCGGGGAAACCCTCGCAATGAATGGTGTCGAATATCTGTATTATCAAGCGGTTCTAGAGCATGTTCCGTTGGCTGCTTTTGACTGTTCTTAGACCACAAGAAATACCCTGTTTCCAGATCGTGTCAAACCAAACCGCGGGATCGGTGGAAGCAAGCAGCGTATGAAAGGGGTGCTCTGAAGCAAGTAGATCCTCAATCCACGAACGACCTGATTTCAATTGAAAAAGTGAGTCAAGCAGATGAAAAAAAAGAACAAGCACCTCGGACCATTGACCATTTTATAGTGGCGACCGAAGAAGAGTATACAAAAGTCACTAACGATATGACAAAAAGAGAGGATGCCGAAGCCGTCAGCAGCAGCCCCCTATTGATAATGGCTTCTTAATGACCACCAACTAAAGAATAGATTTCTACTTTCATCTATTTATTTCATGCTATATTCATTAAAAATGAATGAAAATAATTTTAAAAATGTCAAGTTTTACGACTATCAACCGAACAAAGCCGAGTTAAATGAGGAGATTCGTATTAATTCCACTCCAGAAGAGTGAGTGGGAATGCCTTTTGGACAAGTAACAAGTCACTACAAAATAAATATTATTGAAAAACTCCACGAAAAATAGTTTTCAGCATTTAGTGGGGATTTAGATTTTGAATTAAGAAAAAGAGGCATGAGGATTTTTATTGCAACATTAGTCGCTGGGAATAATCCCCAAAACACCCGTATCAAAGAACGATGAGGTGATCAGAATTTCAATTCAGTTTGATTTCGATCGCAAAATTTAAAATCTAAATATTTGAAGCGTTCTCTTGGCATGATTCGAATCCATAGACCATATTTAAATAACCATTTGATTCTCAAAGAAAGAATGCCTTTTTTTAAATATGTAGCAACGATGGGGTCAACATGGAGAAAGATTGATTTTTTCTTATTAGCCTGATTATTGAGTATGCTTTCTAAGGCTTGATTGATGTCATTGATAATAAGTCCTGGGGCCATGACTCTTTCTTGGGAAATAGTTTCTAATGAAGAACCCAATGATTTATGAACCCTCACTCGTTGTCTTGATATTTGAACCAGCCCTAATTTGGTTGGTGGAAAAATCCGGTGTTTCGCAGAATCATTTTTCATTTCCTGATGTAACTTTTCAATGAGTTGTTTTCGTTCGGTAGATTTTCTTAAATCAATAAAATCGATAACAATGATGCCTCCTAAATCACGCAATCGGATCTGTCTTGCAATTTCTTTAGTGGCAACCAGATTGACTTCTATAGCTGTTTCAGATTCACTATTGGATTTATTATAATGTCTTCCACTATTGACATCAATCACATGCAGTGCTTCAGTCGACTCAATAGTTAAATACCCCCCACTTTTCATATTAACTGTTTTTCCCAAAACGGAATTGATTTGCTTGTTTATTTTAAAATAATCAAAGATGGGTTTTGGCTTATGGTGATATTTGACGATATGTTTTCTTTGAGGAGCTATCGTTTTGAGATAAGTTGAAATCGTTTCATAATGAGCTATGTCATCAACCCAAATTGATGAATACTCATCATTGTATTGATCTCTGATAATGGCCAACGTTTTATCTATTTCACTAAGTAATTTTTCAGGTTTTCCATCGTTCTTTTTGATCTTTTTTATTAACCATTTCCAACGTTCGACACAAAGGTTCAAATCTTCTTCAATCTTTTGATGCGACTGTCCTAGTGCACTTGTTCTTACAATAACACCAAAGTTTTTAGGTTTGATTTGATGAAGTAGTTTCGTGATTTTATTTTTTTCAGCTCGAGATTTGATTCTTTGTGAAAAAGAAATTCGTTGAGACATCGGCAACAAAACAACATATCTCCCAGCAATGGAGATCTCCCCAGCTAGACGTGGTCCTTTGGATGAAATAGGTTCTTTAACCACTTGGACAAGCACCAAATCGGAAATATTGACAACATCAGAAATATTTCCCTCTTTGGAAAGCGTTTTGTTTAATTTGGGGAGGTGAACACTGTTTTTAAAATTCTTCTGAGTGGTCAAACGTTTAACATATTGAACATAACTTGGGAATTCAATTCCTAAATCACGATAGGGAAGAAAACCTGTTTTAGGTTGGTTTATTTCAATGAATGCAGCATTCAATCCGCTTGCGACTTTTGATACTCGCCCAATAAAGATATCATTGACCGAAAGTGATTGCTGGATTTCCTCCCGATGCAATTCAACAAGTTTTCCATCTTCTAAAAGAGCAATTTCTAAGTTAGAAGATTTTGATCGAATAAATAATTCTTTCTTCAATGCGTTAAATTCTTAAATCAAAACAACGGAAGTTGAGATTCATCAAGAAAACTTAGCAATCCAAGTATCTGCAAACGAGCATCTATCGCAAACTTATGGGAATTTCATTGGAACTTATCAACTCAAATCAAAAGAATCTTTTGATTTGAATTTCCCATGCTATCTCTTTTTCTTATGCCGGTTAGCTCTTCTTCTTTTTTTTCGCTTATGAGTCGCTACTTTATGACGCTTTCTCTTCTTACCACTTGGCATAGACTACAAAATTTGACTTATTATTTGTTTTTTAATTTCGATTGGACTCCTAATGAAAAAACCTTAGCGGGCTTAAAAGTCGGGACGTGTCTTTCTGGAATAAGAATTGATTCTTTTTTCGTGATGTTCCTTCCAATTTTAGCAGCTTTCTTTTTGACGACAAAACTTCCAAATCCACGGAAATAGACATTCTCTCCATTTTCCATAGATTTTTTGATTTCTGACATAAATCTTTCAACAATTATTTTTACATCGACCTTGTCTACACCTAAATCTTTAGATATGTTCGTTACGATGTCAATTTTGGTCATTTGATTATCTTCAATTGGAGACAAATATAAATAAATTGCCCAAGTGACTCACAAATATGTGACTGGCCGCTATCATTTTTATGGAAAACCAAATACATTTTACACAAAAGCTAATTGATTGGTATCGAAATCACTATCGAAAGTTACCCTGGCGTCAAAATGCCACCCCCTATTACATATGGATTTCTGAAATTATTTTACAGCAAACGCAAGTTTCATATGGCGTCCCATATTATACAACATTCATTGAGCGTTTTCCGACTATTGAAGATTTGGCAGAGGCTTCTGAGCAAGAAATTTTGGCAGTATGGCAAGGATTGGGGTATTATCGGCGCGCCATCAATCTTCATAAAACTGCCAAAATTATTTCAAGTCATCATCGGGGAATATTCCCTTCCACTTATGACCAATTGATAAAACTTCCTGGTATTGGAGACTATACGGCCAGCGCCATTTTATCGATTTGTTTTGGAAAACCCTACGGTGTTGTCGATGGGAATGTCTATCGATTTTTTGCACGCTATTTTGGTATTGACATGCCACTAGGGAGTTCGCTAGCATTTAAAACCTTCAAAAAATTATCCAATCATTATCTTGATATCGATCATCCCGATTTATACAATCAAGCAATCATGGAATATGGAGCCTTAGTTTGTACTTATCAGAATCCACGATGTCATCGATGTGTTTTTCAAAACAACTGTTATGCTTTTAACGCGAAACAAATCGACCAATTCCCAGTAAAAAAGTCAAAGAAACTCAATAAAATAAGATATTTTAATTTTTTAGTGATCCAACCCTCTGATGGACTTATTGTCCTTGAAAAAAGAAAAAAAAGAGATATCTGGGCAGGATTGTATCAGTTTCCTTTGATCGAATCAAATAAAGAACTACAAACCGTGGAGCAACTCATCTCTGAAAAAGGTTCCCATGGATCTTTCATGACAGACCATAACAACATTAAAAAATGGAACGAAAAAGCAATCATGCAACGACTGAGTCATCAAAGGTTATGGATTACTTTCTGGATAATTCCTTTTTGCAATCAGTCGTTGAAAAACACCTATCCCATTGAACAATTATCCACAGTGCCACTTCCTATGATTTTGAGTAACTTCGTAAAAAGGTACTTTTGAAAGCTTTCATTCACCCCAGCATCATTGAGTTCATCTTTTCTTATTCTTTAGTCAGAGTTCAACACAACACAGACTCTTGACAGAACTACCCATTTTCGCAATCATCGTCGTCTTGATTTTATTGATTTGCTCTGCTTTGATTTCTGGAGCTGAAGTGGCTTTTTTTTCTTTGAATATTAAATTGGTCGAACAGGAGTCAAAAGATTTAAAGTTTGTTCGTAAACTCAGAAAATTACTAGCCAATCCTCGAAAATTACTAGCCACAATTCTCATTACCAATAACTTTATCAATATTGGCGTTGTCTTATTATTTGCCTATTTATTTCAGTTTATTTATCTCGATCATTTGGGGGCCGTCTTGTCCTTCATGATTGAAGTGGGCGTGATCACGCTTGCTTTGTTGATTTTTGGAGAAATCCTTCCAAAAACTTTTGCTAGCCGCAATCCACTAATCTTTGCTCGTTTTATGCTGACTCCTTTAGAATTTATTGATCGATATGTGCTTTTTGTCTTTTCGAAACCCATGAGCTTGGCAGGGTCCTACTTTGAAAATCGATTTGGGAGTCGTAGTGAAACATTTTCGTTAGATAAAGTTTCAGAAGCTCTCGAATTAACACGTGATGAAGAAACCTCCGAAGAAGAACAAAAAATATTGAAAGGAATCTTGAATTTTGGAAATATTGAAGCCAAACAAATCATGTGTCCAAGATTAGAAATCTATTCCTTAGATTGGCATTTACCAACATCTCAAGTCATTGAGAACATCGCTCACAACATTTATTCTCGGATTCCCATAACTAAAGAAAATCTTGACCATATCGTTGGGATTTTATACATCAAAGATTTGTTACCTCATATGGATCATCCAAAATATAATTGGCATCAATTATTGAGAGATCCTTATTATGTCCCTGAGAACAAAAAATTAGATGATTTACTCATCAGTTTTAAAAAAGAAAAAAATCATATGGCCATTCTTGTTGATGAATATGGCGGCACCTCTGGCTTGATTACCCTCGAAGACATCATCGAACAAGTGGTCGGAGAGATTCAAGATGAACATGATGAACAAATCAAATTACTTTATAAAAAAATCAATGAATTCAACTATCAATTTGACGCGAAAATCAATTTAATGGATTTTTTCAAAATCATTGGGAATCAAAGAATGAAGATCTTCGAACCCGTTTTAGGAGATGCTGAATCACTTGGAGGGTTGCTCCTGGAAATCAATAAAGAGTTTCCATCTGTTGGTTCCACCATTCAATTCAAAAAGTATCTTTTCAAAGTAGAAAAAATAGAGGATAACCGAATCATTCAAGTTGGTGTGGTATTGCCCTCAAAATAGTTTTTATGAAGTTGATGAAAGGGCTCTTTATCTTTACGCTATTCTTTGTTTTTGTTATTGCATGCAAACAAAGAACACTTCCCAAACCAAAAGGTTATTTAGCCCTTGAATATCCAGAACCAAACTACGATTCTTTTACTGAATCACTGCCTTTTTCATTTGATTACAATACGATGGCAGAACCTAGAACCTCATCAACGGGATCGTTACAAATTGTCTACCCTCTCATGAATGCTACCCTTTATTTAAACTATCGAAAAGTGAAAAACAACTTGGATGCATTGTTACATGATGCTTACTTCATTCCCTACCAACATATCAGTAAAGCTGAAGAAATTCCCGAAAAAGTTTTTATCAATCACAACCAAAGGGTTTATGGTCAACTATTCACCATTATTGGAAATGCGGCTTCCCAGCATCAGTTTTTTCTCACTGATAGCCTCCAACATTTTGTAGTAGGGAGCCTCTATTTTTACGCTCGCCCCAACTATGACTCCCTCTATCCAGCAATCAAGTACATCGAAAGAGACATCATCCAGATGATGGAATCTTTTCAATGGAATTAAGTTTTCCAATGTTTAATCATCCCCAAGATTCCAATTCACCACTTTAAATCGAGATTCGATACCTTCAACGGTTTGTATAAACACTGGGAGTTCAACGAACTTCGAATCAAAAGAAATCGATGCTGTTTTCGTTTCAAAATTGACTTCGGCAGTTGACACTCCATCTAATTCATTTAATTTATTTTCAATGACTTTAGCACACCCCATTTCACAAATCATTCCATCAATGGTCAAAGAGGCAACTGTATTGCCTTGGATTTGAATTGCCGATTTTGTCGTATCGACAATAACTGTTGGAGGGTTTGATGTGTTTCGACAACCACTCATCACAAAAGCAAACATCGTCAACAGTCCGATCATCGATAATGAACTACTATTCATGATTTTGTTCAAACTAATATTCATCTTTCAAATTTGCACCTCCCCCATTGATTCACACATCACAACAACAAAAAAGTTCATTTCTAAATCTTCTAAATGATCCCGATACTTCCAATCTCTTTTCCAACACAGAAGTTAGATTTTCTTGTGAACCAATGATCCCCTTTATCCTATTCCGACTTATTCAAAAACAGAATCTTCAAGTTCCACATTGAATTCCACTGATTTTAATTCAGCAACAATATCAACCCCCATTTGATTGGTTGCAACGATATGTGGAATGAAAGTCCCTTCGACTTCTTTATAATCACTTAATTGTACGTTGGTTTCAACAACTTGGCCTTGTACTTCAAAAGTTGAACGAATTTGAATCAAGAAATGGGTCTCTGTATCATAAACATGTGAGAGATCCTCCCTGATTTTAATATGGTGTCCCATCGCATCTCCCACTTCAATAGTTCCTAAATATTCTAGATTTCCAATGTCAAACATCAACTCTGGAAATGGATAGGATTGCAATAAAGACAATTCCAATTCTGGGCCATCTAACTCGATTCGTTGCCCCATGGCCTCTGAATATGACAACCCCTCTGACACCACTGACTTTTGAATGACTTGTCCCCCCATTTTAGAAATATTCAATGATTTCCCTTCGATTGATTTAATTCCCTCAACTTCGATCACCATTCCTTGAACTTCTGCCACAAGTTGGGATTTTATGTTTTCAATTTTTTCTAAAGATTCTCTCCCACCAATGGCTTCTATGTAGGCGTCAATAACAGTACCAACGGAAAATCCTTCAGGGATATCAATCTCATCACTAGGTCTCTCAATTGAATGGCCCCATTTATCATAATAGTTTACGGTGACCTTGGTTCCATTGACTTCAATATTTTCAAGTGCCTCCAAGACATCACTGCCTTTTCCTGTTACAATCACACGAGCATTTTCTAATGGAAAATATTCTTGTGCCACGCGCTGGATGTCTTCAACGGTCACTTTCTGGATGTTTTGAAGGTAGGTTCTATAGAAGTCTGCAGGGAGATCTTCCGTAATGATATTATATGCATAATTGGCAATGGTTGAAGGATTTTCTAATGAGCGGACAAAATTTCCCAAGTATTTTGCCCGAACTAAATTCAATTCTTCATCAGAGACTGGTTGGTTTTTCAATTTATCGAGTTCCGACAATATTTGAACAACAGAGCTATCGGTCACTGCATTTCGGACACTAGTTGATGCCGAAAAAGTTTCAACAGTATGATGTCTGAAACTATAGGAAGAATAAGCTCCATAAGTATATCCTTTGTCTTCTCTCAAGTTTAAAAACAACCGAGCTTCAGCCCCACCACCTAAAATTTGATTGGCCTTTAAAATGGCAAAATAATCTGGATCTGTTTTAGCAACTTCTGTTGTGTAATTTACAGCGATTTCAGACTGTACTGCATTAGGCATCTCGACAAATTCAATGACCGTTGAATTAGGGTTCTGTGGAATAGGCAGTGCTTTAGGTTCAACCGAATGTGACGTCGACCAAGAGCCAAAATGCTGGTTGGCTAATTCTTTAGCTTCATTTAACGTGATGTTGCCAACAAAAACAAGATAAGCTCGATTGACATCAAAATTGGCTTTATATAGTTTTTTAACATCTTCAAGGGTCACATTATTAACTGATTCTTCAGAAATATACTCACCAAAGGGATGATTAGGGCCATAGGTTACTAAATCTTCTACTCGTGATGCAGCTGCTTGAACACTGTTTTCAGCAGTTTTCAGTCCCGAGATTAGTTCACCTCTTTCTTTGATAAATTCTTCTTCTGTAAAATTTGGATTTAAGGCTGCATCGGCAAACATTTCGAATACCCGAGGAAAATATCGAGTCAATGAACCAGCAGCGCCTCCGGAAGCAGACACGCTGATGCTAGCTCCCATAAAATCGACTTCATCATAAAATTCTTCCATGGGAATATTGGTAGAGCCCTTTCCCATGAGACTTCCTAAAAGACTACCCACACCAACTTTATCCCCATAGGATTTGGGCATATTATCAATCCGAAGACTAACACTGACCCGAGGCAATTTATTGTTTTCGACAAGCAAAACGGTGATGCCATTATCGGTGACAAATTGTTGAGGATCTCCAATGTTGATTTCAGGAGTAGGACCTGGTTTGGGCATCATGCTTCGATTAATTTGTGCCCTTAATGGCGCACAAACCATCATAAGAACGATTAAAATGGATACTATTTTCATGATTGTTATGTTATTCTGAGGCTTCCAATTCTTGGTTATCTTCATCAGATTGAGGTAGATAGTCTAAAATCAGTCGCTGATTTGGATTTAAAAACTTTTGTGCTGCTGCTCGTATTTCTTCACGAGTGATTGAGTGATACTCATCAATTTGAGTATTCACTAAATTGGTGTCTCCCAAAATTTTATAGGATTCGGCAAGTGAATTTGCAATGCCAGCAATGGATGAGTTTGAGTTCACAAAATTATCTTCATAAATATTGAGCAATTTTTGATAATCTCTCTCAGAAATTAAATCAGTTTGTAATTTTCGGATTTCATCATCGATTTCAACCAACAAATCATCTAGTTGATGCCCTCCTTGAGGCAAAGCCAAAATCACATAGGTCCCATAATCTTCGCCACCATCATTAAAGGCAGCAACTTGTAGAGCCATTTTTTGATCTTCCACTAATCTCTTGTATAATTTGGAACTATTTCCATCACTGAGATATGTGGAAATCATATTCATAATTTTAGCTTCCCGAGATTTGATTCCTGGAATCCTGTATGCAGTAAAAATGGCAGGAACTTGGATATTTGGATCATACGTTTCTGCAAAAATCGTTTCTGTTATCGGTTGTTCAACGGGAAAATGTCTTACAATCGCTTCTCCTTTTGGGATGGGGCCAAAATAATCTTCAATCCATTTTTTGGTTTGAACGATATCGATATCACCAGCAACCGTCAACACGGCATTATTGGGGATGTAGTATTTTTTGTTAAACGCTATAAATTCATCAAGAGTGGCCGCATCCAAATGTTCCATTTTTCCAATTGTCGAATTCCTGTAAGGGTGATCGATAAAAAGATGACTTTTGACCACTTCATACCAACGTCCATAGGGGGAGTTATCATAGCGTAATCGACGCTCCTCTTTAACCACTTCATTTTGTGTATCAACACCTACTTGATCAATCACTGGATGAAGCATCCGCTCGGATTCCATCCATAAACCTAATTCCAAACTATTGGAAGGGAAATTTTCATAATAGTAAGTGAAGTCTTGAGTTGTGTATGCATTATTGGATCCACCATGTGACGTCACGATATTGAACCATTTTCCTTTTTCGATGTTTTTTGTTCCTTCAAATAGCAAGTGTTCAAAAAAATGTGCAAATCCAGTTCTTTCTGGATCTTCATCTTTTGCTCCAACATGATATAAGACAGAAACAGTCGCAACAGGGGCATTATTATCTTGGTGTAGAATGACATGAAGTCCATTATCGAGTTTGTATTCGATGAATTCCACTTGTTGACTGTTTAATCTATAGCCAAAAACCAAGAGAAACGTTAATATAAGATATTTTTTCATATTTCTTACGTTACTTAAAGATTTGATTTTCAAGGTTTGTAAAATTACTAATTACTATTCAAATCAAATTGGTGATCGGGCTTTAATTTCATTCAATGAAGACGAAACACATTGGCATAAGATCATGCTTTAAATAGGCCAAACCCTGATTCTAGAACATAATGTTCCTCCACAAAGATTAAAAGCTATAACGATTCCATATCGATGTTGTCGCCATATTATCCATAATGGAGGCTTCCTAGCAACCGTCCGTGCAATTGGAAAAACGAGGTTGCTTGCTAGCATTCAAATCGTAAGCAAAAAAGATACAATTGGTGACCTGATCGACAAGACATCCCAATCACTGATGTCCTCATTGAAAATTTTGTTATTGGCGAATAAACCGATCATATCGGTGACCAAAGTGGTGAGATATTCCCCGCCAACCAATTGCCGGAGCAAGGCATTGTCCACAATGGTGTATACCGTGTCATCGACCATGGCTTGTTGTCCCAAAAACCGCGAAGGGTTGGGGACCTTGGCATTAATGATGATCATCATGCCATTGGTATGTCGAGTCAATAGCGGCGTGATGCACTCTTCATCCGTGAGAATTTGGATGCCATGGGAATTCTTGGTTTGAGGGGTTGGTGGTGGGGATCGGATCTTCGACGGCTTTCAGCAATGCCACCACTTGACAATCTTGAGTCGCATGAAAACGAATCATCACATCACGACGGCTGAAATCACCACAATCGCTCGCCCAGCCCTGGAAGACATAGCTAGAGGCAACGGTGACCATAATGCGGACTTCTTCACCGTGTTCCACCGTGATGCTCGGCGTGATGTGGCCTCCTTCGGAAACACTGGTGATGGTCCGAGGGGCTTTCAGGAAGACCGCTTTCAAAGCACAAGAATCTTCCACCACAAAAGCCACTCGAGGATGGCTCCGATCGTTGAGATCGGGGCAGTCGCAGGATGCATCCACCCACCATTGACTAAAAAGGTGGTTTTCCTCGGGAACAGCCATGAAGATCACCACCGACCCTTGGGGATGGCCCTCGCTCGTGATTCCTGAAATCGAACCGCCACCGGTCGCCATCACAGCGATGGGATAGGGAATCTTTTCAAAAAGAGCGGTGATTGAAAGGGCTTGGTCACTTTCGACGCGTTGACTGGACGTGATCTCGCCCCCTAATCCAGCCGACGTTGGATGGTGTAACGATTCAAATTGGGGGGGGGTAGCCGATGTGGTTGGCATCTCGTCATCCCCACAGGAAAAGAAAAGCAGTCCAAACGAAAGACCATGATGGGAACTAATGGAGGAAACGAATCATGATTCAGTTAGTCGAAGGTTGAATAGTTGGTGGGACACTCTTGAAATTAATTCAAAAGTGCCGTCGCAAAGATACCCTTTTCCATACCCCCCCCCTTTTTTATTGAACTTTTTTCAAAAGATCACCATTTCCGGCCCATTCTGTTTTTTTAAAAGCATAGGAAGGCTTGACGAAGAGGCAGCCCCAAGAATGATTTGGTGAAACCATGCTAAGACCGGATGATCAAACAAGATGGCTTTTTTGGCTCTGAAATATCATTGAAAAAACAAATTGGTAGAAGTTTATGATGTTTGCATTTAATATTAGATGAAATGATTTGATGACTGAATTTGGATTTTTAATTTTGTGGGAATTTAATTATGCCTATCCATCATATGAGAGTGCTTTATTTCCAAATAACGATGCTTGTTTTGTTTGGGATGATATCAAGTTGCGGTTCTACAAAAAAAGTGGCTGCTTCGCCACAACCTATCAAAAACATCGATGTTGTATCGCTAGTTGATGAAATAGAAAAAGCCTATCCCAAACATAAAGCTCTAAACATCAGAGGAACGGCATCCTTTACTGATGGTGAAATTTCTGAAAAAATCAATGTTCAGTTGAGAATGATTGATAAGAAAGCAGTTTGGATTAATGCCGTGATGATTGTTCCCATTGCAAGAATTTTGATGACTCCAGAACATATCAAGTTTTATGAACGCTTTCAAAAAACTTACTTTAAAGATAACTACCAAACCATCAGAAAACTTTTGAATAATGACTTGATCGATTTTGAAATGATTGAAAATCTGTTATTAGGAAAGTCCCTAGTGGATGTTGCTAATCAACAATGGAAACCCATTGATAATCCCATCAACTATATCTTAATACCTGAAAAAACAAAAGGCAAATCAATCCCAACATTATTCGTTGATCCCAAAAGTTTTTTGCTTCAAGAACAAAGAATTCTCATTCCTGGTACGACCAATACCCTAACTATTCGATATCAAAATCATATGACCATTGAAGGAATAGATTTTCCAAGGATTATTGAATTATCCATAGTCGAACCTCAAAGGTTTATGAAATTAGTCATTGAATACAAACAGATTAATCTCTTCGATCAAGAAGTAGCCATTCCCTTTGAAATTCCTGAAAATTACAATCCTATTTCTATTTCAAAATGAAATATGTCCTATTTTGTTGTTTTACGATGCTCGGTTGCTTCCATTTATTGGGACAGAACGCTCCAAAAAATAAAAACCAACTATTAGAACGACAAAGAGAACTCAGAACAGAAATTCGAGAATTAAATGCCTTAAGGAGCCGAGTAAACATTGATTCTAGAGATGTTCTGACCAATTTAGAAGAAATCAACCTCAAAATCAACAAACTCAATGAACTGATTGACATCAATACCCAACAAATTCGTGTTAATGATTCATTGATAGTTGTTCTTGAAAATCAGGAAGCCTCCCAGCAAGAAAAATTGGATCAATTAAAAGACAATTATGCCTCAGTGATTCAAGCAACATATAAGAGTAAGGTCGATCAATATGCTTGGATGATGATTTTGTTTTCTAAAAACTTTATTCAAGGTTATAAACGAAGTCAATACCTACAACATTATGTCAGTAATCGAAGAAACATCAAAAATGAAATCGAGTTAAGAACTTTGTCTTTAAAAGTCAAAGTTGACTCACTCCGAACTATCCAGCAGGCCACAAAAGACCTAGATAATGCCCAAAAGGAGCGAAGAAATGATTTGCAAAATGATGAATTTAGACAAAAATTGCTACAAAGATCATTTGAAAGACAAGAAAAAAAATTAGTCAATCAAATCAATCAAAAACGAGAACTCGATGATCAACTCGAATTAGAAATTCAAACTTTGGTCAAACAAGTTGTGGCATCTAATAATGATGACCCCATCAATTTTGGTGGCGATTTTCATACGTTTAAAGGAAAACTGCCATGGCCTGTTGAAGAGGCCGTGGTTATTCGAAAATTTGGTCGCCAATACCATCCGATTGTTCCAACAATCATTATTGAAAATCTTGGTATCACCATTGCAACCAAACCTAATTCGCTAGTCCGATCGGTTTTTGATGGAAAAGTAGTTTCCATACTATCCTTTCGAGGAAGCAACTATTCTGTATTGATACAGCATGGCAAATACATTACGGTTTATAAAAATATTGTGGATTTAAAAGTAGGTTCAGGAGATGTAGTGGATGCACAACAAGTCATCGGCAGTGCTTTTACCAACCAAAAAACAAGAAGGGCAAGTTTCACCTTCAGTCTTTTTGAAGAGACTGAGGCCAAAAACCCTATTTATTGGTTACGCAAAAGAAGTTAATCACTCTTCCCTCAAAATCCATGCATCAGATATGATGCTTCTTTGAATCTCATTGATGGAATCTAATGCTTCATTGACAGACGAGTAATAACCTGTCACCACTCTGATACGTGATTGTCCCGTTCGATTGGAAATTCGGGCTTCAATCTTTTGAGTTTTTAAATATTCCATGTACTGATTTGCTTCATTTTGAGAATCAAAAGATCCGATAACAATGGCATAAACATCCCCTTCGATAGATGGAATCGTTTCAGTTTCTATGAGCGGTTCCACAACCTGAATTGGTGAAGGCATTTCTTCTGTGGTTGTATTGATCTCAGATGCGGGTTCTTCATCCTGTTTTTGGTTTTCGAATGAATGACTTGCAGAGTGCAAAACAAAATAGACGGCTCCAGATCCAATGACAAGGCCAGTCAACAAAGAGACCAAGGCAATTTTTATTGGAAAAGGTTTTCTTCTTGGGTAATACGAATCTCCAGATTTAATTTTCTTCTGGGATAGGCTTTGCTTTTTCTTGGATACAATATCCAAGACTTTCTTTTTTTCTGTATTTGATATTTCTTGTTCGGAACTCTGAGATGCGGTTTGGACGTATTTAAGGCTTTTTTGAGGTCTAGAAGGAACCACATCGCGTTCAATTTTTTTTGTGCCGGCCTTTTGTTTGGGGGGTGTTTCTTGATTCGTTTTGGTTGTTTGATAAGCGCTTGGTGGCTTTTGTTTTGAAGTTAGCTTGGTGGTTTTAATGGATTGTTGCGTCTTTATTAAAGTAATGAATGCTGGAAGTCCAAAATTTTCCAAGACATTAATTCCGCTTTTTGATGCTTGGAATTCTATTCTGTTCTTTTGATTGAGTTTGAATGTCCCAATCTCATCTAAATGATAGGACCCTTTTTTGATTTGGGATTTCCAATATCCCACAGAACCTTGAATTTTTTTGAGAGCTAATGCATAAGAGATTTGAGTTTTTTTAGCCAAAAAATCTGCCAATTCTCGGTCATTATTCGTTTGATTTGGATTAAATGACTCAATGAATCTTTTTTTACCATAAAAGGTTCCCCCTTGATTTGAACTTGCTTTCGTTTCTTTGATAATAAAGGTTCCGAAGTATGGAACGGTTAATTGATTCTTCATCTCAAGTAACTCCATAATGGCCAGTCTGATTTCCATACTATGTAAGTATCCTATTTCTATCCAAAACTAAAGTTTTGGATTAAAACTTTGAGATCATTGCTTTGTTTTTTAAAATGCATCTAACTTTGGGAAATTGGGTACTGCCTATTTTAAAATTTAAACGTCTTGAAGTGACCTACGAAAACTATAAGAAAAAACTAGAGTTTTATTGTCAATATCAAGATCGATGCCATCAAGAAGTCCATGCCAAAATGGACCTTCTCAAGGTCCCTTATGATTATCGAGAAGAATTAAAACAATATCTCATTGAGGAAAATTTCTTAAATGAAAAACGTTTTGTTGAATCTTTTGTTATCGGAAAATTCAATCAGTCGCATTGGGGTAACATACGGTTGACAAGAGAGCTTCAGGCCAGAGATATTTCAGACTATTTAATCCAATATGGATTGAATTTAATCGATAACACTGATTATCAAGAAAAGTTTTTAATTGCCCTAGAAAAAGCCAAAAGAAGCTATCCCGATGATTCTAATGTAAAGGACAAAAAGAAAATCTTCGATTATTTGAAAAGAAAAGGCTGGGAACCTCCGTTAATTCTTGAGTATTTGGATTGACTACTCAATCAGCAAAATCGCTTGATTTTTCTTCATTTCAAAGATTCCAGAATTGATTTCAAACATCCAATAATTGCCTTGATGATGAAGTTGAAATTGTTCGCTATTCAGGTCAATGGTTTGATTAGAAGCAATTTTGACCGTTCCTTTTCCCAGAGTCGAAACGATTGGAGCATGATTGTTCAGCACTTGAAATGACCCTGCGTTTCCTGGAACTCCTATGCTATTCACTTCTTGTGATAATAATACGGCTTCAGGAGATATGATCTCTAAATACATTTTTATTGTCTTGATTATACTTTTGAAACTGCATCGTGCGCTTCAAAGACATCTTCAATGGTTCCTTTTAAAGAAAAAGCATTGACACTAACGTGGTCCAGTTCCCCATCCATAATCATATTAAATCCTTTGATTGTGTCTTTGATATCGACGAGAACTCCTGGCGTATTCGTAAACTGCTCTGCAACATGAAATGGTTGAGATAAAAATCGCTCTACTTTTCGAGCTCTTTCGACAGCCGTACGATCTTCTTCAGAAAGTTCATCCATTCCGAGTATTGCAATGATATCGAGTAATTCTTTATATCGCTGAAGTAATTTTTTGACTCGCTGAGCACAATGATAATGTTCTTGACCCACCACATCTGGAGTCAAAATTCTTGATGTCGATGCCAATGGATCGATTGCTGGAAAAATACCCAATTCAAATAGTTTCCGTGAAAGAACTGTCGTGGCATCCAAATGGGCAAAGGTTGTAGCGGGTGCAGGATCCGTTAAATCATCCGCTGGAACATAAACTGCTTGAACAGAGGTGATCGATCCCTTTTTCGTCGACGTAATGCGTTCTTGCATAACTCCCATTTCTGTTGCTAGAGTTGGTTGGTAACCAACAGCCGAAGGCATTCGTCCTAAAAGAGCCGATACTTCCGAACCAGCCTGGGTAAAACGGAAAATATTATCAACAAAGAACAACACATCTTTTCCTTGCGCTTCTCCGGCTCCATCTCTAAAATATTCAGCAATCGCCAATCCCGATAAGGCCACCCGAGCTCGAGCTCCAGGTGGTTCATTCATCTGACCAAAAACAAACGTGGCTTTTGAATTTTTTAATTCTTGATAATCTACTTTTGATAAATCCCATCCTCCTTCTTCCATGGATTTTAAGAATTCATCTCCGTAGCGAACGATTCCTGACTCGAGCATTTCTCTCATCAAATCATTTCCTTCTCTTGTTCGTTCTCCGACTCCGGCAAAAACTGAGAGGCCTCCATGTCCTTTAGCAATATTATTGATTAATTCTTGTATCAATACTGTTTTTCCTACTCCTGCTCCACCGAAAAGTCCAATCTTACCTCCTTTAGCATAAGGTTCAATCAAATCAATGACTTTGATCCCCGTAAATAAGACATCTGTTGAAGTCGATAGTTCTTTAAACGCTGGGGCAGAACGGTGGATGGGTAATCCTTGATCACCTTTTTTTTCTAATTGCGGCAATCCATCAATAGCATCACCGACCACATTGAACAGACGACCATAAACCCCATCGCCGATGGGCATTTGAATTGGGGCATTGGTGGCTTTGACTTGCCTCCCCCGATAGAGTCCATCTGTCGAATCCATCGAAATTGTTCTCACCGTGTCTTCACCGATATGTGATTGTACTTCAAGTACTAATGTAGAGCCCTCATCACGCTCGATTTCGAGAGAATCGTATATTTTGGGTAATTGTCTTCCTGATGGGAAAACCACGTCTACAACAGGTCCAATGATTTGGGATACTTTACCGATGGGGTGGGGCATTTTCTATTGAATTTTTCGCCCACAAATATAAAAGACTTCGCATGAATTTGATTTTAGGAAAGTTCTAGAAACAATTTTGATTTTACCCTTTAAATCTTAACTACAGTGAGTAAAGATCTTTCCCTACTTTGATTGATGGATAGAAGACGATTCTAAAGTAGATCCTAAGCCACTAGATACCTATTGCTTTGGTATTTTTGCGATGGAACTAATTTACTTGGCTCTCATATTTTTTGAGTTGATCCCAATTCTTAACGAGTTTGGATTTTTGTTTTAAGACACTTTCCTTGCCAAATTTCAAAGGTTCTTAGTCTCTTCATAGAAAGCCTCTAGAAGCAAAAGCCTTGCATAGATTAAAGCCTCTCAATACTTTTGTGATTCTTATTTGCTTGTCATTTTGATAGGTTTTAAGTGATTGACAATTTTAGCCCCATTCATTGAGTGGAGTTATTTCTTTGGCATAGACGAAAGGAAATTGAAGCGTTTAAACCCTTAACAAATGGATGGCCCTTTGCTCGATCGTCTTAAAACAACGAATAAAGGCTATTCGTTGAGTTCCTTGATGATTTGGCTTTTGGTGTAGGTTTATTGGAAGTGTGTTTTATCAATATCCATAACGGCCTTCTACATATGCTTCTATGAAAGGTTTTACACTTTCTAAATACTCTTCATTTTCCTGAATTCTTTCCATTTCCTCTATCGTTTTTAGTATTAAGAAGTCTTCAAGTTCTCCTAATTCTTCTATATTTCTAGCACTTTCAATTAGAGTAATCATATCGGCATTAAATCCAAGTACCCCTTTAGTTCGTTCCTCATAGATTCCTTTTCCAGAATCGTAACGCCTCACGTAGTATAGATGTACTTTATTAAAATTTGGCAATACTTCCTCAATTAAATAATCTTTTTTTATTCAATTCATGTTGTTTAGGATAATAAAGCATAAACCCTACTATTATCAAAACAACTGCAATTATCACTATTTTGGTTCGGGTATTCATTCCTTTCGATCCACTTCGGCGGATAGATAAAAAGCTCCTTGATGCCCTACGTCTCTTTTGGATAATTGCTCCTCTAAAATTCCCAAATGGACGCAAAGAAACTTAACGAGTGTTTCATGTTCAAATTTTTGCGCCTGCTCCGTGCTGGATTTCTCGAAGCGTGGAATATTCTTTGCCCGATTGACAAAGTCCTTTAAGTCGAATTGAATCATCATATTCGAGTAGTCATGGTAGATAATTTGAATCATTTCCTCTACATTTCTTCAGTGTGGAATAGGATTGCTCCATTAGTTCAGAGTGCATTTTTTTGGATAGATAGAGAAAGCCTATAAATTGATAGAATTCTGAGATCACAAACTTTAACGCCGCTATGAACTTCTTATCGTTTTTAAACTTAGCCAATGGCTTGCTCTTGTCGCATTTCCAAAGGATTGAAGC
Organism: Flavobacteriaceae bacterium; assembly: GCA_026710085.1. GTDB lineage: Bacteria > Bacteroidota > Bacteroidia > Flavobacteriales > Flavobacteriaceae > Bin25. Next base: position 73,056 of record JAPORT010000017.1, on the reverse strand, counting down.
CTTGCTCTTTTAAGTCTTGTAAAATCTTTTAATAAAAGCCGTTCAGTGTATCATTCCAATAGCGCGACTGCATTTCTTTAATCGTGGCACTGCCAATAAACTCTAGACGATATCATGGCCAAAAATGGTTGCTCTGTTCTAGATCATTATTGATAAAACGAATTTCCTTTGCTATTTGGCATTTAACTGACTAAAAGGATAATAGCTTTCCAAGTTGAACGGACTATAAAAATTACTATTATCGTGGTTATTATCTTTTTTATTAGTGTATTGGTCTTATCTTTGGGTTCTTTACTACTGACTTGACTTGAAGGATTTTCCATTTCAATAGCTACTACAACTGCTACTATAACTGTTACTAATAGTAATAATAATACAAAAGCACCTCCTATTACCATTGCTTAGATTGATTTCGTTGAGTAGATGGCATTTAACTGACTAAAAAGATAATTGCCACCAAAGTCCAAAGACATGTAGAGAGCAATTACAACTATTGTGGTTATGATGGAGGTATTGATACGATTTCTTTCGACTTCATCTAATATCTTTTCTAGTAGTTCGTTTGTGGTATGAACTTGGCTTGTTTGATTTGTATTGATTGCTCCATACATGAATTTTCGATTCTTTTCTTTCATTACCATCGTCTTGGTTTGATTCGTCTTTTTGTCTTAAACTAACAGGGTTATGATTGTAAATAAAAATACTATGGCTACTACTAAAACGATAATCCCTGTTTGTCCATTGCTTAGATTGATTTATTGCGATATATGAAAGGATTGAAGTTTGTTATGATTTCGTTGAGTAGATGGCTTTAATTCGACTCTAAGGCTTCTACCCTTTCATTAGGGCTGTCGATTCGATTGAGATTTAATTGGTATCGATTCAAAGAGTATTCGTTGAATTTATCTACTTTTTTCTCAATAAGATACATGACTTCTATTTGTTTGTTTTGTTTGCTATGTATCTCATTCACTACATTTATGATTGTATCGACCCTGTCGGATAATTGTTTGATAGCCTTTGCATTACTTTCGATGGTTTTTGCATTGCTTTTGATAGCATTCAAAAGCGTTGTGAATTGCTGTTTTTCCATGATATTTTTAATGAATTGGTTTATTCTCTTATGTATGTTGATTTTACTTCTTAATTCTTCGTTTTTAAAAACGATAACGAACCGTTGCAAGTACTCTTCTGCCAATTATCGGCATACGAGGAAATAAAGAATATTCTGTTCCAAAAAGATTGTCTACATTCAAAGAGATCGAGATGTTCTCTAAGCCATATCCTACATTAGCGTTCACTATAACGCGTGAGTCAACCTCGCCATTATATAGTGGCGATAACAAAGACTCAAATTTAGAAGAATAAAGAGTCCCGATACCAAAATTGAAGCCATCTGTCGGGTTATAATTAAATCCCAGTCGAAGTCGATGTTGCGGTTTGTTTAAGCCAAAAAAATCTGATTCCGTTGCTTTGGGACCTAATTCTTTGCCTCTCCAAATATTTTGACTGACCCATGAATAATTGGCATACGCTGAAATATCTTGAGTCAATGCTATTTGACTGCCAAAATCGACCCCCGTGTAGGTGACTTTATCAATATTACTATCGGTATACGAATACATCACCACCGGTTTTTCATGATCTGGATTTTTGTCGCTGCGAACAACCCCAAGTACTCCCGCTTCATTTTGATCCCCGTTGGGACCATAAACCAATTGCTCCAAACCTTGAGCAGCTCCTTGATAGAGTGGTCGAACTGCTGAAGTCCAAAGTAGTTGAACCACTTGATCCGCGGATGGTATCGGGTTCGGTCCGACAATTCCAGCAGGTAATCCTGTCAGAGGCACTCCTAATGACCCATAAACACCTTGTACATATCGTAAGATATGTTCTTCAATCGTACTGCTTAACCCACCCCCTTCTTCAATTGATTCTCTTAAATCAGTCCTTAAATTAGGGAATGCAACGAGTGGAGTGACTTGTCTGATGACAGAGAAATCTCGACCCGTGAGGTTAAACACATCTAATGATAACTGCACTTTATCTCCGATAATTCCTTTCCAGCCTACTTCAAAATTCACTTCACTTCTTAGTTTGGCCTCTTGAGTGCTCCGAGGTTCCAAAGGTTGGCCATCAATGCCAATGGTAATGCCCTTAGTAATCTCTCTTCCACTTAGTTCTGCTAAAAGCTGTGGATCTTGCATATGTCCGGAAAAACTAGGCAATAAACTGGGGTTTATTCCTAGACTCTGAGCAAATTGATTCACCCCAGCATCCACTGCTTCCCAAGGGGTTAATCCACCTAAATCAGCATTGGGTGAGCCGAATTGTTGATGAAATATTCCAACAACCGTGGCATAATTAACACCCAATCCAGTTTGATTTGGAATCAATGGTTCTAAAAATTGGATTTCAGGATTGACTGGAATATTGATTGGATTTTTTCCACCATAAAGCCACAGATCTAATTGTTCTTGACGTATAAATGGAAAGTCTGTATACAAGTCTATCGCACCAGGGGTAACGTAAGTCTGACTGAATGAGCCTCTGAAGGTATGTTTTAAATTGGGTTTAAAGACTATGGCCGCATTCGGTGAAAAGCTCACTTCATTGCTATAGCCATAGTGATCCATTCGTCCAGATAATACCAACTCTAACTTTGAGATCACCTCGGACTTCGTTTGGAAATAAGCTCCCGTAATGGTTAAATCATCATTGACGTCGTTTCTTCCGAAAATAACTGGAGAATCAAATTGACTCGAACGTCTTTCAGCCCCCAAAGTATATTCGGTGTTCATGAATGATAATTGATTGTTGTACTGAATTTGTATTTCTGTTTGACTAATATCGATCACGGCTTCCTCACCAGTAAAATAAAGGTACCCCTTTTTCTCAGGATTATTGATATTGGAGTTATAAACAAATTGGAAAAAGAAATGATCGTTTTGTGCTCGAGCTTGAAAGAAAATATCATCGGCATCTTCTTGATATACGGGCCCTCGATCACTCCAAAAATTAGCTTTCAAATTGGTGATTCCCCCAACTGCTGTAATATTGAAATTATTTTTCAGTTTAAAATAAAGTGACCCATCCGCTCGAATAGACCTCGTGTATTGCTTGTAATCATCAACTTGCATTTCAGGATCTGAATCGGTCAATCCTCTTTGTATGGGAATGTCCCATTCCCCATTTTGCTGATACCCCACATTGATTTTATAGCCAAAGTTTTTCTCATTATTCGTGCCAGCATGCCTCAGCTGGGTTCTATAAGTATCTAAATTTCCGCCTACTAATTCGATTTCTGTACCAGGATATTTAAAGGGGTCTTTTGAAAGAAAATGAACCACACCGGATGATACCCCAGGTCCATAAAGACTTGAAACAGGACCTCGAACCACTTCGACCCGTTCTAAATCAAGGGCAATGAGCGCTGTGGCATTTTGGTCAAAGACATTCAATCCCGCTTGGACGATTCCACGATAATCCTGCATCACATAAGTATCTGTTATCAATAATCCTGCGGGTCCTCTCAAATTGATGTTCACGCGACCGCCTGATTGTCGATTCAAGTCGATTCCAGCTAGTTTTTCTAAGTATAGTACGGGGTTGTGTAATGGTTTACTAGCTATTTCTCTTCCTAAAATAACGGATACTGAATTAGGGGCATCTTGTATTTTTTCTGGTCTTCGACCTGCCGTCACAATGACTTCATCCAGATTTTGACCCTCTTGAAGGTAGATCACCAATTCCTGACTTTCGGCAAGTAACTCTAACTCTTTGGAAACATAGCCCGACTGATAAATTTCTATGATCACTGGAAACGAATCGGGAGAGGGTAAGGTAAAGTTTCCATCAAAATCCGTGATGGTATTGGATTGGTTTTTAATGATAATCGATGCTGAGACGATTGGAAAGCCATCGGCATCAAGTACTTTTCCTGAAATTTGTGCTTTTAAACTACCTCCCAGGAAAAAAAACAGTATTTGACTAGCGGTGATACCAACTATTAAATTCTTTTTTTTCATTGTCTTTATATTAGTTTTTCATCTATTTGCAGTTAAATAGATTTAATTTATAGCGTTATCTTCATTTATGAGCTGACGCCATAAACGAATGCAAATTTAATCAATATTGAAGTTGGTAGTCAACACGGTTAATCATTTTGCAAAATCACTTTGCTATATCACCATAAAAAATATATGCAAAATCTTTAATGTCCTATATTTTCATCGTGTGGTGATTTATGGTAAAGAAAACATACCCAAACATTCTGGCATCATTTATTGCGCCAATCACTGTAATGGATTTTTAGATGCTCTTTTATTGGGGGCATACACTCCTAGAAAAGTGATTTCATTAACGAGAAGTGATGTTTTTAACAAACGATTTTCATGGTTTTTGAGCGCTATCGGTATGTTGCCAATCTATCGGATGCGAGATGGATATGAAAAACTTTCAAAAAATCATGATGTGTTCGCTCAATGCAGAGCGATGCTAGGTCATAAAGCATCCATTATCATGTTTCCAGAAGCTGGTCAAAATTTAAACAGATATCTCAAACCCTTATCCAAAGGAAGTAGTCGACTCGCACTAGAGTCTCAGAAAGACTATCAGTCAACCAACATCTATTTGCAACCAGTTGGGCTTAACTACAGTCATTTGTCTGCTCCAAGAGGAACCGTACATTTAGTCTTTGGAAAGCCTATTTTAATACGAGGTTTTCTATCGGAGACCCCCAAAACTCCCATCATCATCAATGAATTAAAAAATACGCTAACACACGAAATCAAAAAATGTTTATGGCTTCCTGAAATTGAAGAGGGATTTGAACATCAATGGCGATTTGTAGATAACCAATCGGCTGGGGCCCCTTTTCAACAACTGAAAAAAGAGTTGCCTTTCCTTGCAAAGAAAACACCTCCAAAAATGAAGTCTACTTTGTTCATCCAATTATTAGAAGTCCCCAATTGGATTGTTTTTCAAATCCTGAAAAAAGTTCTCAGTTTCTTTAATACGCAATTATTCCATAATTCGATGAAATATGCTTTTGGTGCCATTATTTTCCCATTATATTGGGTTATCATGGTCTTGACTTTATGGTTTGTTACTGGACTATGGATGGCATTGATTTTTCTTATCATTTGTGTGGGGAGTCTTTTTTTACGCCAATCACTAATGGCCAAGTGATTGAAATAAAATTCATCTCTTACCATTCGACTTCATCAAATCCACAAACGGAGATTTTTAGAATGACCCCCTCCTTTTTCCGATTGATTTTCGTTTAATCCTTTATACGGACTTTTGAGAGCTATTTGTTCTTTCCAACCTATGTTGTGTTACCCTATATTGAAAGGACAGGTTTTAATATTTATCACTGCCTTGTCTATACGTCTTCATACCATTCCCCCACCGAAAATCGAATCCTTCTATTTTGTTGCGTGAGTCTTGGTGTGAAGGAAAATGGGCTACAGGGCGAACCCTGCCAACCTATCTCAATTTGATACTAAACTCCAAACTGTCCCCCTTAATTTAATCCCCATGGATTATGTTGCACTAGCCGGTTGAATATGCCTCTAGTTTGAGAATGCTTTTGAGCTTCGACGGGATGCAAAGAGTCAGTTTGGCGATGATGGTTTTTTAACATTTACGAAAGGTTTTATATTCAATGGACACATTTCTTTGCATTGAAAGACTCCATCGGATAAGTATTAATCCTTTCACGCCAAATATAAAAAGGGGCTCATGGATTATATTTGAGTTTTTAAGGAGTTACTATTTTAACTATGATTACTGTTCTCATGTATTTACACTACATCATTTCAGTTTTACTCCTAGTCTGCATCAAAAACATGGATAGCTTCATCTTAAAAGAAAATGAAAGGCCTAATATCATTTTGATTATGGCAGATGATTTGGGTATTGAAGGTTTGGGGGTTTATGGCAGTGATGATTATAACACACCAAATCTTGATTTTTTGGCAAACCATGGAATGCGTTTCAATCATGCTTATTCGACGCCTTTATGCACCCCTTCACGTGTGCAATTAATGACTGGAAAATACAATCACAAAAACTATCTTGGTTTTGGACTTTTGGATTCTCGAGAAACGACTTTTGCAAATTATTTCAAGCAGCAAGGCTATGAAACACTCATCGTTGGGAAGTGGCAATTGTTTGGGAATTCAAAACAACAACGATTAGCTGGTGGAAAAATCGGATCAAGACCAGAAGGCGCTGGATTCAATGATTATTGTTTGTGGCAAATAGACCAATTAGGTTCACGATATAAAAATCCCAAACTAAGCATCAAGGATAACGGAGGGGAGGCCAAAAAATACCCAGGTTATGGTCCAGATTATTTTGTTGATTATATCGATCAATTCATTGAGAAGAACTCAGACCATCCATTTTTGATTTACTATCCCATGGTGTTGCCACACGACCCCTTTGAACCAACACCCGATCATGAAACTTTCGAATTGGAGACCCCTTCAATCAATCATCCAAAGTATTTTGGATCCATGGTTCAATATATGGATAAATTGGTTGGTAAAATTGTCCATATGGTCGAAAATAAAGGGCTAACGAACAATACATTACTCTTATTTTTGAGTGATAATGGAACCAGTAGGAAAATAACATCCCGTCAAAATGACCACCAGATACAAGGAGGAAAAGGATTAACCACTAGTGCCGGAACTCATGTCCCCTTGATTGCCTACTGGCCAGGAACCATAACTCAAGGTTCTATCAATAACCATCTCATTGATTTCACTGATTTTATGCCAACTTTACTCGATGTTGCTGGAATTAACGTTATCGATGAACAGCTCGATGGTGTCAGTTTTTATTCTCAATTAATAGGAGAGAATAGTGAACCAAGACAATGGGTTTACTGTCATTACGCTCCCAATTGGGGAAAGTTTAAAAAGGCCATCTACATACATGACAAACAATGGAAGGTCTATAACAATGGAGATGTGTTCAATATGATTGATGACCCCATAGAACGCACACCAATTCATGTTGACGTTTTAGATTTAGAAGATGTAAAGAAAATAGCAGAACTTAGGAATATTCTCAGCCAAACCACTCCAGGATACGATTAACCAAACCAAAGTTTTAGACAGAACATGCTATGCTTCTGCGAAGATTTAGATTTCTATCAAATACGTCGGAATAGAACAAAAAAAGCAAATAGAATACGACGCCATGCATAGATTATACGTATTATTTCTTTTTATTTTCTTTTTCTCTGGAAAAGAACCAAAATCTGTCATTAATGATATTGATGTCGGTCGTCATGATGAAAAGCCTTTTGTCACGGACAAGATGAATGTTTTATTCATCATTTCTGATGATTTAACAGCAAAAGCCGTGTCTTCCTATGGGAATCCCGTTGTAAAAACGCCATATATCGATCAACTGGCTTCTGAAGGAACCATGTATACTAGAGCTTATTGTCAGTATCCTGTTTGCGGTCCATCAAGAGCATCCTTTTTATCGGGTTATTATCCTAGTGCCACAAAAGTCTTCGGATACGTCAGTGGAAGAGAAGCCATCGGTCCAAATCGAGATACTTGGCCACAACTTTTTAAAAAAAACGGGTATTATACGGCTCGGGTGAGTAAAATATTTCATATGCGAGTCCCAAAAGACATCGAAACCGGTTTCGATGGAAAAGATGACGATGATTCTTGGACCGAAAAGTTCAACAGCCCTGGACCAGAATGGAAAGCTCCGGGGGCAGGAGAATTGGTTCAAGATAATCCGAATGGGACATTACCGATTAAAGGAGGAAATGTGATGACTATTGTTAAAGCAGATGGGGATGATTTGGTACATTCTGATGGTAAAACAGCGGCCAAAGCATCTGAATTAATCAGGCAACACAAAGACAAATCTTTTTTTCTTGCTGTTGGATTTGTTAGACCTCATGTGCCTTTTGTAGCCCCTAGAAATTATTTCGATGGCTATCCTTATGAATCCATTGTTTTACCAAATAACCCACCCGATGATTGGGCTGATATTCCAAGAGTCGGAATTAATTATGTCAATAGTATCAAAAACCGAATGAACGAGATACAAAAACAAAAGGCAATTGCTGCTTATTACGCCTCTGTTTCCTATATGGATGCTCAAGTAGGTCAGGTATTGAAAACGTTAAAAGAAGAAGGTTTGGATGACAAAACCATCGTTGTTTTTACTTCAGATCATGGGTTTCATTTGGGAGAACATGAATTTTGGATGAAAGTCAGTGTTAAAGAAGAATCTGCGAGGGTTCCTCTAATCATTAAAGTTCCAGGAAAAGCCCCATCAGTGTGTCATTCCTTTGTAGAGTTATTGGATTTATATCCGACTATAGCCGAATTAACAGGACTTTCGTATTCAAAACACCTTCAAGGAAAGAGTTTGGTGCCAACATTAGATAATCCACAACATTCTGTCAGAGATATGGCTTTTTCTGTGACTCAAGATGGACATACTTATTTATTGCGAACCGATCAATGGGCCTATATCCAGTATAAAGAAGATGCTTCATTAGGAATCGAGTTATTTGATATGCATTCGGATCCAGGCCAATACACTAATTTGGCTTTAGATCCCAATTATGCCCGTCAAGTAGAAGAGTTTAAACAAAAACTTAGAGAGAAATTAAGAGAAGTGAGGTCTAATGATTTGGGAATTCAATATTCTTTATGAAGGCGGCATCATTTCGTGTGTTTTCGATTCGCTGAGCATCATGTCAAACAAAACCTATTCGAACTTTCAAGTTTAGCAAATTTTGAAAGTCGTATGATTTTCACAATTAATTCCAACATTTCAAGACTCATTTTCGTTTAATCTATATATATGGCCTTTTGAATGCTGTTTTGTTTTTTTTCATCTTATATTGCATCACTAAGCCCATCGACACATGTTTAGTATATTCATTTATAGCATGTCTATTTTCAAACTATATATTGTTCCCCATCAATAAATTTTCATAACATCTCCCATTGAAAGTCGAATCTTTTTATCTCATGGAGTAATCTTGGCGTATGGAAAATGGATTAGAAGAAGCTCCCTTTCCAACTGATCTGAAACCTCCGATTACAGGCACACCAAAAGAGAAAAAATCCAGTTGGTAAAGCAGAAGTTTCCGACCGCACCAAAAAACTAGGCATGAACAACGAATGCAAAGTTTTGCAAATTTGATAAGCACTTGGTGTTCTCCGTTTGAACAGAGTCACAACACACCAAGTTCTTGATGATGATTTTCATGTAGTGAGTCAATCAAAACAAGAGGTATTTGATCTTACTGATGTTGATCTCAATAAATGGTTATCAGTAAATGGCCCGCTTGAAAATGAACATTTTAAGTTCTGGCAACGGCTTTTATTTGTATAAAAAAGTCAGAATTAAAATTGAAATCAATTTTAGTGTTTGACTTTATTTTTGCACTGTGTATGATGTTATTGTAATTGGTGGTGGGCCTATTGGTATGGCCTGTGGTATTGAAGCGACCAAAAAAGGACTATCCTATCTCATCATTGAAAAAGGATGTTTGGTCAATTCATTATACAATTACCCACTTAACATGACCTTTTTTTCTACTTCAGATCGCTTGGAAATCGGTGATGTTCCTTTTATTTCTCATAATCCCAAACCCACTCGTTTTGAAGCATTAGAATACTATCGTAGAGTCGCTTCCAATTGGAACTTAAGTCTCCATTTGTATGAACAAGTGAATCATATCCTTCCTCTCAATGGAGGTTATACCATCAATACTTCAAAGCAGAATTATAAGACCCAAAATGTGGTCATTGCCACTGGGTTTTACGATTACCCATATCTATTGAATGTGCCTGGCGAAGACTTGTCTAAAGTACACCACTACTATAAAGAGCCTCATCCATTTTATACGATGGACATTGCAGTCATCGGTTCTGCAAATTCTGCCGTTGATGTGGCGTTAGAGACCTTTCGGAAGGGAGCAAAATCAGTGACGATGATTATTCGTGAGTCTGAAATTGGTGAAAATGTCAAGTATTGGGTTCGCCCCGATATTGTCAACCGCATTGAAACAGAAGAAATCATTGCTCATTTTAATTCCACCGTACTAGAAATCAAACTCAATTCATTGATTTTTCAAACGCCTGATGGTATTAAAGAAATCCCAAATGACTTTGTTTTGGCGATGACGGGTTATAAACCTAACTATCATTTTTTAGAATCCCTTTCCATCAAAATCAATGACGACCAGTACCGAACGCCTCAATATAATCCGAAAACGATGGAATCCAATATTGAAGGTGTTTTTTTAGCCGGTGTGGTTTGCGGGGGATTAAAAACGAACAAGTGGTTTATTGAAAATTCCAGAGTTCATGCCCAGTTAATTACAGATGCCATCAAGTCTAAAAACAAGATTATAGTCACCTAGTTGCCGATATCATATTCCCTCTTCCATTATCGAATCCAAGTTATCTTCCAACCAATGAATATGTTTATTGACATGTTGCGTGTGAGAAACTTAGCTTTATACGTCACGAATAAAATTCTATTTCGGTGCTTCGAACTCTAGTATTTACTTTTTGTGTTTGTTTTACTTGGATGACAAATGCTCAATTAGAACAATCGAAAGACACCATACGCATTGCCAATGAAGAAATTGAATATGAAATCATTATTATCGATGTTGGTTTCAATAGTTGGATATTGACCAATGCGAAACCAAGAAACTTTTATTCACAACAGTACCTCGAAGCCAAAAACAGAATTTTTGTTTCTAGCTGGAATCAAAGAGTTTTGAGTTTTTACAACACCAACTTGTACGGTTTTCAAATTGATTATGATTTTGGAATCGATTACGGATATGAGGTCAATTATTTGCTGTACAACTACTTTCTCTTTTTCCAACAAAAGTACGACCAGAAGCTTTAGTCCCTGAACCACTTTTAAGTTGAATAAGTTACTATGGTGTGTTTTTGGGGCTATGACATAATGACGGTATCCTACAAACAATAGCCAGAATCTATCGCTAAGTCAGAAAGACCAATTCTTAGAGTGAATCAAACCTAAAACGATCAAACCCTTAAAAGGATTAATACCTCGTTATGTACTCATCCAAATCAACTTTTACCCTTGAATGGTTCCCGTAAGAATAAGGAACAATCCCATCATGTTGAAGTCTTCCCAGCACAATCGCTGGATGAGTGTCGTGTTTTTGCGCAACTCGACATATTTCATCCGCTGTGATTTTACCTATCCGTTCTTTTTTTATATCCCTTGGCAATAGCCATTTTTTTGCAAAATTATTGGCTTGTATTTCTTTTTTTGAATCCACGCTTTTTTTACCAAACTTTTCGATAAATACATTTTTCCTGCCGTGAAGTAATATGTGACCTGCTTCATGAAAAAAAGTGAACCAAAATTGATCATTGGATTGATATCGGTCGGTTAATTGTATTAAAGGGGATCCACCTAGCCACCTAGCCACTCCACTAATGGGAGCTTTGGGAAATTTAGGCGTGTATACAAGTGCTACTCCCGCATCAAAGCAAAGCTTTTTCAAAGTTTTAGGAAAATCTTCGGGATGTGTTTTAACCAATTTTTGGGCTTCTTTCAATACCTCTTTAAATTTTTTTCGATCAAATGATTGTAAATTCATCTTTCTCATTTCAATTTCTCCTATTCTCAAAAATGCGGCTATACTTCCCACAGAAACATCGTAGGCCTCACTTTTTCTAAAATTGGTGGAACGATACTGATTTGCGTATAGCATTTTCCATTGTTTGTCATTCGTAACTCCATAAAACTTAAAACATTCTTCAACCATTTCTGACCCAATTCTTACTGTTTTTAAGTAGCCGAGGTTTTTTAACTCTTTCAATGGCTGCAATTTTAGCCACTGGATAAGCTTTTTTGAGTTTAATTGTCGGTTTAACCGTTCTAATTTATTTCTGTAGAAGGTTTCCATGTTTAACCAAAACTCCGCATCAATTCCAAGCACTCTTTCCAATTTAACTGCGGTTAATAGAGTTACGGGTTCCTTGCCACTTATCAGATCATTAACTTTTGCTGGTGTTTTATCCATTCTTTTTGCGAGCTCAACTTGGGTCATTTTGATATACTCAATTGTTTCGCGAATAGCATCACCTGGTTTTGAAAGAAATTCTAGTTCCTCTTGTAGTTTGCTCATATTTTTATATTTTTAGTGATAATCAACAACTTCTATGATACAAATATCAGTTACAGATTTGGTGTCTAAAATCCCATCTTCATATACGGGTAATGGATCATGGTTGAGTTCAAATATTAATCGATAATTTTTCGAAACATTTACAGCCCATTTTCCCTCACGATCTCCTGCTAACTTATGGCAATTCATTGCAGGAAATTGGTGAATGACATCTAGGTTTTTAGCGACTTTTAATTGATCTATTCTATTGGATAATCTTTTTGCCATGTTTCCATAATTCTTTTTGATTTCATAAATACTGCTCAACTGCTTTTTAAGTTTCTTTCTCTTATAACTGATATTCATTCAAAAAAATAAATTACCTTACAATGGTAATTATTTTGCAAATATAAATAAACTCATCTTATTGAACACTAATGCTCCATTCCCTACTGCAACGAAAATCAGCATAGATTTAAAGCTGTGGAAATATGCTTCGAGAAAAAAATAAAAGCTATTCCTTTGGGACTATTCGAACAACGCCCAAAGATTCTACACCAACATAGATATACCCATCCAAACCTTGCTCAATACTTCGAACACGCCCAATGTTATTGAGTTCCCTATGGGTGGCGATGACCTTATTGTTTTCGATGACCAATCTTTCGAGATATGAAAACTTTAAGGAACCCACCAAAAAGTGGTTTTTCCAGTGACCATATCTTTCAGAAGTGACTATTTCAAATCCACTGGGAGCAATAGACGGCGTCCAATGGTGAAGTGGCTGCTCCATCCCATCCATGTGAGTTAAATTGGTTATCGTTGAACCATTATAATTTTTTCCGTAAGTAATTTTTGGCCAGCCATAGTTTTTTCCAGCTTCAATAATATTGATTTCATCACCACCTCGAGGCCCATGTTCATGAATCCATATGTCATCTGTTAAGGGATTTAACAACATCCCTTGAGGATTTCGATGACCATACGAGAATATGGAAGGATTGGCATTTTCATGATTGACAAACGGATTGTCACTAGGGATCGACCCATCCCGATTCAATCGATGAACTTTACCTCCATCCCGATTTAAGCTTTGGGGATTGACATCTCTCTGTCCTCGATCACCAATAGTTAAGTAAAGATATCCTTCATGGTCAAATATAATTCGAGAGCCAAAATGAACCTCTCTTGTTGTGTTTTCTTTGCCTCTAAAAAGTTGTTTCACATCGGAAAGTTGCTTGGATTCTAAATCGATTTGTGCGGAATAAAGCGCTGTGTTTCCTCCGTTTTCATTTTCCGGGCTGAAGCTAAGGGTGAAATAAATGAGTTGATTTTTAGAAAAATTCGGATCGACTTCGATATCCAATAGCCCACCCTGACCAACATGATAAATGGATGGGAGACCATCAATAGAGAATTTCTTTTCATTTTCAACATAATAAAGTGTGCCTGACTTTTCAGTGACTAAAAATTCCGTTTCCGAAATAAAGGCCAGGCCCCAGGGAATATCAATGCCGTCCACGACCAACTGGTGTGTATAACTTTGGGGGGTTGATTCTTTCTGATCGGTTGCAGTTGGATTAGGGCTTGGGTTTTCTGGTGGCGTAACGACTGTGGCCTCATCTTTCTTTTTACTGCATGAAATGCCTATGAATAGGATCGCAATTAGAAAATAGTGTCGTCTCATAGACATCTTGTTTAACTTGAGAATAAAATTACAATTTTGATTAATGATTGTTTTATGAATTACTTGAATTGGAACCAATAGATTGATGCGACGTCTTCTTGATAAATGAATTAGGGACCAAATCTCAAAGGAACAAAACAAACTAAGGTTGGGTGTAAATGATTTCCAATTCTACTTTTTTGTTTTGCAAAGAACTCTCAGGATTAGAACCTACTAAAACAACACCCAAAGGGTTAATGATGGCCGACTGAGGAAAATCTAAGGGTTGTGTTTGGCCATTTAATTGTAGTGCTTGACTAACGACTATATTATTGATATCTGAAGTGGCTACCAATCCTAATTCAACATTTGGGGCATCATTTCTTAGAATATTAAAAATGTGATCGGTGATACGAAATTTAAATAACACTGGATTGTCTTGTTCGTCTAACTCCAAAATACCTCCAAATCTTTCTTTATCAATATCTGGATTATTGGTGCTTTGATCGATTTGAAACTCACCATAATCGCTCAATGGCATACCCGTATTGTAGTCATAGAGATACAATCTTTTGGCTAAGAATGATTCTTTAGGGGTTGATGGGTCGACATGAAATACTATATTGGCTTCGTTAATCAACCAAAAATTAGCTCTTAATTCTTGGAGTGTTTGATTGAGTTGATCATCTGTCTGATTTTCAAAAAGTCTCAACGCTCCATGAAATTGTCCTCCCTGAATATATATTTTGTCGGCAGGTTTGCCCTCTTTCGAACTATTCACTCGTTTTGTGATTTGATCATCAATTGGTTGGTTTTCCAATATGTTTAATCTCAAACCATTGACATTGATAAGCAATTGTGATTTTTCAACAGTGGTCTGAGAAGCATCATTAGCGTCTATTTTGTCATATTGATAATGGATTCGAATGAGAGCTCTGTTCATATCGAGAATCATGTAAAGATCATCGGTAAAAGAATCAACATCAGGTTGAATGATAATCCCCTTGAAATGTTCTCGAAACCTGCCATTGGATTCTAATTCAAAGCCTCCCTCTTTTGATAAAATTTGATCTTGAAAAAAAGTTGGGTCTAAAGGGATTCGTATTCTAGGAGACAAACGAGTTTCCGCTCTTGTCGTTTCATCAATATCTTCTGTACTTGGATCATCTACTTCATAGTTTATTCTGATTTCCTCAAAATCTAAAGTCACTTGATGATCCGCTAATAATTGTCCAACAAATCCTTGTTTGTACAGATCTTGGTTGGTATAATAGATTTCTTGTGATTCAAAATTATCGATCGGATCTAATTCATTGAGATAATAAGTGAGTTCATGAATTTTTAAATTAAACGTTGCTAACCGATTCCCATAAATTGAATCAATGGCATAGACTTGGTTTTCTGTATCATAAGCAGCATTATCCGTGTCTTGATTGTCATTGATACCGTCACCATCACTATCTTCTGATAAAGGATTTGTATTTCTTTGGCTCTCAATAAAGTCAGTAATTCCATCTCCATCTGAGTCGCTATTAGGATCCTTGGGATTAGCATCTCTAGAGTCAATCACTCCATCATTATCAGCATCTCGTTGATTTGTAAAAAAAGGGAGTTCTAAAAACACTTGTGTCACCCTTTCATTTTCTTGTATCACATCATCCTGTGTATCTTCGGCAAGTTGTTGAAAATCACCAAAACGAGGGCTATTCGCAATTGTTAAAGCAGATATGATTTTTGCGGTGTTTCTCCCAAAAATGGGATGATCTGATTTTCCAAGTTGAGCTGTTGGAAGTCCATTAGATTGAACGGCTACATTTTTTTTCTGATAGGTATAGACAGGAAAACGCTGCTTTCCTGAAATAAATCTCTGACCATCGAAAAGAGATTTTCCCACTGGATGGTATTCTCTTTCACATCCCAAAAAAAAGATGACCGAGAATACAAAATAAATGAATCGATTGAATGGCTTCACCTATTTCATAAGGCTTAAGAAAATTCGCGATCAAGAAAATCAATGACTTGCTGGTCTTGCCTCGATTCTTCAGAAGATAAAAATGGTTTTTTTCCCGACTTTATCTGTTTGATTAGCGTTTGACTGATGTCTTGTTCTGCAATGACAACTCCATCGGAATAGGTAATCCCTAAAGATAACAACTTTAGGGCATCAATCGGAGTGGAATGATTTAAACCGATATTGGAAATCTCATCATACTCGAGTTTTTCATTGAATTGCTCATTCAAGTGACCGGGGAAAATATCTTGGTACAATGAACTGATGATCTTACTGTTTTTGAATAGCAAATCATTTTTGTACTTGGTTTTAAGGTATAATGGAAATAGGGATGTAAACCAACCGTGTAAGTGAATATAATTGGGGACCCAGTTCAGTTTTTTGACCGTTTCGATGACTCCCTTGGTAAAAAAAATCATCCGTTCATCATTATCAGGAAAATATTTTCCTGACGAGTCCTTTAAATATCCTTTGCGTTTGAAGTAGTCATCACTGTCAATAAAGTAAACTTGCATTCGAAGTTTAGGAATCGAGGCAACTTTGATGTACAAAGGATAATCGTAATTATTAATGACTAAATTAATGCCCGAGAGTCTGATGACTTCATGAAGTTGGTGTCTTCTTTCATTAATTGAGCCATAACGTGGAATGAATATTCTAGTTTGGCCACCGGCTTGATTGATGCTTTTACCCAGTTCAAAAGCCTTGACCGCTGAAATAGATTGTGGCATGTAAGGGACGACATCTGATGAAACAATCAATATTTTTTTCCCTTTTAAAACCTTTGCTTTTGAAGACATTACTATTTGCAAAATTAGAAAAACAACAGGACTTTTTATCTGAGGATTGTAAATTGGCTTTCAATTTTGACATAATGATTCATCCCATCGAATCGAGAGAAAAGCTCCAAAATGAAATTAAAAAAAGGGATTCCAAAAACTTAGGTTTTGTCCCAACAATGGGAGCTCTCCATAAGGGACATTTGAGTTTAATCCAACGATCAATCGTTGAAAATGATCGGGTCGTTGTGAGTTTATTTGTGAATCCAACTCAATTCAATAGTTCTAAGGATTTAAAACATTATCCCAAAGTCATTGAAGAAGATCTTTTGAAACTGACCCCTTATGCTGATCAGTTACTCGTTTTCACACCGACTGCAAAAGAATTGTATGGAAATCAAATCGTTGCCAAAACATTTGATTTCAAAGGATTGGACCTGTACATGGAAGGAGCATCAAGACCCCATCACTTTCAAGGAGTCGCGACCATTGTTGAGATCCTTATTGACATCATCCAACCGACCAGGTTGTATTTGGGAGAAAAAGACTTTCAACAACTCCAAATTATTCGTTTCATCAAACAACAACTTCGATGGACGACTCAAGTTATCGCTTGCCCAACCATTAGAGAATCTAATGGACTCGCCATGAGTTCTCGAAACATCAAATTATCCCAAGACTTGAGAAAACAATCTCAAAGTATTTATCAATCCCTATTATATGCTAAAGAAGTTATTAAAACACATCCTATTCCTCTCATAAAAAGGGAAGTGACCAAAAGAATCAATCGATTGCCCAATTTAAAATTGGATTACTTTGAAATTGTAGAGCCCAATACTTTAATTCCCATTTCAAGAGCACAAAAAGGTCAATCATTCAGAGGTTGTATTGCTGTACATGTTGATACCATCCGATTGATTGACAATATTGAAATTTGCTATTGAACCCATTCAAGCGTGGTTTAGAATGATATCTTTGTCTGTTCAACAAGTTGTCTTTATCCTTTGAAAAATTTCAGTCTGCTTGTCTGGAGTCACTCTATTCTCTAATCGGCGCTAAATTTTATAATTCACTAAGCTCTCCTAATAACCCAAATATTAACATTTGATAAAGAAAAAAACAATCTTTCGACTAGCCAAAATAGTCGTCCCATTGGTCTTGGGACTTTTTTTTATTTATCTTACTTACCGAGACACTTCCGTAGAAGAAAGACAGACGATTGTCTCTTATTTAAAGCAAACACCGGAATGGGTGGTTTTATTATCCATTTTGATTGGCCTTTGCAGTCACGTTTCGAGATCCATTCGATGGCGTTATATGCTGATCCCCATGGGGTATAAAACGAACCCAATCAATAACTTTCTATCGATTATGGTGGCTTATTTGGCTAATTTAGGGATCCCAAGAAGTGGCGAAGTTTTGAGAGCAACAACCATAGCGACTTACGAAAAAGTTCCTTTCCCGATTGCCATTGGAAATATAGTTGCCGAGCGAATCATCGATTTATTGATGCTCGGGATTTTCATTTTAATTGCTCTTGTTCTTAACGTTGAGGTCATTGGTCAACTTTTGGTTGAAAACTTCAAATCATGGATCATCTCCACTTTGATTATTTCAATTGTGATTTTATTCCTTTACCAACTAACTCGATATTTTAAAAAAAAGATCAAAACCAAAAAAGCCAATCAGATTCGAAATTTTTACAATCAGTTTATTCAAGGAGTCCAAATCTTATTACAAATGCGCAATAAATTGTATTACATCCTTCATTCAGTTTTTATTTGGATCATGTACTTTTTAATGTTCTACGTGGTCAAATTTGCCATGCATGATACCTACAATATGTCTTTAGATATTTTATTGCCGGGCTTTATCATCGGTGTGCTGACCATAGCAACAACAAATGGTGGCTTGGGACTTTATCCTTTGGCAGTAGGTACCTATTTTATTTCTTTTGGTATTTCAAGAGAATCTAGTTTTGCTTTTGGATGGATTGTTTGGACCATACAAACCGTATTGATTGCGGTCTTTGGTGGTTTATCTTTTGGAATACTACCTCTTGTGAATAAATCCTTGACCTCCAAATCCAACTGATGAAAAAGAGCAAAACAATTTATGTCTGTCAAGCTTGTGGGGCTCGATACCTCCAATGGCAAGGTCAATGCTCTTCCTGCCATCAATGGCAAACCATCGTCAAGCAAGTTGTCGACGATTCTCCGATTAAAACATGGGCAGATGCTGATGTGATCTCAAAGACATCGAAACCCATTAAAATCCAACAGATAGCGATTCAACGTAACCCAAGATTAACGACTGTCGATCAAGAATTCAATCGAGTCTTGGGAGGAGGTATTGTGCTTGGGTCAATGATTTTAATTGGAGGAGAACCAGGAATTGGAAAATCGACCCTACTATTGCAAGTTTCATTGGAACTTGAACAAAAGGTCCTCTATGTCAGTGGTGAAGAAAGTGCACAACAAATCAAATTACGGGCTGATCGTATCGGAAAACATGAAAACAACTGTTATGTTTTAACTGAAACCAAACTAGAACAGATATTCCATCAAATAAAAGAACTTTCCCCTGAATTGGTGGTCATTGACTCAATACAAACACTCACTACCCAAGCAGTCGACTCAGCGGCTTCCACCATTACCCAAGTTCGAACATGCACTGCCCAGTTACTAGAATTTGCTAAAAGGAAACATATTCCAGTGATTTTAATTGGTCATATCACCAAAGAAGGGCATTTAGCAGGTCCTAAAGTATTAGAGCATATGGTGGATACTGTTCTGCTTTTCGAAGGGGATCGAAATTATTCGCACCGCATATTGAGAACACAAAAAAATCGATTTGGTCCTGCCTTCGAACTAGGCATCTATCAAATGAATCATGATGGTTTGGCCATCGTTGACAATCCAAGTGACATTCTAATCAGTCAAAAAGATGATCAATCAAGTGGTTATGCTATTGCTGTTACCGTAGAGGGGATACGCCCTTTATTGATTGAAGTCCAAGCATTGGTCAGTAAAGCTATTTATGGGACACCCCAAAGAAGTTGTACGGGATTTAATGGCAAAAGGCTCAATATGTTGCTGGCTATTTTAGAGAAAAGAGTCGGATTTTCTTTTGGTGATAAAGATGTTTTTGTCAATATTACGGGGGGAATCAAAGTTGAAGAACCAGCCATTGATTTAGCCGTTGTAATGGCTGTCCTTTCGAGTTATTTTGATTTATCCATTTCACAATGGGTTTGCTTTGCTGCTGAAATTGGTTTGTCAGGAGAAATTAGAGCCGTACCCAAAATAGAGACTCGAATTAAAGAAGCTCAAAAAAGAGGATATAAAGAATTTGCTTTATCTGAATACAATCAAGCATCGAATCATGGTCACAACATAAGGTTGCGTTCGTTTGATAAAATCGAAAAGATCATCAAACCATTTTTTAGTCCCTAAAAAATCCGTTTTAATGATTAGTCAACGATGCAGAAGTCTCTCATTAGGACCATTCGGGGGAAATGAATTTATAACAACAATCAATTAAAAAAAACTAAAAACCATTATGGAGACAATCATTAATAATTTTTTAAATGAAGTGGCCTCTCGAAATCGAAATCAACCTGAATTTATGCAAGCTGTTTCAGAGGTGGTTGAAACGGTAGTTCCCTATATCGTTTCACAAAAAATTTACTACGGACAGAATATATTGCTACGTATGGTCGAACCCGAAAGAGTCATTTCTTTTCGAGTAGCATGGATCGATGAAACAGGTGAAATCAGGGTCAATCGAGGATATCGTGTTGAAATGAATTCTGCTATTGGTCCATACAAAGGGGGATTACGCTTTCATCCCAATGTCAATTTGAGTGTTTTGAAGTTTTTGGCGTTTGAACAAATTTTTAAAAATGCTTTGACAACCTTACCTATGGGAGCTGGTAAAGGAGGGTCGGATTTTGATCCCAAAGGAAAATCCGATATCGATGTGATGCGATTTTGTCAAAGTTTTATGACTGAATTGGCTCGACATATTGGACCAAATAGGGATATTCCCGCTGGAGATATCGGTGTAGGAAGCCGAGAAATTGGTTATATGTTTGGGCAATACAAACGTTTGAGAAATGAGTTTACCGGAGTATTGACAGGAAAAGGACTCACTTGGGGCGGATCACTCATTCGATCTGAAGCCACCGGTTATGGGGTGGTTTACTTTATTGAAAACATGTTGCAACATGTCGGACAAACCATTGAAGGGAAAACAGTGGTCGTCTCTGGATCGGGAAATGTAGCTCAATATGCCGCTGAAAAAGCCATCACCATGGGGGGCAAGGTGTTGACTATGTCGGATTCTTCTGGTTTTATCCATGATCAAGATGGCATCAACCAAGAAAAACTGAACTACATTATGGATTTGAAAAACAATCAAAGGGGAAGAATAAGACAATATATCGAGCAATACCCAAAAGCCTCTTATCATGAAGGACAAACACCATGGAAAATCCCTTGTCAAATAGCTATTCCATGTGCGACTCAAAATGAATTATTAGAAAAAGATGCTCTCCATCTCATAAAAAATCAATGCCTTGCCGTCGGAGAGGGAGCCAATATGCCTTCTGATCATGGAGCAATTCATCAATTTTTAAACTCCAAAATCCTATTTGCACCAGGAAAAGCATCGAATGCTGGAGGGGTGGCCGTTTCGGGTTTAGAAATGGCTCAGAATTCACTTCGATTTAGTTGGAGTCGAGAAGAAGTGAATGAACGATTGAAGGTCATCATGAACGATATTCATCAATCTTGTTTCGTCTACGGTCAAGAAGATCAAGGGATTAATTATGTGAAGGGCGCTAATATTGCTGGATTTGTTAAAGTAGCTGATGCCATGTTGGCACAAGGAGTGGTGTAAACCCAAAAGAAAAACAATGAGATTAGTCCAAGCACTCATTTTAAGAATCATTAACTATGGTGAAACTTCACTGATTGTCAATTGTTATACAAAACAATATGGATATCAATCATACATTTTAAAAGGAATTCGAAAATCCAAAAGCAAGCAAGGATTGAAAAAAGCACTTTTTCAACCCACCCATATGCTGGAAGTGGTAGCGAAACAATATGCTTCAGATCAATTGGGTTATTTGAAAGAAGCTCGAATGGAATATATCTATCAACAACTTCCATTTGACAACAATAAGAAGACGACGATTCTTTTTTTATTTGAGTTGCTCTATCAGTTACTCCGAGAAGAAGAGGACGCAAATCCGACTCTTTATGATTTTGTTACCGAAAATTTAAAATGGTATGACCATAGTGATGGAGCAACTTCTTTTCATTTGAGTTTTTTAATAAAAATCACCAAGTATTTGGGTTATTTTCCTGATGTCTCGAATCAAAGAGCACTGTATTTTGATATGGAACATTCTCTATTTACAAATCAATTGCCTCAAGGAACCTACCTTGAAGGGCATCAAAAGGATATGTGGCGTTATTTTCTAGGCACAAGTTTTGATACGTTAAATTCAGCCTCTTTGAGTGCATTGGAACAGAAACAGATGCTCAAAAGTGTTCTGGGCTATTACAGTCAACATTTTTTCAATTTTAAAGTTCCCTATTCTATAAAATTATTAGATGATGTCCTTGTTGGTTAAACTGATTATCACACTTGGTGCTTTTGGATTCGGGATTTTGGGACATTCCCAAACAATCCTTGTTAAAGACCGACAAACCGGGGATCCCTTAGAATCGGTTGTGATTATCGATTCGCAATTAAATTCAATCACCACCAATGTCCAAGGAATTGCCGACATCAGTGATTTGAATTCAGGGGAATTATTAACTGTTTCAAGGTTGGGTTATCGAGATTACCAATTTGTCAATGATTCTTCACAAATCAATGTTTTAGTTTTGCTTGAACAAGAAACCGATCCCCTCAATGAAATTGTATTGTCGGTAGCTCGAAGTGAAATTTCTAGAGATCAAATTGCTGAAAAAGTTAGTGTCACTTCCAAGCGAGATATTGAGTTTTCTCGTCCCTCTACTGGTGCTGAATTAATCAAACTAAGTCCAGGCATTCGCTTGCAAAAATCTCAAGGAGGTGGGGGAAGTCCTATTTTGAGAGGACTTGAAGGCAATCGAATTCTCATGGTGATCGATGGCGTACGCATGAATAATGCCATTTATCGATCTGGACATCACCAATATGCATTATCTGTTGACCCACACACCATAGAGAGAGTCGAAGTGACATTTGGTTCTTCTTCAGTGGGCTATGGCTCAGATGGTCTTGGTGGGGTCATCCATTACTATACCAAATCCCCTCGTTTGGATGCCGATGGATATAACAATTTTCAGATCAACAGTAATTTCAGTACCGCTGATAAGCAAATCATCAATAATGTATCACTGGAATGGGGGTTTGAAAAATGGGGTTCTTTAACTAGTTTGACCTATTCTGATTTTGGCGATATCAAAATGGGACGTGTTCGAAATCATGGCTTTGAAAACTGGGGACTCGTCCCCTACTATTCGAGAAATAACCGTGATGTTTTTTCTCCATATGCCGTCATCAATTCTGATCCACTGATTCAAAGAAATTCAGGATACCAACAATTGGATGTTTTTCAAAAATTTATTTATCAACTCGATTCAGATTATCAGTTGTCTTTCAATCTTCAGTTTTCAACAACTTCCGACGTCCCTCGGTTTGATCGTTTGGCTGAAATGAGACATGACTATTTACGATTTTCCGAATGGTATTATGGGCCACAAAAAAGATTTTTACTCAGCGGGCAATTCAAATTTTTTCCCAAATGGTCCCTTTTAGACAAGGGAATGATAACGCTTGGATATCAGAACATCAAGGAATCTCGAATCAGTCGACTGTTCACTTCATTGAAACGAAACATACAAGAAGAAGATGTTGATGTCTATAGTTTCAATGCAGATTTTGATTTTAACCTCAATAGGAACCATAAGTTTTCTTATGGTATTGAAACTACTTTGAATGCCGTCAATTCATTTGCTCTAGCTTATTTGATTGTGTTCGACGAAGGAGCAATCGATGGTCATTATAATCCAAACCCAACGGAAATCAAAGATTACATCATGGATGCTCCCATTATTGATACCTTTGGAACTAAATCGATTCCAAGTCGGTATCCTAGTGATTATAGTTATCTGGGGTCATTAGCTGCTTATGCCAATTGGGTATGGAATTTCAACCCTAAATTCAGTTTAAATGCTGGCATTCGTATGAACTACGTTGAAGTTTTTGCCAAATGGAATGATATTGCAAATGTCGATGCATTACTTAGCCAAACTCGAGTGATTAATAGGGTGTCTAGTGAAACCATTTCATTAATCTACCGCCCAAGTGATCAAACTCAATGGAACTTCATCTTATCTAGTGGTTTTCGGAGTCCTAATATCGATGATTTGGGGAAAATTCGACAAAGTGGATCCAATTTACTCGTGCCAAATGATTTTTTAAAAGCAGAATATGCCTACAACTTAGATCTCGGTTTGGACAAAAGATTCCATCAATCCTCCAATTATATTTCACTTAGAGTTTATGGTACGATTCTTTCGCGTCATATAGGAAGAGACCAATATCAAATTATAGCAGATTTCTCTACAGAGGATATAAACACCATCATTTATAACGATCAAGAACTCAACACGATATCCAATAAAAATCTTGGAGATCGCTATCTATACGGTGCTACATTCGATTCGAGGGTTACTTTGTTCAAAAAGATCGATTTACTTTCCAGTTTGACATACACAGAAGGGGTCAAACACGATATCTATGGCCCTTTACCTTCGATATCACCCTTATTTGGTTCGGCCCACATACAATTCAATCATACTTGGATTCAGGCTTTGTTGGGTATCGAATTCAGCGATGCAAAGGATTACAGAGATTACAGTTTGGGTGGTGAAGATGGTCTTGAAGAAACCCCTTTTTTGGAAAAAGAGGAACGATATCATGGGACTCCAGCATGGATGACCGTTAATTTTAATAGCCAAGTCCAAGTCATCAAAAATGCATCCATCAAATTAGGCCTTGAGAATATCTTCGACATTCATTATAAGCCCTTTGCTTCTGGAATTTCGTCACCTGGTCGCAATTTTAAAGTAGGATTACAATACCAATTTTGAATGATGATTTATTTCATGGAATATCCTATTTCACCTTCAAAAAAGAGTTGTATGAATCCAAGTTTATCCTAGTCGAGTCTCTAAATTTAAGTTCAAAGCCATTATTTTTACCTGAGTTTCCATTCTTTGAATGAGTACATTATTCAAATTAAAAAAGATTCATTCAAAACAGACCAAAACACATCAGGGTCCTTTTTTATACTCATTGATTTAAATCAGCCATGTCAAAAATCGATGTTTCTCCAGATTTGCTTCGCTGGGCTATTGAACGAAATAGTCGCTCCTTAAAAATCCCAAATGTAGCCTCCAGTCCTTTTATAGGGGGGGTTGAATGGTTCCATTCTAGTTTTTAAATCTGCAAGGAAATGCGTCTCTTGGTCTCAAAATCTTGCAGAAATGATCCAAAAAGGAGCCCCCAAACAGCCCAGTGATTCGACTCGGCATTCCATGCGATTCTCCATCCAAAACATCAGATCCAGTGGCTGGCCCATGCCATGGATGGGTCTTTTTTTGAAAACGCCTTTGGTTCCTTTGATTCCCCAAAGGGCCGTCCAGCCCATCCCATTGGGGTGATGGTGGGTTGTTGGATGCTGAAACGACGTGACCATCGAGGCGATGAAACCCTCATGGAACGGTGAATTGAACATCCTGACAGGCCGTACTTCACGGGTTTTGATGTCATGAAACACCAACCCCCCTTGTGATTCTTCTGATGGGCGTCATTCCTAGAGATCGTATGGGCCCAGCAGGGGTCGAAAAGATCTTTGCCGATTCCGTTTCGTTGCATCAAAAAGAAATGAAGAAGTCTTCATCGATGGTCTGATCGGAGACCACCGTGCAAGGCAACCATGGGACCTTTCCGACCGATGCCCAACGGAATCAAAAAATCATCGATTAGTGTCACCAGATCGCCAAAAAAAAGAAAAAAGAAAAATGATTTCGAAAGTTATCCTCAAGGGAAGGGGTTCAGTTACGCTGAAGTACACATTTAAAATCCATTTTTTACTTATTAATCTTTCCTAAAACCGCTTGACCACGGTCTTGGAATCAGGTGATGGAAGATTTTGACACTCTATTTTTTCAGAGAAAATGCTTTTCACAAAAATAACGACAGAATCAAAATATTTTAGGGATGAGGAATTAGAAGAGGTAAGATTCCAGTTAGGAAAATGACTTAATCTTTTTTATCCTTAGAGTTGCGTTTTTGGTCGGCATCTGAGCCATCGTCAGTTTCCTGTCCGGCATCTTCTCCCAAATCTTTTTGTAGTTTTTTAATTTGAAGAGCTTGTATTTTCAGCGTATTCTTGTGCTCTTTTTTACCTGACGACCATTTCCAAATGATAAAACCAGATGATATGGTCCCGAAGATGATACCAGCTATTATACCATAAAACTCAATACTCAACCACGTCAAAATAGTCAAACTAGCGACTTCAATAATATCTGTATCTATGTTATGTGCCATGATAGGGCAAAATTAGAATTATTTTATTAATCCAAATTCATCCTATGTAATCTCTCAACTTTCTTATCGTCGTCAACTCCCTTGCAATCCATTCTGAATGCCTTGATAGGATTTCTCTTTGCTCAAAAGACTGAGGTTTTTTTGGGTTTAGATAAACCCTTTTCTATAGTTTCTATCTTTCTCGTCCATGAGTACCACCTTGTTTATCATAAGCTGGTATGCCTCGACTGGTGCATTCTAAAAGAGCTTTCCGCTCGATTTCATACAACAAACAACTCATCATCATGAGCATCGCTTTCCGATAGGGATTTTCTTTTCCATCGATACTTCTTGAATCCATACCAAGTTCTTGAATCGTTTTCAATACGCTCAAGACATCTTTGGTATTTCTCCCTAATCGGCTCACTTCATCGGTGACTAATTGAGTAATCAGCTTTTTTTCACCAAGCTCATTAATTCCGATTCTTTAGCCTTTCAGCAAAAAGTGTTAGGGCACCAAAAGTTAGGGCAACCACATAAGTGATATTGGCCCTAACTTGTATGCAATGGCTGTTTTTCTTCAATTGTTTTTAAAAAATCACTTGGCCGAGGTTTTTGGAATTCAATGATGGGAAGATTTTGATACTTCTTAAATTCTGAGCAAATGCTATTCATTTTGGTGTTTTTTTAGCTCTAACCAAACAAATGATGGTAGGGTCAATTTATGAATAGGTAGTTATTGATAAAGATGAGATTTAATAAATTATCGGGTGAAGAGTTTGCTTATTTTCGCATTCCTGAATTTAGAAAATGTCTCGGTTTCCTGAATATGATGATTTGGATCTCGTCGAGTTTGCCAATCAGGTGTTGAAATCATGGGGCATGGAAAAGATCTTTCAAAAAAGCATCGATTCCAAGAAAGATTCTCCTTCCTATGTGTTTTACGAGGGGCCCCCTTCAGCCAATGGAATGCCAGGTATTCATCATGTGATGGCTCGGACCATTAAAGATCTTTTTTGCCGATACCAAACCCAAAAAGGATTCAAAGTGGAACGCAAAGCCGGTTGGGATACTCATGGTTTACCCATTGAATTGGGAGTTGAAAAACAATTAGGAATTACCAAAGAAGATATTGGTCAAAAAATTTCTGTTCAACAATACAATCAAGAATGTCGTCAAGCCGTCATGCGGTATACCGATGCATGGAACCAATTGACGAAGCGTATTGGATTTTGGGTCGATATGGAAAGTCCCTACATCACCTATCAACCAAAGTATATCGAATCCGTTTGGTGGTTGCTTCAACAAATCTACAAAAAAGGGTTGCTTTATAAAAGTTATACGATTCAACCGTACTCCCCCATGGCAGGGACGGGTTTATCAACTCATGAACTAAATCAACCCGAGGCTTACAAACCCATTAAGGATATTTCAATTACAGCTCAATTTAAAGCAATTGATGCAAGTCTACCCAAAGCTTTAAGAGACTCCGTCCCCTTGTATTTTTTAGCTTGGACAACCACTCCATGGACACTCCCTTCAAATACCGCTTTAACGGTAGGCCTAAAAATCAAATACAACATTGTTCTGACCTATAATCAATATACTTTCAAAAAAATACGCATTGTTTATGCTTCAGGTTTACAAACGAAGTTGTTGAAAAAGCCCTACCAAGAAGTGCAAAACATCGAAGACTTTGATGCCCTTGAACCAAGTAAAAAAAGGATTCCATTTTTAAAACTACACTTAATTAAAGGTCATTTTTTTATGGATATTCGATATCATAAAATATGGAAAGAAGGACCAGAACCGGCTCAAAACCCTGAAAATGCATACAGAATCATTCGTGGCGATTTTGTAACAACCCAAGAAGGATCAGGAATCGTCCATACCGCACCAACATTTGGTGCTGATGACATGAGAGTGGCCCAACAAGCATCCCCCTCTGTTCCCGCACTTTTGGTTCGAGATGAAAACCATGAACTCACTCCTTTAGTGGATTTGAAAGGACGCTTTGTTTCTCAAATGGGTTCATTGGCCGGTAAATTCGTTAAAAACCAATTTTACAAAGAGGGTCAAGAACCTGAAAAATCAGTCGATACCGAAATAGCCATTGTCTTAAAACAAGAAAACCGCGCTTTTTGGGTTGAAAAACATACCCACTCCTATCCCCATTGTTGGCGGACTGATAAACCCATACTTTATTATCCATTAAACTCATGGTTTATCAACGTTTCTTCTGTTAGAGAAAAAATGGTTTCCTTAAATCAACAAATTAACTGGAAACCTAAAGCAACAGGACAAAAACGCTTTGCCAATTGGTTGGCAAATGCCAGCGATTGGAATTTATCACGATCAAGATTTTGGGGAACTCCTCTCCCCATATGGCGAACGAAAGACCATAAAGAAACCAAAGTCATTGGCTCCATGTCTGAATTGATGGAAGGC
The DNA here is from genome assembly GCA_026710085.1 of Flavobacteriaceae bacterium. Classification (GTDB taxonomy): domain Bacteria; phylum Bacteroidota; class Bacteroidia; order Flavobacteriales; family Flavobacteriaceae; genus Bin25. Next base: position 44,389 of record JAPORT010000017.1, on the reverse strand, counting down.
ATTGAATTTTCAATCAAAAAAGGGCATATGACATCAAATCCATTTGCTGATTTTAAAGTGGGCGATTATTCAAAAGAAAACTATAAAAACATAGACCTTCATCGTCATGTAGTTGATCAAATCATTCTTTCAACAGATGATGGACGGCCCATGTATCGAGAATCCGACTTAATCGATGTATGGTTTGATTCAGGATCCATGCCTTATGCTCAATGGCATTATCCCTTTGAAAATCAAAGTAAAATAGATCATGGAGGATTTTATCCAGCCGACTATATAGCTGAAGGAGTTGATCAAACCAGAGGATGGTTTTACACTCTTCATGCTATCGGAGCCCTAGTGTTTGATAGTGTTACCTATAAGAATGTCGTTTCCAATGGTTTGATTCTAGATCAATTCGGTCGAAAAATGTCAAAAAAACTTGGAAACTCTGTGGATCCATTCGAAACCTTGGATAGGTATGGGCCAGATGCCTTGCGTTGGTATTTAATTTCCAATGCCAATCCTTGGGATGATTTTAGATTTAATGCTCAAGGAATTGATCAAATCAGAAAAAAGTTTTTCCATACGCTTTATAATGTTTATTCTTTTTTTGTCATGTATGCCAATATCGATGACTATCAAGGAGAGCATTGCCATATCGACCGAAAATCCATCACCGAATTAGATGCTTGGATTCTTTCGGAGCTCCATTCTTTGATCATACGCGTGGATCGTTCTTTTGAAGATTATGAACCAACCAAAGCAGCTCGATTCATCTCTGATTTTGTGTTGGAAAAACTTAGTAATTGGTATGTAAGACTCTCTAGAAGACGATTTTGGAAAGATCAATTTTCGAAAGATAAAGAAACTGCCTATCGAGTATTACACCATTGTTTGGTTACCATCGCTAAGTTAGGTGCTCCAATAGCTCCATTTTATATGGATCGTCTTTATTGTGATTTGGTCATGAATCAAAAAAATAAAGCGATTTCGGTTCATCTTGATTCCTTTCCAAAAGCCAACCTCCAGTTTATTGACAAAGAATTAGAAAAAAAAATCAATCTAGCAAGAACCATCACTTCTCTAGCATTATCCCTTAGAAAAAAACACCAAATTAAAGTACGTCAGCCACTTCAAAAACTGCTGATTCCTATTTTTGATCAAGAACACAAACAACTCATGAAGTCTATTGCTGATCAAGTGAAAGCCGAAGTCAATGTCAAAGAAATGGAGCTCATTGATGGAAACCATCCCATTTTGGAAAAAGAATTAAAACCCAATTTTAAAGCTCTTGGCCCAAAATATGGTTCTCAAGTTTCCAAAGTCGTTCATCAAATCAAACAACTCAATCAAAGTCAAATTGAAAAATTAGAATCAAAAAAATCTATTTTTTTGGAAATCGATGGTTGGCAAACTGAAGTAACACTCGATGATGTTGCTATCGAATTTAAAGATATTCAAGGTTGGGAAATCATTCAAAGTGATGGAATGACGTTGAGTTTGGATGTTCGAATCAACGAACCATTAAAATATGAAGGAATTGCGAGAGAATTTGTGAATCGAGTCCAAAATCTTCGAAAATCAAAAAAATTTGAAATCACTGATCGAATTGAAATATGTTTGGAAGAAAATCCTTTATTTAAAAATGTGATACACCGAAATTATGAGTATATTGTCAATGAAACTCTTGCTAAAAAAATCTACTTTAGAACTCGTTTAGAAAATGCTCATCACATCTCCATCGATGATATTGAAATTAAGATATCTATTAACAAAACTACATCATGACTACAATTGAAATAAAGACGAAATATTCTGACCAAGAATTAATTGAATTCAAAGAATTAATTGAAAACAAAATTGAAAATGCTCAAAAGGAATTAGAATTTCTAAAAAGAGCCTACATGAACGATAGTAATAATGGAACTGAAGATACTTCCCCTACTTTCAAGGCCTATGAAGAAGGTTCCACAACATTATCCAAAGAGGCCAATGCTCAATTAGCATTACGTCAAGAAAAGTTTATTCGAGATTTGAAGAATGCTCTTGTACGCATCGAAAATAAAACATACGGAATTTGCAGAGCTACCGGGAAATTGATTAGTCGAGAAAGGCTTTTATTGGTCCCGCACGCAACCTTATCCATCGAAGCAAAAAAGAGAAAAAAATAAAAAAATCGTTACTTTTTATTTCCTTATCGATTGGATCTTTTTTATCCGCGCAGTCCATTATCAATAAGCAAGTTTCCATTAATGAGATGTCCCATGCGGAGTTTTATTTGCCATGGGTCCATCAACTAGAAATTATTGGTTCGAATGCATCCACTGAAATTGAGTTCATCTATGGTGGTTTCGGAGAGTACCAAACCGCTAGCACCATCACTTTTAGACAATCAAATGAAGTTTTAATTGCTCGAGAAAAAACCAATCCAAATTTTAAATTCGTTGGTGATAAGTTAAGTGCACATAAATTATATGCCACAACGGCAACACTTTTCGTTCCTAGTGGGTTAAATCTGCACATTATGGTCGGGGATTGTCAAGTAACGATTAAGGGGACCCTCGACCATATTCATCTTCAATTAAAATCTGGCTACTGCTCGTTTGAAGCAATGACAATAAAAAGTTCCATCGAATCTATAAATGCCAATATTTGCGTGCTAAACAAAATGGTCAATGTCAATGCAAATAGCAAACATGGAATTGTTTCTACCCATTATAATGCTGATTTTGCATCAAACTTAGATATCGGTACCACTTGGGGAAATATTTTTCATTAAGAGCTGATATAATTTCTATTTTTAGCCCTTGACAAGAAAAATGAACGTGCTATTTAAAAATATAAAAATTCACTGGGTGGTCTTGGTCATTTTAGGGGTTTTGCTACTAGATCAGTCGCTCAAATTTTATATCAAACTCAATTATCCTATCAGCAGTTTCCATTCTCCATCAGTCATCGATTGGGGATTTTTTAGAGTTTTATTTGTTGAGAATCCAGGTATGGCTCTTGGAACAAGAGTTAGTGATATCATTCCTATTGGTGATGAAGATACCGCGAAACTCATTCTCACTTTTTTTCGAATTATTGTCATTACCGGGATTGGATTATGGTTGTTTTTTAGAGTGCTCCAAAAGCAATCTCGTTTATTAAAGTGGTCTGTGGCTCTGATTTTTGCAGGAGCATTAGGTAATTTAACTGATTCTATTTTTTATGGCGTGATTTTTTCACATAGTTACGGACAAATTGCTGAATTTTTACCCCAACAAGGTTATGCACCACTCTTTTTAGGACACGTCGTGGATTTTATACAATTCCCCTTAGTCACTTGGGTTTGGCCACAATGGCTACCATTGGTGGGAGGCGAGTCCTACACCTTTTTTCAATATGTATTCAATATAGCTGATACAGCGATTACCACGGGTGTATTGATGATTTTAGTTTTTGGTAAGCGCATTACTCGAGTGAATAACCCTCCCATGACAATAGAAATCCAAGATGAATCTTGATTTTAACTTGTATTTTACAACCAGTCATAGACGACTAAAGAGCCCCGTATTCCTGAATTTTCAAGGTTTATCTTTTTCATATTCGGCGAATAACTTGATCCAATCAGCACAACATTCCCTTGATTTTGACCTTTTCGACTCCATTTTTAGTCATTTTAGATTCGATTAGGTCTCTTTGTTATTCCCGCTTTACCTTCTTTCATCTAGTGGAAATCTAAAATTTTAGTGCAAAAGTCTCCTATAATCATTCATCCTATCAGCAACCAATTCAAGCAGTTGATATGTAAGCCCACCCTATAAAGACTCTATTCGTGAATTAGCGTAGAGTAGAATCCATTCTGCCAAAACTAAATCGTCATATCATAAAAGTATTTCAACTAATGCCTAGTATCTGTTATCATGATTTCCTCATAAACTACGGTAGCATTATTTTATGTAATTGCATTATATTGCAACTATGAATTACTTTACAGTTTGTTGAATTTTGAGGTAAACTTCCTAATAGAAGTCAGAGATTTTTTTCTAGAAATTGATTCCAAAGCTCGAAAAAAACTAATATATAACATCAATAAAGCAAAACAGACTAATGATTCATCAATCTTCTGCAAATTAAAAAACTCAGAAATTTGGGAGTTTAAAGCTAAAATGAAAAATGAGGAATACAGAATATTTGCTTTTTGGGATATTAACCAAAAAGCATTGGTTATATGTACTCATGGAATAATTAAAAAAACTCAAAAGATTCCAAAAAAAGAGTTAGACAAAGCAAAGAAAATAAGAAAACATTATTTAGCGTTATGAAAATGATTATCAATTTTTAATATATGGTTTATGAAAACAATACCTAACGATGAAATTTTAGATGAATTTATTGGCAAAAAGGGGACTGCTGAGAGAGAAGCTTTTGATAATGAATTAAGAGCGGATGTTTTAGCATATAAATTTAAAGAACTCCGAAAGAAAAAACGATTAACTCAAAAACAGCTTGCCGAAAAGGCGGGCATGGGAAAAGAACAAATTTCAAAAATTGAAAATGCCAAATTTAATCTGACTTTATCTAGCATTAACAAAATTTCAATTGCATTGGGAGCCAAACTAAATTTTGATTTACAACCGCTAGAGTAAAAAGTTTTCTTCCGTTTTAGTTCATTACGGATAACAACACTTTTTAAATGTGATTTTTTTATTGTTAAAAAATTTAATGTTTTACGCTTATGGTCTACTGTTTATCAGCACTTTATGTTCGTCCAATTTAAATATGCATTGAATCTAAGTGATCTTTAAATGCTGGCTCACTAGTTAAATTCTCAAAATGGAGTGTTCTTAGAAATTTATTTACTTTGGAGTTCTTTTTTAACCTAAAAAATACTTGATAACCCCAACAAAAACATTTTAAATAAATTCTGATGTCGCAAATGGAACCTATATTAAAGGAAAACAAAGATCGATTCGTCATTTTTCCAATCCAACACATCGATCTTTGGACTTGGTATAAAATCTGTGAAGCTTGTTTTTGGACTGCTGAAGAAATTGACTTAAGTAATGACCTTACTGATTGGAATGGCAAATTGAATGATGATGAGCGGTACTTCATCAAGCACATATTGGCTTTTTTCGCCGCTTCCGATGGTATTGTTAATGAAAATTTAGCTGAAAATTTTGTTAATGAAGTTCAATTCACTGAAGCAAAGTTTTTCTATGGGTTTCAAATCATGATGGAAAACATTCATTCGGAAACCTATTCATTATTGATTGAAACCTATGTTGAAGATCCTGAAGAAAAAGACCGACTATTTAAAGCTATTGAAGTATTTCCTGCTATTAAAAAGAAAGCTGATTGGGCATTAAAATGGATTGAGTCTGATTCTTTTGCAGAGCGGTTGATCGCTTTTGCCGCCGTTGAAGGTATTTTCTTTTCTGGAGCGTTTTGTTCCATTTTTTGGCTCAAAAAAAGAGGGTTGATGCCAGGATTGACTTTTTCCAATGAATTGATTTCACGAGATGAGGGGATGCATTGTGACTTTGCTGTACACGTACACAACAACCATTTGGTCAATAAAGTCCCAAAAGAAAGAATACGAGAAATTTTAGTCGACGCTTTAAACATCGAAAGAGAGTTCATTACCGAATCACTTCCTGTTCGATTGATTGGTATGAATGCTAATCTAATGACACAATATTTAGAATTTGTTACCGATCGGTTGCTCGTCCAATTAGAAGTGGGAAAAGAATATCATGTGGAGAACCCATTTGACTTCATGGAAATCATTTCTATTGAAGGAAAAACCAACTTTTTTGAAAAGAAAGTTGCTGAATACCAAAAAGCTGGTGTTAAAAGAGCCGCAAGTAATATTGCTTCAGGCGTCAAAGAATTTGGCACAGATGAAGAATTTTAATAATCACATAATCAATTAAATCCATATAGCGTCATGTTTGTTATCAAAAGAGGTGGACGGAAAGAAGCCGTCATGTTGGATAAAATCACAGCTCGTGTCGCGCAGCTGTGTTATGGTTTGAGTGATATTGTAGAACCGGTACGCGTCACTTTAAAAGTCATTGAAGGGATGTATGATGGTGTGACGACCTCAGAACTAGATAATTTGGCTGCTGAAATTGCGGCTACTCTAGCCACGACGCATCCCGACTATGCCAAATTAGCGGCTCGAATTGCTGTTTCGAACCTTCATAAGAATACTGAAAAGTCATTTTCTAAAACCATGGAGGCACTTTACACATATGTGAATCCTAAAACCAATAAAAAAGCCCCTTTGCTCTCGGATGAAGTCTACGCCATCATCGAAGAAAATGCTGAAAAGCTTGATTCCCATATCATCAATAGTAGAGATTACGATTATGACTATTTCGGTTTTAAAACCTTAGAACGCTCTTACCTTTTAAAGATTAATCATCAAGTCGTCGAACGGCCACAACACATGCTGATGAGAGTGAGTGTCGGTATTCACTTCGATGATATTGATGCGGTATTGGAGACCTATGAAATGATGTCCAAACGTTATTTTACCCACGCAACGCCCACATTATATAATTCCGGAACGCCAAAACCTCAAATGTCTTCTTGTTTTTTATTGAGCATGCAAGACGATAGTATTGAAGGGATCTACAATACATTAAAGCAAACAGCAAAAATTTCTCAATCTGCTGGAGGCATTGGACTTTCTGTTCACAATATCCGAGCTACTGGATCCTATATTGCTGGAACTAATGGAACCTCCAATGGTATTGTTCCGATGCTCCGCGTCTTTAATGATACCGCTCGATATGTTGATCAAGGGGGGGGCAAACGTAAAGGTTCCTTTGCCATTTATATCGAACCTTGGCATGCGGATATTTTGGAGTTTCTTGATTTGAAAAAGAATCATGGAAAAGAGGAAATGCGTGCTCGAGATCTCTTCTATGCCATGTGGGTTCCTGACTTGTTCATGAAACGAGTGGAAAATGATGACAAATGGACGTTAATGTGTCCCAATGAGTGTCCGGGTCTTTATGATACCCATGGGGAAGAATTTGAAAAACGATACGAACAATATGAATTGGAAAATAAAGGTCGAAAACAAATCGATGCTCGAAAATTGTGGTTTAAAATTCTAGAATCTCAAATCGAAACAGGAACTCCTTATATGCTCTATAAAGATCACGCCAATAGAAAATCAAATCAAAAAAATTTAGGAACGATTCGTTCTTCCAATTTATGTGCCGAAATCATTGAATACACTTCAAAAGATGAAATAGCCGTCTGTAATTTGGCTTCCATAGCTCTTCCCATGTATGTGACTGAAAATGGGGAGTTTGACCATGAAGAATTATACAAGGTTACCAAATTAATTACCCGTAACTTGAATCGAGTCATCGACAGAAACTATTATCCTGTGATTGAAGCCAAAAACTCCAATATGAGACATCGCCCCATCGGTATCGGTGTTCAAGGGCTTGCTGATACATTCATTAAATTACGATATCCCTTTACATCAGATGAGGCAAAAAAGCTCAACAAAGACATCTTTGAAACCATCTATTTTGCTGCAGTCACAGCTTCGGTTGAAGAAGCTATTAAAGATGGCCCGTATCAATCGTTTCAAGGGTCCCCCATTTCAAAGGGAGAGTTTCAATACAATCTATGGGGGTTAACGGATGAAGATATGAGCGGACGCTGGGATTGGACTGATTTGCGTCAAAAAGTGATGAAGCATGGTGTTCGAAATTCATTGTTGTTATCTCCAATGCCGACAGCATCCACATCTCAAATCCTCGGAAATAATGAATGTATCGAACCTTATACGACGAATATGTACGCTAGAAGGGTCATTTCAGGTGAATTTGTCGTGGTCAATAAACATTTACTGAAAGATTTGGTTGATAAGGGATTATGGAATGAAGATTTAAAACAAGAGTTAATGCGATCCAACGGATCCATACAACATATTGAGGGCATTCCAAATGATTTAAAAGAATTGTACCGAACCGTTTGGGAATTAAAAATGAAAGACATCATCGATATGGCACGACATCGAGGTTATTTTATTGACCAAAGCCAATCATTAAATCTCTTCATGGAAGATCCAACCGAAAAAAAATTGACTTCAATGCATTTTTATGCTTGGCGCTCTGGACTCAAAACTGGAATGTATTACTTGCGTACTAAAGCGGCTGTTGATCCAACTAAATTCACCATTGATATTACCAAAAAGCAAGTAGAAAAAGTAAAAGTGGCAGAAACGACCGTCAATGAATCATCTAGCGAAGTCAAACAAAGTGCGTCCACCGAACCGATTGACCCAGAAGAATTGAGGAATTTAATTCAAACCAGTCGTGAAGGGGATCAAGATGACTGCGAAATGTGTGGCAGTTAAATGTTAACTGCATTTAAAGAACTTGTACTCGTTTATAACTTTATCTCCTAATTGTAATCTTCGCAATTATATTTCTTAGCGATAAATTCTCGATGTAATTCAAATTCATCTTTAATATCTTCTCGAACGCTTTCTAGGGGGACCAAAAGGACAACTCTTTCTTCTAATATTTTAATGATTGAATTGATATTCGATGCAACGGATGAGCGAAATTCCCGATCGCTTTGACTCCACGCTTCGAACTTATCGTCAATTCCTAATGTTTCTTTTTTAAGTTCATTCAAAGATTGCATTTCTATATTTTCAATAGCCTTTCTTTTACGCTTTCTCTTTCGAAGATATCCTTTCACGGAGAAATACACGACCTGAAATACATTCGCAATGAAAACAAGGCACAAACCAATCGTCAGCCAAGGATACCAATAATCTCTTGAGGATGCAATCATCATCAACATAATCACCATGGCAAGCATATCAAAAGTCCATTTAAGGTAATTCAAATCTTGTTGCATGTATTCTAAAATCCTTCTATTCGACATGTTGGTATGATTTCATTTGCAAGATACACTTTTCATTATCTCGAATCACAAAAAACGAGATCGGCACTTTATCCACTGTGATTCTTTGACAAAATGTATGGAACATAAAGCATCGTTTGTTGATAATTCCACCATTGGGGACCATTTAAACCGAGTTTATCAGACATTCATGATATTTAGAATTTCATAATGATCACGTGATACTTTATTTTTCTTGATTTATCTCATATCCATACGGCAGAATTTGAAAGATAATTCACCGTATCTTCTTGAAAGCCTAATTTCTCTTGAACGATGTCCTTTGAGATTTCAATTCTCTGGTTTCTATATCGATGAATTTCAAATCTATATGCCTTTAAGACCTTTTCAGAAATGGCTTGTAAGCCCCTCGCTCCTTTTTTTTCGTTAATAGCTTGAACCGCTATTTCTTCTAAAGCTTCTTGAGTAAACTCTAACTGAACTCCATCGACTGAAAACATTAGTTTGTATTGTTTTATGATCGAGTTTTTTGGTTCTGTTAAAATTCTAACCAAGGCTTCTATATCCAATGGATTCGTATGGGTAATGTTGGGGATTCTACCTAAAAGTTCAGGGATATAATTATATTTTTTTAAGTCTTCTGTCGTGACATGAGATAATATATACTCTTTTTGACACTTGTTTTTTGGATTTGTATGAAACCCTAATCGCCCCCCACCTCTTCTTCTTTCAATAATCTTATCTAATCCCTCATGAGCACCAGTACAAATGAATAACATATTGGTTGTATCCAAATCGATATCCCCACTTTTACTCCCTTTGGATCTCTCTCCTATTGGAATATTCATGACACTACCTTCAAACATTTTTAATAGTTCTGATTGAATATTGGTGCCTAATTTCCATAAAATCGAACCTCTTCCACAGACTTTGTCAATCTCATCGATATAGACAATACCCCATTGGGCTTCTTCGGTTTCAAACTTCGTTAGTGGTTGAATGAGACTCTCAACATCATTACCTAGATAACCAGTCTCAGAAATATTCGTCATAGACCCTTCTGCAAATGGAATATTCATGATATGACACAAACTTCTTACCATTTCGGTCTTCCCGGTGCCTGGTGGACCGAGCATCAATACATTTGATTTTTTGACTTCATGTCCCCATTGAAACAGCTTTCTTCGCTGTAAATGATCATAAACGGCGACACAGAGGACTCGTTTGGCTTGATCTTGTCCAATGATGTATTTATCCAACTCGTTTTTAATTTCCAATGGAGAGTGAAATTCTAACTTTTGATCTTTATCCTTTTCTTGTTCATCCATTGCATCAATCGCCTTTAACCTCCTGTTTTTGTATGATTGTCTTCTCAAATCTTCAAATTCTCGATATTCATTCGATGGTCGAAGACCAGTGGTTAAGTATAGATAGGAATCTGAAATATATTCCGTGATTTTTTCCATGTTGGATTGATTCACTCCTTTTTGAATGACATAAGAGATGTCGATGACCCAACCTTGAGAAACTTCAAGGTGTTCTAAATGTGCCTCTATTTTTTTTATTAATTCTCCTCTATCAACGCCATTCTCTTGATCATTGAACCAACGTTTGATTAAGTTTTCAATGGCCTCAAATCTTTCAGATTTTTTCATAATGTTTTATTATTAGATTGCTCCGTTTGTGCGTTTTTTCTTTTTTTTAAGTTGATTTTTTTAAATCGTTATTTTATTTCGATCTGTTCTATTTTAATTGATTTGTGAATTTGATGTACTTTATTTGACCCATCATTTCATGGATTTTCTTTCGTGTTTGGTTCGCCTCATTATTTGTTACTTGTTTTCTCGAGATTTGACTTTCTGCTTGTTTTTGCTCTTGATTTGTTGCCAGATTTTATAAATAATACTTGACGATCGAATAATGAGGATGTTTATCATTTTAAAACAGTAAAATTACAAATTACATTTAAATTAATTTATAATTCATTATAATATATTATAAAGCTTATTTTATGATTACATTTCCATAAAATACTTAGTTTTGTTTTGGCGAAACAATCCGAGTTTATTATCTATCCACCATCAAATATGGAAATGGACAAAACAAAAAAAGATTCCAGATTCCCTCATTCAAAATCAACTCGTGTCATTCGCCTTGTCATTCCCCATTCAGTAAAAGATCGTTTTGATGAGCTTTATTGGTCTTATTTAAAAAATGAGCAAGCCTATGGAAAAACTACCAGACATGATTTTGTTGCTTTGGTTATTGATTTGCTGGATGATAAAAATCTAGCCCCAGCTCCAAAAGATTTTGTTCGGTGGATCACTCGAAAAGGGAAACGAGTTTCTCATTTTAATAACAAGGAAACCGTCTCTGTCATCGTTCAAATAACCGATGAACACTACGACAACTATTTAAAACTGATTTATCATTTTGATTTGGGAAAAAAAGAGCCAACCGTATCTTCATTTATTCCACAATTTTTAGAAATGGCTTCCGAAAAATTAGGTTACCGTTAATCTCCCATTCAACACACAAGAGTCTCTTTTCTAATTTCCTTTCATTCAGAAATCTATTTAAATTCTGTTGGATTCACAAATTAGATTTCGTTACAACAATCCAAACCCTTTCCGATCCTTTCAAAATTTTGTAGGATATGAATTTCTCTTGAAGTCTAACGAAAGACTCTCACGAACTTGATTTTATCAGTAGATTATCATGTTTGTTTTGTTGATTCAACATTTCGATAGTCATAAGAAATTTTTCAATATGAACTTAATGTTACCTTATTAATAATTTTATATTATCTTTGTGTTAACCAAACATTATCAAACCATGAAAAAAATTGTTGTTTTATTGTTTTTTGGAATCTACACTCCTATCGTTGCCCAGCAAACTGAAAGAAATATTTCATACCAACAAAAAGGAGATGTCGTTTACTTTATTGAATATCACGCCAATGGGATCTTGGCGCAAACAGGTCAGATTCGTGATCATTTAAATGATGGATTATGGTCGGCATACAATGATGAAGGTCAAAAAATTGCTGAAGGTCAATATGAAAAAGGAAGGCGCGTTTCTAAATGGTTTTTTTGGGATGAAGACTCTTTAGTTGAAGTGGATTTTGAAGACAATAAAATTATCAAAGCGATTCGTTGGGATCAAAGCCAAATTATCGCTGATGCCCAGAGTTTTTAATTCTTCTGTCTCAATCTGAATCTTACTCCTTTTGAAGAGATGATTTCAGATTTTACTTTGACTGATTGAAATCCTTTTTGAAGATGTTGCGGTGGCTTCTGATGATTAATAGCACCACCATTAGGGCCATCACGATGACCGATACGAGTTGGCCAAAGTGTAAAAGAGTCAATAGGATGGCACTGACCATAAACGCACTAAGAGCTGTGATAAACCACCCGCCAATAACATGAATCACCCCAGAAACTCGATACACGGCACTTCCTTTTTGCCATGCCCGATCGGCTAATGAGGTCCCCATGGCAACCATGAAAGTGACATAGGTTGTTGAAAGAGGTAATTTTAGGGTTGTAGCCCACGAGATCAATAATGCCGCCACAACCAAATTGATGGATGCCCTGATTTGATCAAAAGCTGGCCGTATTCCATTGATTGGAAGTAACTCCATGGGCTGAAATCGCTTGGTCATCCAAGATTTTAGTTTTAGTGGGAAGAATCCAACCAATAATTGATTGGCACTATTGAAAGCCCCCACGAGGCCAACGGCCAATAGGTTTGATTTAAAGCGTTCGTTTACTTGGTGCTGGTTTGAGAGATCAATCGATGTTTTGACAACTCTCTTGGCTTTGGCATTGACCCAAAGAGTCAACACCATGATGAATCCGGCAATGATTAAAAAGATGATGGGGGTTTTCACTTGACCGGCCATATCGACCATCGAAAATTCAGTTGCTGAAATCCCCGATGCGATCCAAATTTGAAATGCCTGAAAAGCAGCTATAGGAACACCAATAAAATTGACCAAATCATTTCCAGCAAAAGCCAGCGCAAGAGCAAAGGTTCCAACGCCAATAATCAACTTGTAAATATTCACTTTGGCTAACATTTGTAACCAATACGAGATGAATGTCCAAAATAAAGCGCTGAATCCCAGAACAACTAAACGATTCGTTTGGATGTACTCTGGCAACGATAATCCCCCGAGTGAATCAAAACTCATATCGGCATAAGCGCTTCCTTTGATGCCTTTGATAAAAATAAAATAACACAAAGCAGCCAGCGAGGCACCTCCAAAGAGTGCGTTAATCCATTTCCGCCCGTTTTTTAGGTGGAAGCCTAGTGCCAATCGAACAATCCATTGGATGATCGATCCGGAAGTAAACGCAATCACCACCGAAAGCAAAATGCCGATGATGATTTCTAATGATTTATCCGTATTGATATAATTGTAGAGTAGGGATAAATCTTGTCCCGATTCCAAAAGTTTGATGACCGACATGGCTACAGCAGCCCCCAAAAGCTCAAAAACAATCGATACCGTCGTGGAGGTTGGGAGGCCTAATGTGTTGAAAAAATCAAGCAATAAAATATCGGTCAACATGACGGCTAGAAAAATGAAAATGATTTCATCAAAGAAAAACTCCGATGGATTGAATATTCCTTTTCGAGCAACTTCCATCATTCCGCTAGAAAAAATAGCCCCAATGATAATTCCCAAACTAGCATAAATCATCAGCCTTCGAAAAGGAATGACACGAGAACCAATGGCAGAACTCAAAAAATTGACGGCATCATTGCTGACCCCCACAATCAAATCACCGATTGCCAGCAGACAAATCAGAACAACAATAAGCAAAAAAACGTGTTCCATGGAAGAAAACAAATCCTTATAAGCCCAATATTATAAAGAAATTTGATACCCTATCGATAGACTAGTTCCAGGATCTCGGAATCGAAAATATTGGTCTTCAGCTCCAAATGATTGATATAAACTTTCTCTTTTATCGCCCAAAATATTTTCCACTTTCAAAGTTAGGGAAGTGTTGTTTTTGAAATTTTTGATCACATTCAAACTCAAGTCATTAAATGGCATGGTATAGACGTCGGGATAAAACCCGTCACCAACCACCTCAAGCGTTTTCCCTTGAACATTAAAATATAGGCCGGCTTGAAGTCCTATTTCTGTCTGATCATAAGCCAATCCAGCGTTGATTAAATATGGAGATTGCCCTTGTAATTCTCTACTATCATCCAATGTTTCCCCTTCTCTCAATGCATTGGTTCGTAAATCTCTTTCGTCTTCACTGAAAGGCTCGTCTGAAATAATGTATGATCCATTAAAATTGAAACTAAACGATTCCAATGATGAAATCCATTCTGAAAGTCGTTTTCTCAATTCTAATTCAACGCCATAAACCCTTGCGTCTCCTAGATTCCGTGGTGTGTAATTAGAAGTAGCTGCTCTGACAAATCCTATTTCGATGGGGTTGACCAAACTTTTGTAAAATAAACTGAAAGCAAACAGCTGAGCAGATTGTCCATAATTTTCGAATCGGATATCATAATTATCGATATACGTGGGGTTAATATCAATATTGCCAATAAAAGTCAAATTGGAAATAGGATCAAAAATTGCTGCAATCGAAGCTTCTTTAAAACTTGGTCTAGCTGTGGTTTTGGAATAGGCTAGTCTCAAATTTGAATTTTGAGTTAACGAATAGATCACATTGATCGAAGGAAACAAATCCGTTTCATTAATTAATTCTTGATTTTCAAAAACAAGATCTCTTTGACTATTTTCTCCAGTATAGAACACACTATAATTTTCTACTCTCAAACCAATGATTGATTTAATTTTTTCAGATAATTGAAACTCATTGGAAATGTAGCCAGCTACATTCTGTTGAGTTGAACGAAACTTATTGACATCTTGTCTTATCGTCGTGTTAGCATTGAGGAAGGTTCCTCTTGGATTATCTAAGGATACGATATTATCAAGAGACAGTATTCTATTGGGATCTCCGTTGATTCGGGCCCAATCTCTTGAAGACGTATAATTGGTACTAATCGAAAACTCATCGATATAAAAATCTCTCTCTTTTTGTGAAGCATACCCACCAAATTTTAATAATGCATCTCGACTAAATAAAACATATCGTTGGGTCAAATCAAGTTTTCCAACCAAGTTGACTTCGTCTAGGTAGCGCCATATTCTTTTTGGTTCTGCGTTATTTGGAATACTAAACTCTCCATTTTCATCTTGAAAAGCTGTATTGCGAATATCTTTATCATGGATTTTAGCTAATGTGGCGGAACCAGTCCATTCCATTTTGAATTTCCCATTATTGAAATTATGTAAACCTGAAAGTTGAACATTAGAAATAGAACGTTCAAAATATTCAAGACTGTATTTATTAAAGTCTATAAAGTCGGAAAATCGAGTTTCTTGGCGAAAATCACCGGCCGTGCTTTGTCCATTTTGGATATGAAAAACATTGAATTTAAACCGGCTAAGACCCGTTTTAAAAGATAAACCCAGTAATCCATTGGCTATGACATCATTTTCTCCAATCGACCCGAATTGGATGCGGTTTTCTTCAAATTCAAAATCTGACT
Organism: Flavobacteriaceae bacterium; assembly: GCA_026710085.1. Lineage (GTDB taxonomy): Bacteria > Bacteroidota > Bacteroidia > Flavobacteriales > Flavobacteriaceae > Bin25. The sequence continues at coordinate 28,921 of JAPORT010000017.1, read as the reverse complement.
TGTTGGGATTGAGATTATAGATATTGTTCCGAGCATCTTCAAAATAAGATTGGGTTTTTTTATAGGCAACAGAAAATAAAACCCCTAGTTCCGATTCTTGACCTACAGAATAACGATTCGCTAAACCCAAACTAAATCCATAGTCTATAGCGCTACTCTTTGTTATTGGTCCCATTTGGGAATCAAATCGTTGAGCTAATGTTGAAATTCGATTGATCGATCCAGGTCCATTGCTAATGGTTGGATCTAATTCAACGCCCAACCTCGGATTCGAATCTTCAGCAATTTGTTCTTCAAGTGGGTTGGCTCTTTTTCCATCATCAAATCCCAACCAGTCAGTAGCACTACCTTGATAACTTAAGAATTGATTATTAAAATGCATTTGGGGGTTGTATTCAAGGCTTGCCGAAACTGAAATTTCTTTTGAAGTAGGGATGTCTTTTGTAATAATATCAATAACGCCACCTGTAAAGTCAGCTGGTAAATCGGCACGAGCTGACTTGGTTATCTGAATATTTGAAAGCATATTGGTCGGGAAAAGATCCATTTGGACTGTGTTTTTATCGGGATCGAGACCTGGTATGTCCACACCATTAAGTATCGATTTTGAATACCGATCTCCTAAACCTCGCACATAAACGTATTTACCTCCTTGAACAGAAACGCCGGGCACTCTTTTTACAGCACTAGCTATTGTTGATGCTCCAACTTTTTTAAAAGCTTGAGCTGACAATCCATCCATGAGACTAGCTGACTTTTTTTGAATTTCCAAAACCGACGCTTCAGAATTGGTGCTGGCTTCTACACTAATGATGACCTCTTCCAATCCAGAAGCCGCAGATGATAGAACAATATCGAGTACGGCATAGTCTCCTTCAGAAACTTCGATTCCTAATACCTCTTTTGTCTGGTAACCAATAAATGATGCTAGGATACTATAAGTTCCTGGATTCAACTCGACACTAAAATGACCATCAAAATCAGTGACGACTCCCTGATCTGTGTCTTTGATAATAACGTTAGCAAAAGGAAGGGGTTGATTAAAATCTCCATCGACGATTTTTCCTGAAATACCTTGTTGTGCATAACTGATAAATCCCATCATCCATGGGATAAGTAGAGCATATTTTTTTAGTCGCATTTTAGAATTACAGTATGATATCTAAACTTAAAATTCGTTAGTAAAATAAAAAAATGCCCAAAGGTTTGGGCATTTATATTCTGTTCGATTGATTTAAGGTTTCTATTGAGCCTTATGCCATTGGGTCCAAGCAAATTCGTTCATATTTGCTCCTTGATCTTTACCATCTTCAACAATTTGAGCAAAATCGCTGGCATCTTGTCCAAATGAAGTCGTCTCACTCTTATCAGCAAAAATACTCGCAAGAGTTGACGAAGGGCAATTAGGCACTTCAACGATAAATAAGTTTCTAAATGTTAATGAGCCATCTGTGTAATTTGCTGCAACTTCTTCGTTATCTAATTCAAAATCTTGACCAACGGCAAAATGCTTGAACGTGACTTTACCCAGTGTCCCTTGAGCATTTGAACGGAAATCCGCAAGCTCTCCTTTTTCTCCTCCTAAAGATTTACAATCTTCACCTGTTGCGCCATAAATTGTGGTATTGGTGAGTGTAAAACCGCCGTCTAAGTCCCCCTCAGGACCATCGATTTCTAATCCATGATCTGAGGCCCCAGTTAAGACCACCAATGAGTTATAAATCGTTCCTGTATAGGCTTGATCAATATCAAGAGCATCGTCACCTTGCCCCCAAACCATCAAATTGGAAGCATTGACTGTTCCGCCGAAAAATTCAATGCCATCATCTTTATTATTAATGACCTCAATGTTGTTGATAATCGTTTGATTACCAACACTGCCTAGTGTCAATCCATTGATTTCGTTTCCTTCACCAATATCGGAACCTCCGTATCGGATGGAAACATATTCAATCACCCCCGAGTTATCATTGGGATCATCACCCCCATACAATCCATTGATATCATCTGTTGGGATGCCTTCAATCTGGACCTCTTTCACATTTCCTTTGAAAGAACCAGGCGCATGGCCTAATACGATGAATCCGCCCCACTGTCCTCTCACATCGGCTCCAGGTCTATTAGCATCGTTTGCATAAGTGCCATCCCCTTGTATGGGATCTGCTTCATAAGTCATGATGATGGGTCTTTCTCCTGTTCCTAATGCATAAATCTTTCCCCCTCTAGCCACTAAAAGAGCGGAGGCATCCGCCCCTGTTCCAGGAGATCCTTTGATCACCGTTCCCGCTGGAATCGTTAATGTCTTTCCATTAGGGACGGTCACTCTTCCGTCTAATAGGTATATATTCCCTGCAACTAACGTTTGATCTTCATCTAAAATACCAGAAAGTGTGATGGTTTCGCTTTCTGTTTTTGTATCGGCGACCAATTGTTGTATCCCTTTTATTAACTCAATCTCAGTACCCCCTCCTGAATTAAAAGAAGAAACAAGACGCCCGAATCGAGTCGAAATATCTTCTAAACGCTCAAGGTTTCCTCTTTGTGCTATTTCAGACTGATTATCAATCAATTCAGCCACTTCATCAAGTGCATCTCTAAATTGTTGTACTGTTTGCCCGAACACAGATTCGGGAATAGCTCCTGTATTCGCCGCTAGGTCTCCTTCAAGTTTTGAAACCTGATCCCGCAAAGATGCAATCGTACTATTAGTTGTGCTTTTAGCTGTATTAGCAGCATCTAATTGATTTTGAAGCGTGCTCACCTGATTTTTTAAATTATCAAGTTCGTCTTCATTGTCGTCACAACTGACAAGAATAAATCCCAATGCTAAAAAAACCATCGGGAAATAATAAATTAATTTCATAAGAATGATTGAATTTTTGATGGTGCGAAAGTAGATGTCCGATATCTAGTGAATTTTACCAAATTGTTAAATTTTCAATCTCTAATGTTAACTTAAAGTTATTTTTTCAATGTTAGTTATTAACAATAAAGTAATTTTTAGAACTTATCTTATTGAATATCATATATTTAAAATAAATTTTCAGTTTTTATTGAAATTATTAAACCGTCCAAAACACAGAATTATAAATACATCATAGAGGCTCTTTTCAGTATTTTATATCCTGTATTACCATTATTTTTAAACTCAAAAATCAATGTTTCGTTGGGTATTCGTTATCGTCTTTTTATTGTTGACATGGTATAGTTCACAAACCATTCGGACGGCATTCCATAGTCGCACTTGGCAATTAGTTTATTTAGGAAGTGTGCTTTTAATATATGGGGTGACTTTTTGGTTATTGTTTTTCTTTCCAAGACAGAATCAATTAGGAATTTTTAGACAATATCTCATGGGATTATCGATGGGATTGATGGTGTTTCAAGTACTGACTGTTTTTTTCTTGTTTTTAGAGGATATTGTCCGAATATTTCAAGGGATCACTTCTTATTTTTCAAAAGGCACTCGAACCGAAGATTTCTTTTTGCCTCAGAGAAGAATCTTCATTTCAAAAACCGCTCTAATAGTGGGTGCACTTCCCTTTGGTTCGATCATTTATGGCATGTTTCGAGGCAAATATCATTACCAAATTCATGAGCATACCCTGACTTTTGAAGATTTACCTAACGCTTTCGATGGCTTTACCATCACCCAAATTTCTGATTTACATACCGGTAGTTTTGATAATCCAAAAAAAGTGGCTTATGGATTCGAATTAATCAATCAATTGGCATCCGATATCATTGTTTTTACCGGTGATTTGGTCAACGACCGGACCTCAGAAGTTGATTCCTATCAAGACATCTTTTCTTCTTTAAAAGCCAAAGAAGGGGTGTATTCCGTTTTGGGGAATCATGATTATGGAGATTATACAACATGGGAATCACAACAACAAAAAGATGAAAACCTACTTGCCATGCATCAACTTCATAAACAACTTGGATGGCATCTACTTTTGAATGAATCGGTTTTTCTTGAAAGAGATGGTGAACAAATTGCTATTTTGGGGGTAGAAAACTGGGGTACTGGTCGTTTTAGAAAGTCGGGAGATCTCCAAAAAGCTCTTGAAAGTGTTCCCCAAAATCAATTCAAAATTTTATTATCTCACGATCCATCACATTGGGAAGCCAAGGTTTTGCCAAGCCCTAATCCCATTCATTTGACTCTAAGCGGTCATACCCATGGGATGCAATTTGGCATTGAAATTCCTGGACTGATCAAATGGAGTCCCTCCTCTTGGCGGTACAAGCAATGGGCGGGGGTTTATCAAAAAGGGAATCAACACATCAATGTCAATCGGGGGTTTGGATATATCGGTTATCCAGGAAGGGTAGGCATCTATCCCGAAATCACCAAAATCACTCTTAAACGAGCTTGAATTGGATATACGGTATTATGAAAAATAGGGACTTAAATCGCCTTTTAGACAATTTCTTCAAATCCTTTTCAAAAACTCATCCAACAAGTCAAAATTCATCCTCTAAATCATACTCCCGAACTGTATACGGCTCTTCTCTATAAAACGCTAATTCGTAATCTATAACATCATTTGGTTCGGTTACTCTCCAAGGAATATCATTATGCGAATATTCGCTAATGTCTTTAGCTGATTTGTTTGATAACTGATTAATCATATCATCGATAACTTTTTTCTCTCTTTGTTTGAGTGTTTTTAAACTTGGTTTTTCGCAAGGAATGTATTTAACCATAGGGTACCCTCCCGCTTGGACTTCCTTTTCTAGTATCCAATTTGATTTTTTAAACTCATCCATGATTTGATTTAAATGTTTTGGTATAGGCCCGTGTTCAAACTTAAGATATGTTTCTCCTGTCATCTGCTCTTCATATAGTTCATAATGATTGAACCCTGAATAATATAAAAGTTTACAAATAACAGTTTTTCATACATTAGTTTGTCTTTAACAAGAGTAGATGATATAAAATAAAATCTCCTTAAACTTCTTTATATTTAGTTTAGGTTCTGAAATTCTTTCTTGATATTCGCTTAAAGATTTCATAGTATGGTTGTAAGTACTATTAGGGCGTCACAAAAATTAAAGTTTTTCTTTTTCTCTCCCACCCACCACCCTTTCGCATTTGTCGGCAATCAAAAAAGATGCCATCAAAGACCAATGGCCCCACTACGAAAGTTGTGGATAGAGTTTGAAACCACCATTAAAAAAACAGGACGGCGGCTCTCTAGTTTTCGATATTCTCGACCGATGGCCTTGATTTCTTGAATCCTTTCACGCCATCGCTCGGCTTTGGCATGGGACTATGGATAACACAAGGCATGACCAACGCCTTGAACATGGTTTTGAAACTCTTGGCCACCGGACAGACTTCTTGGATACCGGACGGGAGGACGCTATCCAGCATTGGAGATACGGCGAGACCTTCTTCCAGGTACTCGATTCAAAAAGGAATTTCAAATCTTCTTTGAGTTTCCAAACGCGACGGAACACTCCACGACTTTCTGATACTCCTTGAAAGATTTCCTTTTGTCTCTCAGTTCGGTTGTCGTCATTTTTCAGGATGGCCAACCGAGCGTTTTGGAGCACGGTTTGTTTTTTCAATTCCCTTCGTCGTATCTGGTCGATGACCTTGTTGAGATATGGCATCCCATGGAACCGATCATGAAGAGGACCTTGAGCAGAAAAGATGTCAGGGCCACCACGGATCGGTAGGGATGGTTTTGATGGACCTTTTCTTTTGGCCATGGACAACGGAAGCGATCTTGGACAGGGGTGATTTTTCGTCTTTCCACCAAATCAAGCACCGTCCCTTGAGTTGAATCGCTGAGCATCGTCGCATCACCATGTCTCTTTTAAATGGCTTTTTCATCCCAACGAATGGGCATCAGAACGCCACGCCATGTAATGAGCGACGGCCCACTTGAAGAGGCCATGGATGGTCTGAAAACTGCAACGCCAAAACTTGGCCGTTTGGGTTTGGTTTCTGGTGGCCAAGAGGCGATCGATGGTCCCTATTTGAAATTACAATGAGAACCGATGGGGGTTATCAGCCCAAGGCACAGCGATCGTCTGGACATCACCAGAAGACGGGATGCGAGGCACCCGACAATGGATGAAACACCGGTATTGGAACCAATCCAAAGGACGCCAAAAACGCTCCTGACGATGATCGTCGATGGTCCCTTTTTCGCCCGTCTCAAGTCACACCACACAGCCACCAATAGGAGATACCAACACATGAATCGAACGCTTGTGATCGTCAACAGAAATGTCATCGACTGGCCATGAATCACCGATCTTAAAGGTCGACTCAAAAAATGGTCAAAGTTTTTTCTTAAAGAATGAATCAAAAGTAAAACGCTCCACAACTTTTGTAGTAGAACCAGAATTATAAGACGATGATTTTGGTGCCTTTTAGGAAAGAGCTTTGATTCTATACGATTTATCTGACTATGATATTAGCGGCTACATTCAAAATACCTGTCAATATGATAGCTAAGATGATTCCATATACCCAAAGAAAGCCTCCATGCCTCCCTAATTTATGATTGATGGCATCAAATTTTGTGTTCAATTCTTTAACTTCTGATTTAATTCCTTTTATATCGTCTCTCATAGGTTCTAATAAGTCTTTGATATCGTTTTTAAGTTCTAAAAGGTCTTGTTTAGTGGCGGGTTGGTCTTTCATGGTTTAGATTTCTATCAATCCCTCATAAATATGCAAAATTTTTGAATAATTAAGGGTTGGGGCCCTTCGATATTCTCAATTTCTACCATAGAGTAAAAGTACGGAGTAGGTATGATTCCATTTCACTTCTACGAGTTTTCGTTCTGCGCGAAGTGTTATACATGGCCATGCTTTTAAGTTTTCAGCTTTGAGATATGATGGATTCGTCTCTTTGCAAAGAATCGCAAAATGATCGAGAATCAAGGCATAGATCAAAGGTTTATAGGTCAGATGCCTACCGACTCAAATTTACTGAATAACTAGTTTGCCATGTTCAACTATCTAGTACAACATGAGCCCATGTTGATGTTATCTTTTCAATGGGACTAAGGTAATCCAATTGACGAATGCCTCTGTTATTTATTTTATCTTCAATGATTTGTATTTCTTGGTCGGTATCGTCATCAATGCTTTCCCCCTTGGTGAACCAGCGTCTGAGTACGCCGATTCGATTCTCAACGGTCCCTTTTTCCTGTGACGAATACGATCTGGTAAAATAAGTTTCGATGCCGAATGGTTGCTTGATGAGATCGTGTTTGGCAAATTCTAAACCATTATCAAACGTCATGGTTTTCATCAACTGTGGCCCTATTTCATGGATGATCTCGATAATGGCTTGAGCGACTGGCGTGGCCTCTTTGCTCGGCAGCTTTTGAATCTTGGTGTACCAACGGCTTTGTCGGTCAATACTAATAGGGGACATCCGATTTGACTCCCCATCATTAAATCCACTTCAAAATCGCCAAAGCGGACTCGTTCTTCGACAATGGGGGGACGCTGATCCATCGATTGACGATCTAGGATACAGCCTTTGTTCCCCTTGTCGTTTCCACGCTGACGTCTTCTTTTGGCATGACGTCGATAGAGAGACAGCCGTTTGTAGGGCATATCGATCGTCTTGTGACTCCGCTTCATGGTCCATCACCAGCGATCGATACGTTCTGTCGAAACGCCCACCATCCCATGCGTCTTCCAATAGGCAGCGATCAACTCTGGACGCCAACGCTCTTCCACCATCCAGTATTTGATTTGCTCTTTAAACTTCTGTATCCATTTGATCCGACGGGGTTTCCCTTTTTCTCTCTTGACGGCTTTCCGTTGTGCTGCATCGGCTTGGTAGCACCCTTTGTCTTGACCTTTTTTGACGGTATGACGCTGCCGTTCTCTCCAAACGGTGGTCTGATGAACTCCTCATTCTTCGGCCATGGCTTGATTGAAAAATCCCTGATGAATCAATACTTCCAATACGTACCTTTGTCTTGGTTGAGTTTTTGAGATTTCATATTTTTTGTTTTTCGATACGTCAAAATGAAACCTTAGTAACTTCCCCGACCAATCGTTTGGTTGGGGGCGTTCCTATTGCACTAGATAGTTGAACATGGCTTTTCTTTTTCTCTACTACCCCCCCCCATTTTCACATTTATCAGCAATCTAATAAAGCGCCATCCTTTCATAATAAAATGTGAATTCTGTATACTTGTAAAAACGATCAATAAGATAGAAAACACCTTAGTGCCCTCATTGTGAATTTTAATTAACTGAAAATTGAAAGTCCCCATAATTGACGTTTTTGCTGGATCTGGAGGTTTGGGGGAGGGATTTTCCAAATTTGGGTACGAGGGTAATAGCGGTTTCGAAATTGCATTATCCATTGAAAATGAATCGAACGCTCACAAAACGCTAGAACTAAGAAGTTTTTTTCGAAAGTTCACTTCCAATCAAGTTCCAAAAGAGTACTATTCCATCATGCAAGAAAAAGATCTCAAAAAAAGAGATCAACTAAGACAATCCCTATTTGAAAAATACCCACAACAAGCTCAAAAAGCTAAGTTTGAGGCTTGGCGGATAACTTTAGGACAAACTCCAATAGAAGAAGTTGATCAAAGAGTGCGTGAAGCATTAGCAGGGAAAGAAAATTGGGTTTTAATTGGAGGGCCTCCCTGCCAAGCATACTCATTAGCTGCTAGAGGACGGCTGAATCCTAAAAAAATTGAAGCCGATGAAAGATTGCATCTATACAAAGAATTTGTGAGAATTGTTGCGGTGCACAGTCCTTCTGTTTTCCTAATGGAAAATGTCAAAGGATTAATGTCATCGAAATTAAATGGAGAAAGAATCTTTCCTAAAATCCTTTCATATTTAGAATCTCCCAAGCTACTTTTTAATGTAGGACACTATTCCTATAAGTTGTACTCGTTATGTCAAAAGCAAGAAAATACAAATGACATTCATTCTAAGTATCTAATTAAATCTGAGGATTTTGGCATACCACAAAAAAGGCATAGAGTGTTTGTATTAGGAATAAGAGAAGACATTAAGATAAAACCTTGTAATTTAGAGCCGTCTGAAACCACTGTTAGTGTGTCTGATGTAATTGCTGATTTGCCAATGATAAGAGCTAGTATAAACCGTTCTCTTGTAGCAGATAAGAATAATTTTGATCCAAAAAGAAGACAATACAAAAAAGAAGAAGATAGTTTTCAAAATTGGTTCAAAATAATGAGCGCACACTATAAGGATATTAGTCATTACCTGCACATGGGGAACCCTAATAAATTTACCCCCCCCCATTAAATTCTGGTGCAGAATTTGTAAAATGTCATACTCCTTCTAAGTCTAATCCCCTTTACAATTGGTATCGTGATAAGAACATAAAAGGAGTTTCAAATCACGAATCGAGATCTCACCTCGTTCAAGATTTAAAACGATATTTGTTTTCGGCATTATGGGCCAAAAAACACAAAAAGTCACCAACTCTTTCAGATTATAGAACCACAAGCGAGGGTTTACTTCCACACCACAAAAATGCCACATCTGGAAAGTTTTTAGATCGTTTTCGAGTTCAGCTTGAAAATGAACCGACCTATACCATAACAAGTCACATTTCAGTAGATGGTCATTACTACATCCATTATGACCCCTTACAATGCCGAAGCTTTACGGTAAGAGAAGCCGCTAGAATACAAACCTTTCCCGATAATTACTTGTTCTGTGGAAGTAGAAGAGCACAATACAAACAAGTCGGTAATGCTGTTCCTCCTCTATTAGCAAAACAAATAGCCGAAATTGTTTTCAAAATATTAATGCCTATGGATAGTGATACGAATCAAGAAGAGACTTAAAACAATAATGTTAAAATGAAACATCTCAAAGATTTGCCCTATAACGATACGCCACCAAACGCTGCAACAATGATTAATTCATTTAGAAGTTTCGGTTATGATTTAAAAACAGCAATAGCAGACATCATTGATAACAGTATTTCGGCATTAGCAAAAAACATATGGATTGATTACCAGTGGAAAGGGGGACATTCATGGGTGACGATTACAGATGATGGTTATGGAATGGATGGGGAAACCTTGATTGAAGCCATGAGACCTGGCAGTAAAAACCCTATTGATGAACGCGATGAAAAAGACTTGGGGCGCTTCGGTCTTGGACTGAAAACGTCTTCTTTTTCACAATGCAAATGCCTAACGGTTATTACTAAAAAAATCGGATATAATCTAATCAAACGACATTGGGATTTGGATTATGTTAATGAATTAGGAATATGGAGAATACACGATTATTTATCTGAAGATCATTTCACGAGTCGACTTCAAAAGCTTGAAAGTGGAACGACAGTCATATGGGAGAAAATGGATCGGCTTGTAGGAAGATTAAACATTAAAAAAGAGAATGAAACCACAAGGAAGGCTTTTCTAGAAGAATTTGAAGATGTGGAAAACCATCTCAGTTTAGTATTCCATCGATATATCGATAGAAATAAACTAAATATTTGGATTAATGATTATAAGATAAAGGCATGGGATCCATTTATGAAAGAAGCTGACGGAACACAGAGAATCGCAGAAGAGAAATTAGATAACAAGCAAATACAAATCAGATGTTATGTGATTCCTCATAGTTCCAAAATAAGGTTAGAAGATCGTGAGGAAACAAGAATAAATCAATGGTATGATTTACAGGGTTTTTATATCTACAGAAATAATCGGCTATTACTTTATGGAGATTGGTTAAAACTCTTTCCTAAAAAAGAATATTTTAAAAATGCTCGAATTCTCATTGATATCCCAAACGCTTTGGATAGTCAATGGAAAATTGATATCAAAAAAGCAAAAGCAACTCCACCATTGAATATTCGAGATGACTTGAAAAGATTGGCTTTATTGACTCGGAGGTCTGCTGCTAATGTTCATCGGTTCAGGGATCCTATTACCCCTAATAAAGATCGGGGTTTCCAATCATTATGGCATGTCATTAAAAATAGAGACGGAATCGTACAATATAGGATTAATTCAAAGCACACTTTAGTCGAAACCCTATTGAAAAGTAATCAAATAAATAAGCGTGATTTTAAAAAAGTGTTGCATCTCGTGGCACAAACCATACCCATTGAATCCATCATTCAATCATATGATGAATATCATCGTGAGTCCATTCTTCTTAAGGAATTAGATCCAGAGACAATTGAAATTGCTAGAGAATTATTTGACTCTATGGTTTTTGCAGGAAAAACTAAAGAACGAGCGGTAAAGGACATTTTATGTGTCGAACCATTCAATAAATATCCTCAACTAGAAAAGTACTTGGTATCATGATCTCCGAATACCGTACAGCTCTCACTATATGTCTTTTACATTTGGGAGATCCCTCGAGTAGCCCAACTATAGTCGAGATAAAAAGAGTCGCTAAAGATCCATTTATACAAAAAAGATTTCCAAATGTTGATTCAAAGGAACTTCTGGCTGAACTAAAGAGCATTTACACGGTTGAATACTTTGATTCAAAAGAATTAGTAAGAAGAGATATTAAACCTTGGATTGGAGGAATGAAATCTTCGATTGAATGGGAGCTTTGGGAACGATATACAGAATATCTCAAAAATGAGAATCCAACTTTCCCAATCCTTAAACTTGATGATTATACCGATAGAATTTTAGACAAATGTCCCAATCCCAAAGAGAAGGGACCTTGGGATTGTAGAGGAATGGTCGTGGGAAACGTTCAATCAGGCAAAACAGCAAATTACATTGGTCTTATAAACAAAGCAACTGATGTGGGTTATAAAATGATTATTGTTATTGCAGGGGTTCAAAACACTCTTAGAGCTCAAACGCAACTTCGAATTGATCAAGGTTACATAGGAAGAGATAGTGCAGATTTTATAGAAAAAAACAAAAGAAAAGTCATTGGAGTGGGAAAAACCAAAGCTAAAAAAGTTGTTTATTCCTACACTTCATCCGTTTCAAATGGAGACTTCAATAAAAATATTGCTACTAGATTGAATGTTCCAATTCATGGTGAAAGTCCGACCGTCGTTGTCATTAAGAAAAATAAATCCATTCTTGAAAACTTAATTCTATGGCTTGAAGGGTTTGCTCAAGCCAATGGGTATGTTGATCCGAAGATAGTAGACGTTCCTTTACTAGTCATCGACGATGAAGCAGATAATGCATCCGTAAATTCAGGGACACAGTTGGATGTGAAGACTATCAATCGCTTAATACGGACACTTTTGAATTTATTTACTCGGAGTTGCTATATAGGTTATACTGCGACACCCTATGCGAATTTATTTATCCCTGCAGACTGGAGTGACGATCTCAGAACAGATATCAATGGAAGTGACTTACTAGTTGGGGAAGATTTATTTCCTCGTGATTTCATCATTAACATTCCCGCCCCTTCAAACCATTTTGGTGGGCCTCAATTGTTTGGATTGAAACATACATATTTAGGTGGGTATTCAGAAGGCTTAAATTTAATTCGTATGGTAAATGATAGTAGTCCATACTTTCCACAAAAAATTAATAGGGAAAATGAAAAAAAACTTCCAACTGAACTTCCATTATCGCTTAAAGAAGCGATACAAACTTTTATTCTGACATGTGCCATTAGACGTGTGAGAGATCAAAAAGAAAGTCACAATTCGATGCTTATCCATGTCTCACTTCGTGTTAAATGGATTGACAGAATCGCCCGCTTAGTGGATGAAATAGTTCGAGATTATATTAGACAAATCAAGTCAAAACAAGGTCAGCTTTTGCAAAATATAAAACGATTGTTCAAAGAGGATTTTATCAAAACCACCGTGTCTGTATTAGAGAATATGAGCTATGAAGATAGAAGAATTAAAAAACAAAATTGGGCTGAGGTAGAACGAGAATTATATCATGCCGCATCCAAAATTGATGTTAGAGCCGTTCATGGAGAAAAGAGAATTCAAAATCTAGAATATGATAAGATACAAGAAATCAATTATCGCGACTATGAAAAGGGGCTGTCTGTCATTGCAGTTGGTGGAAATAAACTCTCAAGGGGGATCACTTTGGAGGGGCTTTCGGTGAGTTACTTCTTAAGGACAAGTAGAATGTATGATTCCCTAATGCAAATGGGGAGATGGTTTGGGTATCGACCTGGATATGTTGATTTATGTCGGCTTTATACCACCGATACATTGGCAAGTTGGTTCCAACATATTACTCTAGCTACTGAGGAAATGAAAAATGATTTTGATGAAATGGCTTTAAATAATAAAAGTCCAAAAGATTATCAGCTTAAAGTGAAAAAACATCCAGGTATGCTAAGCATCACTTCGATTTCGAAGATGAGAGGACATGAAACTTTAAAAGTTGGGTTTTCAGGTCAAACAATTCAAACTCATGAATTTCAAAACTCAGTTAAAACTGTTGAAACAAATTATGAGGTATTTAAAGATTTGATTTCTCATTTGAATACTCCCGAAACAAAAAAAACAAAAAGTGGAAGCATGAATGCACTGCTTTGGAAAGATGTAGGAGTAGAATTAATTCAAAAGTTTTTAAATAAATACCAATCAACACTGAGGCTTAGAAAAAAACAACTAAGTGATTACATACAAAAACAAAACAAAAATGGTAATCTAAAATCATGGCCCGTAGCTTTAATCTTAACCTCAAAAAAACATACAATGATTAAAAAGGAAAAGATTCCTTTGCCAACTCAAAAAGTTTTATTTGAATGGAATGGTGGTAAAAAAAATGGCGGAATTCCATATCGAAAATTGTGTATAAGAAACGGTAAATTATTTGTTAAAGGAAATAAAAACGCCATCTTAGGACCTAATGATCGAAAGATTGACTTAGATATTGATGCTAAAAAAGAAGATCAAATAATCAAAACAAGAAAAAGATTGAATCAACCACTTCTTGCTATTTTACCAATTGACTCTAGAATCAGCGAAAGTCTCAATCCTAACATTCCAATCATAGGTTTTGGACTGATTTTTCCACAACTAGAAAATGAGGAGGTTGTGGAATATGCGGCTAGACCATTGTGTGAAGATTTCGAAAATATATCTCAAGAAGATGACGATAGGAGTGAATATGAAAATTAATCTCAGTGACATTTGGTCTCGATTAAAATCTCAGACTAACAGAAATGTGCCAAAACAACATGTAAAATCAGTTGGTAAAATGCATTGTTTTATTGGTTTTGTTGGTCATACCAATAGTAAAATGTTTCAGTGTGACATTCCGAAAGAAGTTCAAACTGAAAGTGATAATCAAAGAAAGTTTAGGGGAGTGGATATGTATACAATACCCAAACATGATTCTGAGCAAAGAAGTTTTATTATTCTTTTAGCAGATGAAGATTTAGATGGAGTTTTTACGTTATTTATTGAGGATTTACTCAAAAGACTTGATTCAGTTGGCAATGATGAACTTGAAGGGTTGTTTGCCATAAATAAGAGAATCGACTATTGGCAACGGTTATTTGAAAAAGTGCCTAATGGATTACTATCTAGAGAAAAGCAAAGAGGCCTATATGGAGAACTTTATGCTTTAAAAACATTGCTAGATGAAGGAAAAAATCCTGCAAAAGCAATCAAAAGCTGGGTTGGCACTGAAGGATTAAGACAAGATTTTTTATTTGAAAATAACGCTTTGGAAGTTAAGACTCAATTGATAGGGAGCACATCAATATCAATATCCAATGAATTTCAACTAGACTATACCGTGCTAGAAAATCTCTATCTGTCTGTTATCCTTCTCAATGAGTCCGAGGGAAGTGAAAACACAATCTATCAAATCATCAATGAAATACAAGAACTGTTGATGTATGATTTTGGTTTAATGGATGAGTTTAAACAAAAACTTGCGTTTTTGGGAATTACTGAAAAAATTGCGTTTAATCATTACAATCAAACAAATTTCTCAATAAAACAAGCGACTTACTACAAAATTGGTCATGGATTTCCTTTACTCATTAATCCTTTGATTAACGATGAGACTATCCATAGTGTGAGGTACAAAATAAATATGAGTAGTTGCTCTCAATTCGAAATAAATACATATCTAGCTTTGGCATTTCTTGATACACACAAATCCGTCAAATGAAACATATCGATTTCGAGCTTGCTAAGTATCAAAAAGAAATACACCATGAAGTGAACTCTTTGGCTTTTTCTGCTGAAGAAGGAGCGACTAAAGAACAGATATTCTCAGAGCATATCTTGGAGATTCTCAGTGAAGCAGAAGAAACAAATGCAACGAGGATATGTTATTATGAAAGAGAAAATAGATGGGAAAAAATAGAATGCAAAATCAACGGATATGCTGTTGAGGAGGGTTTTGATGGTAAAGCCTACGATGGTGTGGGGTACGAAACTATAGATCTATTTATTACTCATTACAAGGAAAGTTTAGAGCCTTTTCATTTACTTAAACCAGAATTTGAAAACTTGATTAAGTGGCCTTCTTGTTTTCTTGAGGATTCATTAAAAGGACATTTGACTGATGAAATAGAAGAGTCAAACGAGGCCTATGGGTTATCCAAATTAATACGAAATTCTCGTAAAGAACTCTCACGCGCAAATATCTTTATCCTTTCTAATGGAATTATTAGACATAATCCACCAAAAAGTTTCACAATTAATGGATTTGGTGATTTAACTATCATTTTTCACGTTTGGGATATTGAGCGCTTGCTAAGACTTTCGCAATCAAAACACAATCGAGAACCTATAGAAATAGATTTTTTAAAGGATATGCAAGTAAAGATCCCTTGTCTCCAAATGCCTTTGAAAAATGATTTGTATGAATGTTATTTGGCTATTATGAAGGGGAACGTTTTGTCTAATCTATACCACAATTACGGACCAAGGTTGCTTGAGAGCAATGTAAGAGCCTTTTTACAACAAACAGGAAAAATCAATCGAGGAATACGAGACACCATTTTACGCGAGCCAGAAATGTTTTTAACCTACAACAATGGTTTAGCAACTAGTGCTCAAGAAGTTAAAACTGAAAAGGGGGAAAATGGTCAACTGTATATCATCGGAATAAAAGATTTTCAAATAGTCAATGGGGGACAAACGACAGCTTCTCTTTTTTATACACAAAAGAATAACAAGGATAAGGTTGATTTGTCGAAAGTACTTGTACAATTAAAACTCACGGTTATCAAGGATGAAGACAAGAAAAACGAGATGGTACCCAAAATAGCAAGATTCGCTAATAGTCAAAATAAAGTTTCTGAACTTGACCTTTCTTCAAATAGTCCATTCCTTCAGAGACTTGAGGAGTTATCTAAAATTACATATGCTCAAAGTATGGATGATCCAAACAAACTGACCCTTTGGTTTTTTGAAAGAGTTCGAGGTCAATATAGAGAAGAATTAAATAAGTGCCCCACAAAAAGCACCAAAAATGCTTTTACCGTCAAATTCCCAAGAGATCAAATCATTATTAAATCCCAAGTTGCCAAGTTTATGAATATTTGGAATCTTTTTCCATATGAAGTTTCAAGGGGAAGTCAAAAAAATTACATAACATTCATGAAAGGGGTTGAAAAGGAATTTTCTGCTAGAAAAAAACCTGGACGCATTTATTGGGAAGACCTCATTGCAAATGCGATACTATTCAAAACAGCTGATAAGTTATTTGGAAGAAAAAATCAAAATCCAATTGGAGACACATTAATCAAGTCATATACAGTCACGTACACTTTGTCTTTTTTACATCACCTAACAAGTAATTTGATAGATCTTGGATTGATTTGGAAAAAACAAATTATTGAAGAAGATTTCCAAGAAGAGATAAAAAAAGGGTTGAAATACGTTTATCGCTTTTTTGAGTCATTAAATGTTCCATTAGTTTCTGAAGCTGCCAAAAGAAAAGAAACATGGAATAGATTGCTCAAAACAATTGATAATCATCCATTCGATATGCGCGTGCTAGGCAACTATTCCACCACTGCTGAAAAGAAAAAGCAAAGAAGTAGTTTAGACAAAGACGATTTACTCAAACTTAAGAATTTTGATAGTTTAGAGAAAATCCTATCACTAGGAACTAAATTTTGGGATGGTTTATGTGCTTGGAATGTTCGACAGAAATTTTTATCCGAGTCTAAGGAAAGCATATCCAAAAGTATTTCTGAAAAATATATTTCTAAAAAGGGTTTGACTCCAACTGAAATAAGACGTGGTATAGATATTATCAATTACCTAAATGACAAAAGCATAGATTTTGAAAGTATTAGAGATTTTAGCAGAATTGAGAATGATCAAGTAATTGACCTTTCTAAGATTTACTATACGTTGTCTTCAATCACTGATGCAGAATGGGAAGAGAAAATAGAACTTGGAATGATAACACAAAGACTGAATGGTAATGAAATTAGTACCATTAGGGCAATTCAAACAAGATTAAAGAAAGAGGGGGCTAAAGAAGTCGTCATTGACTATGGAAGATTGCAAATTGTGTATGATTTTTTGCAAAGGCTAGAAAGATATAAAAAAGTGTAGTTAGTTTTTTGTTTGTGCTCCTTTTTACGGAACAATAGAAACAAACCAATTATAAATCTTCTACATCAATATCAAATAAACTCATGGTTTGATTAAAGCTCTCTAATATTTGACTTTGAAATTCAGTAGTATCATTAGCCTCTATCATATCGACCAGATTACTATACCTAGCAAGAATATCTGTCAGTTGATTAATGTATAATTCAAAACTTTCATCAGGAATACGCGTATAAACTTCTGCTCTCGAAGCGTATTGTTGTGCGATCTTGAGTGCGATTTCTTGAGCTTTTTGGATGGCCCCACTTTGGTAATAGGCATCGACAAATTCGGACATGGGGGTGTAGAACTCATATGCTCCATATAGGTCGGTAAATGGGGTCGTGCTTTGGATAAATTGATCTATATAGGATTCGTATTTCTCAATATCTGCATTCTCAAAAATGGTTCTCAAACCGGTTCGATATCTTTCGATTTCAGTTAAAATTTCCGAAAGAATCATATTCTGTCGATTAAACGATAATGAACTGAAATAAGCCAATCGATCGGCATATTTTTCAGAAATTTTTTCAAATAAGTCCCTAGCCTTTTGGGGTTTGCCAATTTTGTAAAAAGTGTCTATAAAAGGATGTAATAAGGAGTAATAACCAAAAAAATCAATAGGCATTTTTTTTAATGCCAATTCAATAACCTCTTGGGCTTTATCAAATTGTTCTTCTTGAACTAATTGATCTGCAAGACGTGCAATATGACTTCTATAAGTGATGCTGTTTTTACGCGTTTCGGGGTCATGATAGATCTTGGGATCTTCTGAATTTCCCCATTCCCATTGCATGACAATGGAATGCATTTTTTCTGAATCGATTTGACCCATTAAATATGGATTGGACGGATCTAATGGTGTTTTGATCGGAACTAATTTATACACCATCCCTTCTAATTCGAGATACTCCTTCATCCAAATGTACTCGGAAGCTTCAAAACTTCCTCCAGTAAAATAAATGGGTCTTTTCCAATCATTATTGGCCAAAATATCCAACATCATCACCTGATTTTTAGTAAGCCCAGAAGTTGGTAAATCAATATCGATATATGAAACAATTTCAGATTCATTTTCAGGTCTAACAATCCCATATTTTAAAACATTTTCTTTATTAACGGGGACTCGAATTTTATTGGTGGGGTAGTATATCATTTCTTGCTGACTCAATGGTAAGTACGAAAAGTCGGGCTCCATTTCTTCTAACACATGACGGTATTTCGTTTTAGGGTGATCACTTGATATCCAATTGACAAAGTCTTTGATGTCCCAGCGTATGGTATCATTAACCGGGTGAAATCGAACGTACTCTCGAGTGCCATAGGTATATTGTTCATGAGTCAATTGAGAAGGAATGGGATCACTTTCATAAGTTTTCCTTTTCATTTGATCGATGTACCAATAGGTAGCCAGTAATGAGGTATTGATTGTTCGAACATCGGTTCGAATGCCTTCAATTTCTTGAGCATACCAAAGTGAAAAAGTATCATTATCCCCAATCGTAAAGATCATGGCACCCGCGTCTTGTTGAAGTGATTTCAAATAAGTTTTGGACATTGATTGGGCTGTGTAGCGATTGGAACGGTCGTGATCATCCCAGTTTTCTGCAAACATGAGTGCTGGAACACATAAAGAGATCAAGACCATCAATGGTCGCATCAAATGCGGCTTGAAGCGATGCCATAATTCCGTTAAGTAGTACACTCCCAAACTGATGCCAATGGAAAACACATAAAAAGATCCAACCAAGGCATAATCCCGTTCTCTAGGTTCGAAAGGACGTTCATTTAAATACACTTTGAGTGCCAGTCCCGTAAATAAAAACAACAATAATAGTTTCCAAAAGGTTTTTTTGTCTTGATTATAAAGAAAAATAAACCCCAATATCCCAAGCAGAAGAGGTAAAAAATAATAGGTGTTGCGAGCTTTATTATTCAAGGCATCTTGATCTAATGCCGATTGGTTTCCTAGTCTGACTTTATCGATGAATGAGATCCCACTAATCCAATTCCCATTTAAAATGGAATAGTCTCCTTGGATGTCATTTTGACGCCCTGTAAAATTCCACATAAAATAACGCCAGTACATATAGCCCATTTGGAAATTGAGCAGAAAGGCTAGATTATCAATTAGTGTGGGTTTTGATATTTCCAAATACCTTCCATAAGACCTAAAAAAATCATCATAATCTTCTCCTGTCAATAACCCTTGTTGCCCTCGAAGCTGAAAATCACCTATAATATTTCGTAGTTGTTGACTAGTGCTATATTCGGGTAATAAAGAAAAATCAAGTGGACCAATAAAATTCATGTAGTTGGCTGCATTCTGTGTGCTCCAAAGTCTAGGAAGCAGTCCTTTATGGTCTGAATGGCTATTGATTCGAGCTCCCTCCCAATTATTGACCACGACATATCTCTTGTTTTCAAGATCTTTTTCATACTTGGGTTTATCATCTCGAAATGGTTTGATTGGATCTTGACCAGCATACATATCTGAAAACATGGGGCCATAAAAAAGATATGTATCCGGATATTGTTCCATTCTGTAGTAAGCTAATAGAGTACGTGCATCCGAAGGATTATTTTGATTGATCACCGTATTGGCATTGGCTCGAATGGGAAGCATCATCCATGATGAAAATCCAATGAACAGAAACAAGACACACAAAAAGGTCGTATTCAAATGCACCCAATTTCTTTTTGCTGTCATACTGAGTGCTAACACAAAAACCAAGACAATCAGTAGACCGGCAAAAATGGTCCCACTATTAAAGGGGAGGCTCAAAGTATTAACAAAAAACACTTCCGTTTTTCCAAAAAAGGCGAGTGTATTGGGAAGTAATAATTTAAAAATGAATAATAAGATGGCTATGGAAATCACATTGGCTAATAAAAACCCTTTAACGGTGGTTTTAGAAAAGTTTTTGAAATAATATACCATACCAATGGTGGGGATGGCTAACAAAGCCATAAAATGAACTCCAAAAGAGAAACCAATCACTAGCGACATCAATACCAACCACTTATTACCATTGGGTTTGAACATATCTTTTTCCCATCGCAAAGCCAGCCAAAACAAGGTGGCTAGAAAACACATGGCCATGGCATACACTTCAGCTTCTACAGCATTAAACCAAAAACTATCCGAAAAACAAAAGGCTAACGATCCAGCAGTAGCACTACCCCAAAAAGAGATTTTTGATGCAATACTTTTTAAAGATGTAAAAGCAGGTAATTTTCTAAGCAGAATAGTGGTTGTCCAAAACATAAAAAGTACAGTAAATGCACTTGAAATGACCGACATAAAGTTGACCATTAGGGCAACTTTTTCTGGACTTGAAGCAAAGGTTGCAAAAAAGGCTCCCACCATCTGAAAAAATGGTGCCCCCGGAGGGTGTCCTACTTGGAGTTTTGCTGCAGTGGATATGTATTCACTGGCATCCCAAAAACTTGAAGTGGGTTCAACAGTCAACCCAAATGTAATCAGAGCAATAATGAAAATAGACCAACCCCAGATATTATTCCAGCGTTTGTAACTATTTTCATTCATACATTATTGTTGAAAGATGGAGGCTAAAATAAACATTATCACAAGCCTTTTGTTTTGAGAAAGACACGATCAATATAGTTAGATACTTTACTGATTTTAGTCCAATTTCTCGAACTAAAAGGATAGCTTGGACTTGCTGTCTTATTGTAATTTTGTTCGGTAAGGAGTGTCTAAGTTTTGGACATCAGATTTAAACACTCTTTCAATTGTGTCGTATTGAACTAGCACTACTACAAATTTAAAATCTTTAGAATATTCTTAACTTTTAAATCATGGCATTTCGGATTCAGATCAGTTCTGCGGATGTTTTCAAAAATAAAGAACCAATCATCAGACCGAAGTCCAGGGTTTCAATTTCCATTCATCTACCAAAGACATGATATTTCAGGCTGTTATGAAGTGATGAATCAATGTCCAGAAATTTTAGAGTATTATCGTATGATGTTGGATGGTTCTGATGTTTTATTCGGAGGGGACTCTCTATCTATTGGAGATGTCCTTCATGAGTTGTGTTATTTGAGATGTTAACCGTGGATAATCCATTTGAACCGTATCCCAAATAATATTCACTTTCAATTCTTCATAAAGATGAGCTAACTTATCTCTTAATCCAATCGCTTTATGCCATGGAATATGCGGGTGTTCCAACCTTAAATCTTCAGAGATGTCTTTGAGTGCATTTCCAATAAACACGATACTTTTGTAGCAAACGCATTGAACTAGGTAATCTTTTTCAAAATCTTGGTATGCATTATGTGATGAAAGATGATTGAAAATAGAATGAATTTCATCTTGGACGATGTGTAGTATTCTCAGATCGTTCTCTAATCGGGTCATGGTAATAAAACATTTCTTTATTCTCCGCGATTTGTTTTTGTAGATAATGGCGTTGTATCGAGACTTCGCTTAGTTCAATAAAATCAATTTTTTTACGTAACTTTTCCTCTAAATTGTTCCATAATTCAATAAAATCCCAACCACAAGGCTTGTTTAAAGAATATAATATTCTCATCGATTCAGTGTTATTCTCAAAAACACCAATTTCTTTTGGTTCATAAGGGGCCATTTCTTGAATGATGATTTCTTTTTCTTTTTCTGTAATCATGCTCTCTTCTTGAAACTCAAAGATACGAAAAACCTCGAACATCTTTGAATCATCGACTGGCTTGCAATGATGTTTTTCGTGTTCGCCTTTTCTAGTATCTGAAAGAAAAAAAGGGATTTGGAAAGAAATAAAACCCACACCAAAGTGGGAGAGGGGATGATTTTAATTGAAAATGATTGGGATAGATAATTGAGTATTGAAGACATGCCATTTAATTTTTGAGTTGAGACCATAAGCTCCATCAATACTGAATGAAATCACGGCATCGACATAAGGATTTGGTGAATCGGAATGTTGACGTCGCATATTAGAAAATTCAATATCGAGCAGTTTCTATTGCATCACTTCTGTATATTCTTCATACGTACTATACTAATTCCGTTTCTTCGGAATCATAAAGAACCGAGAAAGGATTATCACCACACCGCAAGGAATGAGATTGAGATACCCCACATTTTAGGTGTTTTGTCGACGCCCTAATGTGCCACTTCTCTAGAATAAATCCGAGCATCATAGAAATCAAATGGTAGAAACGTGTTTTTATCCCTAACCAACCGATGATTGACAATATCTGTATTCGAATCATCGATGATTTTAACTTCCCTATTTTTCAGTTTTCTGTTGTACTTGAATCAATCAAATTCATAGATTTTCTTAGGAGTAATCAAATAATTGAGTTTTTGATCTGCAGAGTGGACATCTTCAATTGATTGAATCGGAGCAAAAAACCCCAATCCAATTTTTAATATTGATGATACGCATTGATTTAAAAATCGGTCATAATACCCTTTTCCATAACCCAGTCTGTACCCCCTTTGGTCTGCCACAATTAAAGGCAAAAAAGCAACTTGAAGTATTTCTGGATTTTCTTTATCTATCTCCGTAGGTTCCGGAATCAACCATTGATTGTTTCTCAATAAAGTGTTTTTAGAGAATGGATGTATTTCTAATTCTTGTCCATTGACTTTTGGAACAAATACTTGTTTTTTCTTTTTCCACAATAGATCAATCAGTTGAAAAGTTTTCACTTCTTTATGATTCGGATTTTCAGAAGTCAGATAAACATGATAATTCTGATAGGACCATACATTAAGAGATCTTGTTTGGTTGGTTATCATTTCGGAATATTTGGCATGTCTTTGGTCTGATAAGACAAATCTTTGATGACTATAATAACTTCGAAGTTCTTGTTTGTTTCCTCTTTGCATGTTTTTTTAAGTTGGCAAGAAGACTTTGCTAAATCAAAGGATCCTATTCGGTTATGCAAAACTCAGAAAACTTATCATTTTCCAATAAAAATTAAAGGAACAATTCCATTGATGAACCATATCTCTTATTCTTAGTTTTGCTTTTTAGATATCATACGGTTTGAATTCAATAAAAAATATTTGTTGTATTGGTGCGGGTTATGTTGGGGGCCCTACGATGGCAGTCATTGCATTAAAGTGTCCAGAAATTAAAGTTACTGTAGTCGATATTAATCAAAAAAAAATAGAAGCATGGAATTCCCCAGACTTATCTCTATTACCAGTTTATGAACCAGGACTCCAAGAAGTCATCCAAAAGGTACGAGGAAAAAATCTGTTTTTCAGCAGTGATATTGATGACGCTATCCTGAAATCAGAAATGATATTTATGGCCGTGAATACCCCCACCAAAACCAGCGGTGAAGGAAAAGGAATGGCTGCGGACCTAACCTATGTGGAACAATGTGCCAAGCGAATTGGGAAAGTGGCTCAATCCGATAAAATCGTTATCGAAAAGTCAACACTTCCTGTGAGAACGGCTGAAAAAATTAAAGACGTCTTCAAACAACAAAACCAAACGGTGCACTTTGAAGTCCTATCCAATCCTGAATTTCTAGCAGAAGGGACCGCCATTGAAGATCTGTTTTATTCTGATCGAGTGCTTATTGGAGGAGATCCCACAACCAAAGGTCAACAAGCCATCAGACAATTAGTCAATATCTATCAGCGTTGGATCCCCAAAGAAAAAATCCTCACCTCAAATATTTGGTCCGCAGAATTATCCAAATTAGCTTCTAATGCCATGTTAGCGCAGAGAATTTCTTCAATCAATGCCCTCAGTGCTCTTTGTGAAAAGACGGGAGCCAACATCCATGAAGTCGCCGAGGCCATTGGCATGGACCAACGAATTGGACCAATGTTTTTAAAGTGTTCGGTAGCGTTTGGAGGGAGTTGTTTTAAAAAAGATGTCCTCAACTTGGTGTACATGTGTCAAACTTTAGGATTGAATCAGGTGGCCGATTATTGGGAAAGCATTATACACATCAACCACTACCAAACCCACCGTTTTACCGAGTTAATCATTGAACATTTAGAAAAAGACACTAGTGTAAAAAGATCGGAACAAAGCGTATGTCTTTTGGGTTGGGCCTTTAAAAAAAATACCAATGACTCTCGAGAATCTCCGGCCATAAAAATAGGCTACAAACTTTTGGAATTGGGATTCCTTTTATCGGTTTATGATCCCATGGTTGCTTCAAAAAGAATACAAGCCGATCTACTATCCTACCACCGTGAATTAGAACAATCAGGTTCCAATTTCAATCAAAAAATGAAAGCTTTAACCATACATTCTTGTTTACGAGAGGCTATAGAGGATGCTTCTGCGATTGCTATTGTTACCGAATGGGATGAATTCAAAGATCTTGATTGGAATCGAATCATCAATGGTTCAAAAAACGAATTAAAAATCTTTGATGGACGTGATATTGTCGACTCCAAAAGCATTAGTGATACTCGATACCTCTATAAAATTGGGGTTGACTTATAAGTTTTCCGTTGGTGTCTTATCGCTTAATTTTTGAATTTCTTCAAATATTTTTTGACCTCTTTGTTGGCCTAAAATTTTTTGGAATTCAATTAAAGGAGCCGTCTCAATTCGTTTTAAAGATTTGAATTTTCCGAGCAATTTCGTTTTGGTTTTTTCACCCACACCCGGGATGAAGTCCAACTTCGAAGACAAACTGCTTTTAGATCTTTTAGATCGATGGTGGTTTAAACTGAACCGATGCGCTTCATCACGCGCCATTTGAATGACTTGAAGCGTTTCTGATCGTTTATCGATATAAAGCGGTTGTGAATCATTTTGGAGAAATATTTCTTCTAATTTTTTAGCAATCCCAATAGCGGTGATTTTGTCTTTTAAACCCAATACTTCCAAACTTTTCAAACAAGAAGACAGTTGTCCTTTTCCACCATCCACAATAATCAATGCTGGTAATGAAGCATTTTCCTCTACCAATCGTTTATAACGTCTTAAAATCACCTCTTCCATCGATGCAAAGTCATCAGGTCCCATGACCGTTTTAATATTGTAATGTCGGTATTCTTTTTTACTTGGTTTCCCATTTCGAAAAACCACACAGGCCGATACGGGATGAGTGCCTTGAATATTGGAGTTATCAAAGCATTCGATATGACGAGGTTCCACCTTGAGTCGCAAATCTTTTTTCATCTGTTGCATCATGCGATCGATATGACGACTAGGGTCGGTTATTTTCATTTGCTTGAATCGTTCGATTCGAAAATATTTGGCATTTCTCAGAGAGAGTTCGATCAGTTTTTTTTTATCTCCTTTTTGAGGAACCTTGATGATTGTTTTTTCATCCAAAACAAATGGATGTGAAGCAATAATATGATTCGATTGACGGTCAAATCGCTGCCGCAGTTCGATAACCGTCAAAGTCAATAATGTGGCGTTATCCTCATCTAATTTTTTTTTGATTTCCATGGTGTGGCATCGAACAATCGCACCATGATTGACTTGAAGATAATTGACATAAGCGTATGAAGGGTCCGAAAGGATGCTATAAACATCCAAATTGTGGATTGTCGGATGAACAATCATGGATTTTTTTTGATAATCTTCAAGGCTTTCCATTTTTTCTTTAATCTCTTGAGCCCTTTCAAATTCTTCGTTATCCGCATATTGTTTCATCTGTATTTTAAAACCGCTTAAAGAATCCTTAAAATTTCCATTGAAAATTTTTCTAACCTGCCGGATGTTTTGATTATAGTCATTTTCTTCAAATTTTGCTTCACAAGGCCCTTTGCAATTCCCTATATGGTATTCTAGACAAACTTTATACTTTTTTTGAAAGATTTTTTCTTCGCTTAAATCATAATGACAAGTTCTGAGTGGATATAACGCCTTGGTTAAATCCATTAAGGTACGTACCGTCTTAAAATTTGGATAGGGTCCAAAGTATTCCGAACCATCCTTGATTTTTTTTCGGGTATAAAAAACTCTTGGAAAACGTTCTTTTTTAATACAAAGCCATGGATAGGTTTTATCATCTTTGAGCATCACATTATAACGAGGTTGATATTGTTTGATCAAATTGTTTTCTAGTAGCAACGCATCGAGCTCCGTTTCAACAACCGTCGTTTCCAATCGATGGATTCGGCTCACCATCATTTGGATTTTCCGATGATCATGCTTGGTCTTAAAATAGGATTTGACCCTTTTGTTTAAGTTTTTAGCCTTCCCCACATAAAGTAA
This sequence comes from Flavobacteriaceae bacterium, assembly GCA_026710085.1. Classification (GTDB taxonomy): domain Bacteria; phylum Bacteroidota; class Bacteroidia; order Flavobacteriales; family Flavobacteriaceae; genus Bin25. The sequence continues at coordinate 2,205 of JAPORT010000017.1, read as the reverse complement.
CCTATTCTTTTGATCATAAAACTGATAGACCCCACATTCATGAGGTAATTCTTTGATTTGTGACTCTAATTCTGTCCTCGTCATCAATTCTCTAAAATGGAATAAAAAATCTAAATATCAAGATAACTTATCTTAAATTAAACCACCGAAACTAATTGCAATATCACTCGTTTTGTGTTTTTTAAAATTCATCATTAATCCACGAGACTGATGTTTTATCAAAGCTTTTTGTTTGCACAACTCATCATTACCTATTTGTTAATTGGATTGCTTGGACTTAGTATCATGCTAGGAATTTTCTTTCTTTATAAGAATAAAAACCCTTCAAAACATTACTTCTCCATCGTTCGATATTCTCTAGTACTAGCATACTTACAACTAACCCTATTAACCATCCATTATTTTGTCTCTCCCCATTATAAACTTTGGAATCAACTTAAGTTTTCAGAAATTTTCAATTCCTCAGTTCAACGGTTTGTACTTCTAGAGCAACCGGCGGTCAATTTTTTGGCTGTTTTTTTAGTCACCCTCGGTTATACTTTGCACTTGAGACAATTGAATCCTGAAAAATTATTTTTTCGAATCATTATTTTTTATGGATTAAGTCTTCTATGTTTTTTATTTGGGGCGCCGATTCGATATTGATTTAAGATTTTTAATTCCCCTCCTATCTCTTTCTTGACTCATTCCAATCCCATAGAACAACACTATAGGAATTGCTTTTATAATGCGTGGTTTGAATTTCTTTAAACCCTCGTAATCGATGAGCTTTAAGAGATCCCTGATTTTTTAAATCGACAGAAGTAATACAATAGTCGTAGTGACTACGATAGTTCCGCTGGAATCCTTTGTAAATGTTTTGAGCGATTTTCTGTCGACGATATGATTTAGAAACGCACAGTTGTCCCACAACGATATATTTAGCTTTTTTGAGTTGTATCGATTGATACTTTGTGTTTTCGATAAATTGAATTAAATCGTCGAGCATATGATGAATTCTTGTGGAATGTTTTGTCGCTGCTAATGCATAGCCAACGACTTTGTTGTTGTCGACGGCAATGACTGATGAAGCGATTTCATGCAATGCCTTTAAATCATCTAGAGAGTAGTTGATGGTGATAAACCCTTCTGAATATTGTTCTTTTTTAGAAAGGTTAGAGTGATGATTTTCTGACAAAAGAGTCTTAATACCAATAAGGTCTTTTTCAGATTGGGCTATTCGAATATCAATCAAAATGAAAATTTAGAAGCTATTAATACATTCGATTAGAGTGAACCTGATGCAATAATGGTTCTCCGACACGGACTCTTCGAAAATTTTCCAAGACTTGATGGACCCCTTCTTTTGGAAATGAAAAACTGGCATTATGTGGGGTAATCATGATTTTATGATGGTTCCAGAGAAGGCTATCTGATGGTAAGGGTTCTGTTTCAAAAACATCAAGACAAGCTCCCGTTAGAATCCCTTGGTCAATGGCTTTGAGAATATCCTTTTCTTTTTGAATTTTTCCTCGAGCCACATTGATCAAATACGTAGGTTCTCTGAATTTTTTAAATAACTCCATATTGAGTAATCCTTTTGTTTTGGTAGTCAGTGGAACCGTACACACCAAGACATTGATTTGGGATAAAAAGGCATCCAATTGATGGCCACTATAGGTCGGAAAACTGGTTTTTTTGGGGCTCAAACTATATCCCATCACTTGATGTCCCAAAATACTCAGTTTTTTAGCAGCATCCATCCCCAAATGACCGAGACCTAAAATCCCTATTCTTAACTCTCGCTCATCGTAATCATATTGCTTCCATTGTTTTACTTTTTTTAGTTCAATAAAATCATACCAATGCCGGTGGTAGTTTAAAACAGCTGTGACAATATAATTACTCATTGAAAAAGCCATCTGCGGATCGACGATACGACAAATTGGAATCTTTTTTGAAACCGATGGATCCCATACAATATGATCCGCACCAGCTCCCATCGAATAAATCAATTTTAGATTTTTAAATTTTGAATAATCTATTCCCTGTTTCCCCCATACCATAATGCACTGAACGTGGTCTGGATAAGGCGATGTACCTCCAACGTCCAAAGGAATGTGGGGGGCTATTTGTCGAAAAGAACGAATCCACTTGGCTTGTGGCTCTTTGGGAGCTGCTATTAAAAAACGCACCTTTTGAAATTTTAATGGCTCCAAAATTAAA